>JBAZYX010000004.1:0-80135 GCA_041659105.1 Acidimicrobiia bacterium
GGTCCGATGTCGGGATGGGGGGCGGGTCCGATGTCGGGATGGGGGCCGGGTCCGATGCCGGGATGGGGGGCGGGTCCGACATCGGGATGGGGGGCGGGGCTTCCGCGTCGGTCATGCCGGCTGCTCCTGGGGCACGACGAGCACGGGCCGGTCGGCGCCCTCGAGGACCCGGCGGCTGGTGCTGCCGAGGTCGCGCGCGGGGCCGCCGCCGGTGCCGCGCTCGCCGACGACGATCAGATCGGCGTTGCGCTCCGCCGCGGCGGCGAGGATCACGTCGGCCGGCGTGCCGTCGAGCGCGAGGCGGTCGTCGGTGACCGCGGCGGTGTCGAGCGCGCGGCACCAGGTCGTCCGGAACTCGTCGAGGATCTCGTCGCGGTGGCTGGCCGTGGGCACGCGCTCGTGCTCGAGCCGGTCGAGCAGCCCGAGCGCGTGCACCGCGGTGACCCGGGCGCCCGACGGCTGGGCCAGGGTGATCGCCCAGTCGAGCGCGCGCTGCGCGTTCTCAGACCCGTCGACCCCCACCACGATGTTGCGCAGGATCACGACACCCGCTCCTGGCGGCTCCGCCGCCGGGCCGCTCGGACCCCGCTCGCTTCCGTGGGCACGGGTGAGCTGGGTTCGCGACGCTCGCTCACGAGCCCTCCTTCAGTCGGTCGCGGAAGACCCGGGCTGCGCCGATGGTGTCGGCGCCGGGACCGTCGTGCGTGGGTCCCTCGTCGGTCTCGAACGTGCCGGTGAGCCGGCCCACCGTCGCGGCGATCGACCGGCGCAGCGCCGCGAGGTCGTACCCGCCCTCGAGGAACAGCGCGACCCGTCCGTCGCGCGGTGCGAGCGCGGCGACGCGGGTGGCCAGCTCCGCGTAGTCGCCCGCGGCGAGCGCGTGACCCGCGAGGGGGTCGTCGCGGTGCGCGTCGAAGCCCGCGGAGATGAGCACCCAGGTGGGGGAGAACGTGGCGGCGGCGTCGGCCACCACCTCGTCGACCGCACGGCGGTACATCTCGCCGGTGGTGCCCGCGGGGAACGGGAAGTTGATCGTGGCGCCGGGCGCGTTGGCGCCGCCCGTCTCGCCGACCCGTCCGGTGCCGGGGTACATGGGCGACTGGTGCATCGACACGTAGAGCACTCGGGGGTCGTCCCAGAACGTGTCCTGGGTGCCGTTGCCGTGGTGCACGTCCCAGTCGACGATCAGCACCCGCTCGCCCCGGTCGGCGAGCGCCGCGGCCGTGATCGCGACGTTGTTGAGCAGGCAGAAGCCCATGCCCATGCCGGGCCGGGCGTGGTGCCCCGGCGGGCGGACCGCGACGAACCCGATGCCGCCGTCGCGGGACGCGAGCTCGTCGACGACCGCGAGGCCGGCGCCCGCGGCGAGGACCGCGGTGTCCCACGAGCCGGCCGACACGGGGGTGTCGGGGTCGAGCTCGCCGCCGCCGTCGGCCGCGAGGCGCTCGAGCGACCACACGTAGTGCGGCGAGTGGACCCGCACGATCTCGTGGTGGGTGGCCGCGCGCGGGGCGATGGGGACGATGCCGTCGCCGCTGGCGCCGAGCGCGTCGGCGATCCCCAGGCGCACCGCTTCGAGACGCGCGGGCCGCTCGGGGTGCCAGTCGCCGGTGTCGTGCCGGTCGAGCTCACCCAACGCGCTGAGAACGAGCACGGGCGCACCTCCTGCCTGCACGCTACCCAGGCCTGGTTTCTCGCGGGTGACGAGCGCGCGAACACTCGAGCGAGCGGCGTTCGCACCGCTGCCGAACGGGTCGACGGGGGTGAGCGAGCGAGATCATCGAGGCGTGCACCCGCGGACGCGCCGAGCCGGTACGGTCCGAAGCCGTGGGCGCTGAGCGGGAGCGGGTGGCGGGCTTCGGCCGCTTCGAGAACGGCCTGCGCGAGGCCGGCCCCTGGTCGCTGTGGGGCCCGTACGTGAGCGAGCGGCAGTGGGGCACGGTCCGGGAGGACTACAGCGCCGACGGCGACGCGTGGGCCTCGTTCCCGCACGACCACGCCCGGTCGCGGGCCTACCGCTGGGGCGAGGACGGGCTGGCCGGGTTCTGCGACGTCGAGCAGCGGCTGTGCCTCGGGCTCGCGCTCTGGAACGGGCGGGACCCGATCCTCAAGGAGCGCATCTTCGGGCTGAGCGGCCCCGAGGGGAACCACGGCGAGGACGCCAAGGAGCACTGGTGGTACCTGGACGCGGTGCCGAGCCACGCGTGGAACCGGTGGCGCTACCTCTACCCGCGCGCCGAGTATCCCTACGCCGACCTCGTGCACGAGAACGCGGCGCGCGACCGTGTGCAGCCGGAGTACGAGCTCCTCGACACGGGCGTGTTCGACGCGGGGTACTGGGAGGTGGAGGTCGACTACGCGAAGGCCGATCCCACCGACATCGTGTGGGTGGTGCGCGCGACGAACGCGGGGCCCGACCGCGACACGCTCCACCTCCTGCCCAGCGCGTGGTTCCGCAACACCTGGTCGTGGGACCCCGACGCGGTGGCGCCGCAGCTGCGGCGGGCGGCCGACGGCACGCGGGTCGAGATCGACCACCCGTTCCTCGGGCCGCTCGAGCTGGTTGCCGACGCGGGACCCGACGGCACCGCGCCGGCGCTGCTGTTCTGCGACAACGAGACGAACGCGGCCCGGGTCTTCGGTGCCGACGCGTCCCCGCCGTTCCCCAAGGACGGTGTGAACGACCACGTGCTGCACGGCGCCCCGACGGTCAACCCCGATGGCACCGGCACGAAGGTCGCGGTCTGGTACCGGGTCGACGTCGACGCGGGCGCGACGGTCGAGCTGCGGCTGCGCCTCCGCCCCGGCGGGGAGGACGGTGCGGGAGCCGGCGCCGCGTTCGGGCCCGACTTCCAGGCCACGCGGGCGCAGCGGCAGGCCGAGGCCGACGAGTTCTACGGCGATCTCACCCCCGAGGCCACGACTGCGGCGGAGGCCGACGTGATGCGGCAGGCGTTCGCGTCCACCCTCTGGAGCAAGCAGCTCTACGCGTTCGACGTGCGGCGCTGGCTCGACGGCGATCCGGTGGGCCCGCCCCCGCCCGCAGTCCGGCGCGAGCGTCGCAACGCCGCGTGGGGCCACTTCGACGCGTTCGACATCATGTCGATGCCCGACAAGTGGGAGTACCCGTGGTTCGCGTCGTGGGACCTCGCGTTCCACTGCGTGACGCTGGCCCACCTCGACCCCTCGTTCGCGAAGTACCAGCTCGTGCTCGTGTGCCGCGAGTGGTTCCAGCACCCCAACGGCGCGATCCCCGCGTACGAGTGGGACTTCTCCGACGTCAACCCTCCGGTCCAGGCGTGGGCCGCCCTCGAGGTGTTCGCGATCGACGGTGCGCGAGACGTCGAGTTCCTCGAGCGGATCTTCGCCAAGCTGCTGGTCAACTTCACCTGGTGGGTCAACCGTGAGGACCTCGACGGCTCCAACCTGTTCGAGGGCGGCTTCCTCGGCCTCGACAACATCGGCCCGATCGACCGGTCGCACCTGCCCGAGGGCGAGCAGCTCGAGCAGTCCGACGCCACGGGCTGGATGGCGTCGTACGCGCTCGCGATGGCCGCGATCGCGTCGGTGCTCGGGCGGGCCGGTCGTCCCACCACCGACCTCGTGGTGAAGTTCCTCGAGCACTTCGCCGCGCTGCGCGACGCGATGAACGGGTTGGGCGTGTGGTCCGAGGAGCGCGGCTTCTACTTCGACCAGCTCCGGCTGCCCGACGGCACCACGCGGCCCGTCGAGGTGTACTCGATGGTCGGGGTGATCCCGCTCCTCGCGTCCGTGGTGGTCGAGTCGGAGCAGCTCCACCGGGCGCGCGTGCTCGGCAAGCAGTTCGCCGCGCTCCTCGACCCCGACCGGATCGATCCCGACGCGCTGCGCCGCCGCGGCATGCTGCGGGGCGAGCCGGGCGCGGAGCGGCTGCTCCTGGGTGTGGTCGGGGTCGATCGGCTCCTGCCGGTGCTCACCCGGCTGTTCGACGAGGCCGAGTTCCTGTCGCCGTACGGGCTGCGCTCGTTGTCGGCCCGGCACCGTGACGCGCCGTACCGGCTCGACCTCGACGGGCACACGGCGACCGTCGACTACGAGCCGGGCGAGTCCACCACCGCGATGTTCGGCGGCAACTCGAACTGGCGCGGCCCCGTCTGGTTCCCGCTCAACTACCTGATCTGCGAGGCCCTCGACCGCCTCCACCACTTCCTCGGCGACGAGGTGACCGTCGAGTACCCCACGGGCTCGGGCGTGGCGCGCACGCTGGGCGAGGCCGCCGCCGACATCCGCTCCCGCCTGGTGGCGCTCTTCGTCCCCGGTCCGGACGGCCGGCGCCCGTGCGACGCCGGGGTCGACCGCAGGCCCGCGGACCCCGCGTGGCGGGAGGGGATCACCTTCTCCGAGTACTTCCACGGCGACACCGGTGCCGGGCTCGGCGCGTCCCACCAGACGGGGTGGACCGGGATCGTGGCCGACGTGATCCGGCGCCGTCACCAGGAGTGGGGCGGCCTCGCGGGACTCATCGACCGGGTGGGACGGTGACGTCCTCGCCCGGGGCGGTTCCGGCGGTCCGGCCGGGTTCCCCGGTCCCTCTCGGCGCCACCCCCCGGGACGGGGGCACCAACTTCGCCGTCTTCTCGGAGGTGGCGGCGGGCATGGCGGTCTGCCTGTTCGCCGACGACGGCACCGAGACGCGGCTCGCGCTCACGGAGTGCGACGCCGGGGTGTGGCACGGGTTCGTCCCCGGCGTTCCCCCGGGCACGCGGTACGGGTTCCGCGCGTCGGGCGAGCACGCACCGACGCGCGGCCTGCGCACCAACCCCGCGAAGCTGCTCCTCGACCCGTACGCGCGCGCGATCCACGGCGACGTCCGGTTCGGACCGGAGCTCGCCGACGACGACCCGCGCGACTCCGCCCCGTCGGTTCCCCGCAGCGTGGTGGTCGACGCGGGGGACCCCGGGTTCGGTCCGCTCACGCCCCGGCCGTGGCGGCGCGCGTACGCCGACACCGTGATCTACGAGGTGCACGTCAAGGGGATCACGCAGACGCACCCGGCGGTGCCTCCGGCGCTGCGCGGCACGTACGCGGGCCTCGCCCACGACGCGGTGATCGACCACCTCGTCGCCCTCGGCGTCACCGCGGTGGAGCTGTTGCCGGTGCAGCACTCGGTGCCCGAGCGCAAGCTCGTGGAGCGGGGGCTCACCAACTACTGGGGCTACAACCCGATCGGGTACTTCGCGCCACATGCCGCCTATTCGGCGGCGTGTCGCGACGGCCGGCCCGGCGACCAGGTCGCGGAGTTCCGCGCGATGGTGGAACGGCTGCACGCGGCGGGCCTCGAGGTGATCCTGGACGTGGTGTTCAACCACACCGCCGAGGGGGACCACACGGGCCCGACGCTGTGCCACCGCGGCCTCGACAACGCTGCGTACTACCGGCTCGACCCGCAGGACCTCGGCCGGTACGTCGACACGACGGGCACGGGGAACTCGCTCAACGTGGGGCACCCGCGCTGCCTCCAGATGATCATGGACTCGTTGCGCTTCTGGGCCGGGCCCATGGGCGTCGACGGCTTCCGCTTCGACCTCGCGTCCTCGCTCGCGCGCGCGAACGGCGACTTCGACCCGCGGGCCGCGTTCTTCGACCTCGTCGCGCAGGACCCGCTCGTCGCCCAGGCGAAGCTCATCGCGGAGCCGTGGGACGTGGGCCGGGAGGACAGCTACGCGGTGGGCCGGTTCCCCCTGGGCTGGGTCGAGTGGAACGGGTGCTACCGCGACTCCGTGCGCGACTTCTGGCGCAGCCACGAAGGCATGGCCGGCGAGCTCGCGACCCGGATCACCGGGTCCTCCGATCTCTACGGCGAGGCGGGTCGGGGCCCGACCGCCTCGGTCAACTTCGTGACCGCGCACGACGGGTTCACCCTGCGTGATCTCGTCTCCTACGACGCCAAGCACAACCACGCCAACGGCGACGACAACCGGGACGGCGCCGACGACAACCGGTCGTGGAACTGCGGCGTGGAGGGCCCGACCGACGATCCCGCAGTGCACGCGCTGCGCGCGCGGCAGTCGCGGGCGTTCCTGGCCACGCTCCTGTGCTCGTTCGGTGTCCCGATGCTCCTCGGCGGGGACGAGCTCGGCCGCACCCAGCTCGGCAACAACAACGCCTACTGCCAGGACGACGAGATCAGCTGGTTCGACTGGGACCACGTCGACCACGACCTGCTCGCGTTCACCCGGGGCCTGATCGCGTTCCGCCGCGCCCATCCGGTGTTCCGGCGCCGCCGGTTCCTCGCGGGGATGGAGGCGAGCGAGCTCGCGTGGTTCGGCACGAACGGGCAGCCGATGACGGGCGCAGATTGGGTCGATCCCGCGACGCGCTGCGTGACGCTGTTCCTCGACGGCCACGACGCGCCCGACCGCGCGCACGACGGTCGTCCCCTGGTGGACGACGACTTCCTCCTCGTGGTGAACGCGTGGTGGGAGCCGCTCGCGGTCGCGCTCCCCGGAGCCGGCCGGCACCGCGCGTGGCGCCCCGTGTTCGACACGACCACCGGCGAGTTCGCGTCCGTTGACGCGCCGGCCGTGGCCGCCGGGGACCCCGTCACGGCGGGCCCGCGGTCGCTCACCGTGCTGCGCGGCGTCGGAGCCGGCGGGCAGGTGCCCTAGCCTCCGGCCATGGCCAACGACGCAACGCCCACCACCGTCGACGCGCACCGGGCGCTCCTCGCCGACCCGCTCCTCGACTGGTCCGACCAGCGCGACTTCGAGGCCGCGCACCGCGGCTTCGTCGCCGCGCTCGACCCCCCGGTGATCCCCGGCGACGGCGACCAGGTGGCGTGGGACCTCCAGCAGTACGGCTTCCTCGCCGACGCGACGGCGCCCCTCACCGTGAACCCGAGCCTGTGGCGCCAGGCCCGGCTCAACATGGTCCACGGCTTGTTCCGCATCCACGAGCGCATCTCCCAGGTGCGCGGGTACGACCTGTCGGTGATGTCGATCATCGAGGGCGACACCGGATGGATCGTGGTCGACCCGCTGATCTCCCAGGAGACCGCGCGCGCGTCGCTGCGCCTGGTGAACGAGCACCTCGGCGAGCGGCCCGTGGTCGCGGTGATCTACTCGCACTCGCACGTCGACCACTTCGGCGGCGTCGAGGGCGTCACCACCCTGGCCGACGTGCACGCGGGCAAGACGCGGATCCTCGCGCCCGAGGGGTTCCTCCTCGCGGCGGTGAGCGAGAACGTGATCGCGGGCTTCGCGATGAACCGCCGCGCGATCTACATGTACGGCGCCGCGCTGGAGAAGAGCCCGACGGGCCACGTGGACGCGGGTCTGGGGAAGACCACGTCGTCGGGGAACGTGTCGGTGATCGCGCCCACCGACGTGATCTCCGAGACGGGCACCACGATGGTGATCGACGGCGTGGAGATCGAGTTCCAGCTGACGCCCGGCACCGAGGCGCCGGCGGAGATGAACTTCTACTTCCCGCAGCTCCGCGCGCTGTGCATGGCCGAGAACTGCTCGCGCAACCTCCACAACGTGTACACGCTGCGCGGCGCGCAGGTGCGCGACGCGAGTGCGTGGGCGCGGTACATGGACGAGTCGATCGTGCGCTACATCGACCGCACCGACCTCGTGTTCACGAGCCACCACTGGCCGGTCTGGGGCACGGCCGACTGCCTCGAGTACCTCGAGAAGCAGCGCGACATGTACCAGTACCTCCACGACCAGACGCTGCGCCTGGCCAACCAGGGCGAGACGATGCTCGAGATCGCCGAGCAGGTGGAGCTCCCGCCGTCGCTCGCGAAGGAGTGGTACTCGCGCGGCTACTACGGCACGGTCAACCACGACGTGAAGGCCGTGTACCAGCGCTACCTCGGCTTCTTCGACGGCAACCCCGCACACCTGCACCCCCACCCGCCGGTGGAGGCCGCGCGGCGGTACGTGGAGTACATGGGCGGCGCGGACGCCGTGCTCGCCCGGGCCCGGGCCGACTACGAGCGCGGCGACTACCGCTGGGTCGCCGAGGTGGTGAACCACGTGGTGTTCGCCGACCCCGACAACGCCGACGCGCGTTCCTTGCAGGCCGACGCGCTCGAGCAGATGGGCTATCAGGCGGAGTCGGGCCCGTGGCGCAACTTCTTCCTGATGGGCGCGCGCGAGCTGCGCACCGGCGAGATCGTCGCGCCCGAGGTGAAGCTCGGGTCGGGGATCGTCCGCAACATGCCGTTGTCGCTGATCCTGGACGCGCTCGCCGTGCGGCTGAACGGCCCGCGTGCCGGTGACACGGAGCTGCGCTTCAACCTCGTCGACACCCACGACGGCACCCGCTATGCCGTGTGGCTCCAGAACGCGGTGCTGCACCACCGTCTCGACGACGCGTTCGCCGACCCCGACCTCGCGATCTCGGCCGAGCACGACGTGATGGCCGCGATCATCTTCGGGCTGCTCCCGCTCGCCGATGCCGCCGCGTCGGGGATGGCCACCGCCGAAGGCGACCTGGGCGCGATCGGCCGGCTCCAGGACCTCCTGGACCGCCTCGACCCCGCCTTCCCCATCGTCACGCCGTAGTTCCCCCCGGTCACGCGGCTTCGGGTCCGGCGCGGGCTCGGGTGGCGGCGAGGTCGGGGAGCTGGGAGAGCGTCACTTCCTCGCTCGGGGACGTCTCCGTGGGCAGCCCAGCGTCCGCCAATGTCACCCGGGAGCAGAGTCGCCTTCTGCTCTGGTCGAGCGGCTTCGCGTAGGCTCCCGCGCGCCTGGCAGACGCCCGGCATGACGTGAGGGGAGCCAACGATGGACACTGGCAGAGGTCGACCGATTCGGCCGCGTCGAATGCGGCGGACGGGCGTGTTCGTTGCCGCGGTTGTCGCGGCGGCTGCGCTCGCGGTGCCCTTGGGCGGGTTGGCGAGTGCCGGCGGGGGCTACGGCAGTCAGCCCGGTTTCGACAACGCGATCACGAACAGCGACGGGTGCGCCGGTCACGGGGCCTTCGGGGCCTTCGGAACCACCGGGGATGTCGTGCACGACTTCGGGGTCAACCACCCGGGTTCGAACGGCAAGCCAGGCGCGAGCAGCTGGCAGTTCCCGGGTGCCGGTGGTGGCACCACTGGCGGGAACAACAACAGCCTGTGCGGCGGCGGAAACGTTCCGGCACCGTTCGCTCCCTGAAACGAGACGGACCTCCGGTCCAGTGTGAGCTGGGCCGCGTCCACTGCTGGCGGTCCCGTGGCGAACCAGCCGCGGGACCGTCTTCGCGGGGGACGCTGCGCCCGGACCGCTTCCGTTGGAGCGTCACGTGCCTCTGAAGGGGACCTCGCCGCAGCCCCCCAGCGTGTGTCGCCAGAGGCGGGAGACGACCGCTCAGACGCGGGAGGTGCCCCGCAGCAACCGGCCCGGCCGCGCCTCGGTGGCCTTGCCGTCGCGGGTGAGCACCTCACCGTTGACGATCGTGGCGACGTAGCCCTGTGCCGTCTGCGTGAGCCGGCGCGACCCTCCCGGGAGGTCGTTGACGACCTCGGGCATGTCGGGCGCGACGCGGTCCATGTCGATGATCGTGACGTCGCCCGCCATGCCGGCGCGCAGCAGGCCGCGGTCGTGGAGCCGCCACATCTCGGCCGGCTTCCGGGTGATCATCGGGATCGCCTCTTCGATCGACAGCATCTGGCGCTCGCGCACCCAGTACGCGAGAAGGTGCGTCTGGATCGAGCAGTCGAGGATCTGGCTCACGTGCGCGCCGGCGTCGGAGAAGGTCATCGCCGAATAGGGCGAGCGCAGGATCGTCATCAGCTCGTCTTCGGGCTGCTGGGTGAGCATCTGCACGAAGTACTGATCGAAGTCCGACTCGAGCGCGAGCTCGATCACGAGCTCCACGGGGTCGATGCCGCGCCGCGCGGCTTCCTCGGCCACCGACGGGTTGGGCAGGTAGGGCGACCGCAGGATCGACACCACGTTCCAGTCGGGCTTGCGGGCCTCGGCGCCGATGGCCCGGCCGTAGTCGGCGTGGTTGGCCTCGTGCACGAGGCGCGCCCGCACCTCCGGGTCGAGCAGCGCGGCGCGCTGCGCATCGAGCGACTGCGTCCGGAGCTGCTTCCACTCGGGGAGGTTGTCGAACGGGAGCCGCGTCTTGAAGCTCAGCACCACCGCGACGCCGCGGCAGTGGGTGAGCCCGTACATCTGCCCGCCCAGCGCGGCGGTCTCCTCCATGAGCGGCAGGGTGTTGGCGCCGTTCGGGATGGCGAAGAGCCCGAACGCGATCGGCACCTTCGTCTCCACCGCGAGGTCGCGCAGGCGGCCGTAGTACTCGGCGCGCACGGCGGGGTCGGGATCGAAGCTCGCCTTCTCCGACGTGAGCTGGAACAGGCCCTCGCTCTCGCGGCCGACGAGGCCCACGAGCGCGCGCACCTCGTCCCAGGTGGCGAGCCGCGACGCGACGGCGCGGTCGTCGGACGTCTCGTGCTGGTCGGAGCGCGACGTGCTGAAGCCCACGGCGCCGGCGCGCAGCGCGTCGCTCAGCTCGGCCTCCATCACGGCGAGGTCCTCGGGGGTGGCGGCGTCGGTGAAGGCACGCTCGCCCATCGCCCACGTCCGCAGCGCGGAGTGGCCGATGGCCGCGGCGTAGTTCAGGCCCTTGGGCAGCCCGTCGACGGCGGCGAGGTACTCGCGGAACGTCGACCACGTCCAGGTGATGCCCTTCGCCATCGCGTCACCCGAGATGTCCTCGGCGCGCTCGAGGTTGCGCACCACGAGCCCGCTCTGGTCGGCGCTTGCGGGGGCGAGCGTGAAGCCGCAGTTGCCCATCACCGCGGTGGTCACGCCGTGCCAGCACGACGACGTGCCGAGGTCGTCCCAGAAGACCTGCGCGTCCATGTGGGTGTGGCCGTCGACGAAGCCGGGGGCGACGACGAGCCCGTCGGCGTCGATCTCCTCATGGCCGGCGCCGTCGACCTCGCCGACCGTCGCGATCTTCCCGTCGACGATGGCGACGTCCCCCCGGGCGGACGGGCCGCCCGAGCCGTCGACCACCGTGCCGTTGCGGATGACCAGGTCGAATTCCACGGTTCCCCCTCCGTCCGGCCGCGGATGCGGGTGGCGGCCGGATCCCATCGTGGCACGTCGGCCCGCGGGCCGCGCTCTCAAGGTCTCCGGCGTCCCCGGCCGATACCGCGGGGATGCGGCGACGGAGCGGGGCGAGCAGGACGACGGCGGCACTGGTGGCGGCACTGACGATGGGGGCGCTCGGGGCGCTGGCGGTGGCGCCGGCCGCGGCGGGGCGCACGCCCACGATCCGCACCGACCGGGCGGACTACGCGCCGGGGGACACCGTCACGATCTCGGGCTCCGGCTGGGCGCCGGGTGAGGCGGTCCGGATCTCCGTCAACGACGACGACGGGCAGACGTGGAGCCGGGTGGCGTCCGTGACGGCCGACGCGGCCGGTGAGGTCACCGACACCTTCGCGCTCCCGGACTGGTTCGTGGCCACGTACGCGGTGACCGCCACCGGCTCGTCGGGCACGGCCACCACCACGTTCACCGACGGCAGCATGCGCGCGGTCGCGCCACCCGGCGAGCAGTTCACACTGACGCGGACCGTGTACGCGGCGTCCGCGACCTGCGAGGGACCGGGGACAACCACGACGGTCGCGAACGTGGGCACCATCGGGAGCACCGTCAATGGGCTCACCGCCGCCCAGTCGTTGCGCCTCGTCGCGTCCGCGACCGCCACCTCGAGCGCGCCGTTCGACTCCGCGACCGGATGGACGACGGGCAACGATCCGACCGGGATCGTGAGCACCTCCACCACGAGCGTGGCCAACGACACGATCTGTGTCGTGGGCTCCGCGCCGGGGGAGGACCGCACCTACCAGGCGAACTACGTGAGCGACACGGCGCCCCGGGTGGCGGGCTCCGAGCCGCCCGACGGCAGCGCGGGTGTCGCGGTCGACGCGGACCTGGCGATCGAGTTCGGCGAGGCGGTCACGCTCACCGAGACGCCGAGCTGGATCACGGTGACCTGCTCGTCCTCGGGCGCGCACGCCGGTACGACGGGAGCCAGCGGAACGCTGCACACCTTCGACCCGACCGTCGACTTCGCGTACGGCGAGGAGTGCACCGCCACCGTCCACGCTTCCGGCGTCCACGACGCGGACGCGGTGGACCCACCCGACCAGATGGCCGCCGACGTCGAGATCTCGTTCACGACCGTCGCGGCGCCGCCCGACGGCATCGCGCCGGTCGTGATGGTCGCGCACAGTGCGGCCGGCGACGCGGGGTGGAACACGACCACGCCGGTCGCGGTGCGCGTCGCCGCGACCGACAACGTGCGCGTGACGTCGCTGGGATGCACGGTCGGAAGCGTCGACACCGCGCTCGCGCCCGTGTTCGCCCCCGCGCCTGCGTACGACGGCGCGCTCGCGGGCGGGCTCTCCGGGGACGGAGTGCACACGGTCACCTGCGCCGCCCGCGACCTGGCGGGCAACCGTGGATCGGCGACCGACACGGTGCGGATCGACACGATCGCGCCGGTGTCGAGCGTGACGGGCTTCACGGCCGGCCATTCGTTCGTGAAGGGGGTGGACGCGCTTCCGAGCGCGGGTTGCACCACCGTCGACCCCGCGCCCGGATCGGGAGTGGACCGGACGGCGACCGTCGACGTGAACACGACGGGGCTGGACGCGAACGGTGTCGGCACGGTGGTGGTGACCTGTGACGGCGGCACCGACGCGGCCGGGAACGGCGACGTCCCCGCGTCGGCGTCGTACGCGATCGTCTACGGCGGGATCGGCGGCATCCTCCCGCCGATCCGCTCGGATGGCACCGGGCTCTTCCACCGGGGCAGGACGGTGCCGGTGAAGTTCACGCTCGCGGGCGACGCGCCGGGCGGGTTCGCGACCACCGGCTGGGCGGTCGAGCGCAAGCCGGTGGCGTGCGCCGGGGCCTTCGACGGTCCCGACGCGGCCCGCGAGGTCGTGCCGTCCGGCGCTCCGGCCGGGCTGCGCTACGACGCCGACGCGGACCAGTACGCCTTCGATGCCGACCTGCGCGACGTTCCGGCGGGCACGTGCTGGAGGCTGCGGGCGGCCTTCGGCAACGGTCAGGCCACGCCGTGGTCGGGGGCGTTCCGGCTGACGCGGTAGCCGGGGGAGTGCCAGACTGGGGGCTCGCCGGCTCGTCCAGGGGGGCACCGTGACCGACGTACTCGAACGGACCGCGCCGTCCACCGCGCCGATCGCGCCGCAGCGCACGGGGCCGCGCGACCGGTTCGACCTCAGCGGCGCGGGCCGGGTGCTGCTCGCCGTGCTTGCGGCGTCGGCCGGCGCGATCCACTTCGCGATGGTGCCGTCGCACATGGAGAGCTCGGCGGTGGAGGGGCTCGGCTTCGCGCTCGTCGCCTGGATCCAGGTCGTCACCGCGGTGCTGGTCTTCACGCGTCCGTCGCGCGGCCTGCTGCGGTTCACGATGTTCAGCACCGTGGTGTTCCTCGGCATCTGGGCGATCAGCCGGACCTACGGCCTGCCCTTCGGCGAGCACGGCGGCCATCCGCACACCGCCGACTTCGTGGACCTCGCGGCCGTGGGCATCGAGATCGCGCTCGTGGTGCTCGCGGGGATGTGGCTCGCGCGACCGGAGCTCGGGCGCGACTGGAGCCGCGGCGACCTCCTCGCGGGCGCGGTGGTCCCGCTGGCGGTCGTCGCGATCGCCACCGCGGCGATCGCGTCGCCGAGCGCGCGCAACCACGCGCACATCACGCACGCCGGCGACGTCACCGCCGCGGGGGTGTCGTCCGACGGCCACATCCACGGGATCGGCGCGGCCGCGGGCGTCGCAGTCGACGACAAGGGCCTGTCCGCGCTGCACAACGGCCACCAGCACGGCACCGCGCCGGAGGTGAAGCTCGATCCGGCCACCCAGACCGCGCTGAGCCAGCAGCTCAACCAGCTGTCCGCGCTCGTCGCGAGGTACCCGAACATCGCGGCCGCCGAAGCCGCGGGGTACCGCCGGGCCGGCCCGTTCTCGCCGGGCCTCGGCACGCACTACGGCGGGTTCGGCCGCAGCTTCCCCGAGGACGTCGTCCAGGGCGTCGACGGTCCGTTGACGCCGATGCTCGTGTTCGACGGCACCGCGCCCGACTCCCCGATCGCCGGCTTCATGCTCCTCACGTACCAGGGCGACGTCAACAACCCGCCGGAGGGCTTCGTCGGCCCGAACGACCACTGGCACTACCACACCAACACGTGCATCGTGTACAAGAACGGCGTCATCGAGGCGCCGCTCGGCGCCGACCGTGACATCACGCTCGCGGACTGTCGCGCCGTGGGCGGTCAGATGATCAACGTGACGACGAACATGGTCCACGTGTGGACGGTGCCCGGGTACGAGTCGCCCGACGGCGTGTTCGCGGAGATCAACCCGAAGATCACCTGTCCGGACGGCACGTACTACACGGTGAAGGCGGGCACCACCGCGGACTTCGGCGTCAACCGGTGCAAGAGCGCGAGCGCGTGACCCGGCGGCCGCGTCGAGCCTGACCTGGACGCGGTGGTCGAGCAAGAGTCCACGTACGCGCGCGACGCGCGCGGTGCGCGCGAACGACGCGGACATCCCGAGCATCCTGAGAGCCGCCTGAGGGAGCGCGGCGCGCGTCCGACCGGGCTCTTACGTCGGTGCCCGACCATGGATCTCGTTCACCCGACCGGGTGGATCCCCCAGAGAAGGAACGAGACATGAGCCCCGACCCCAGCACCCCGAAGCCCTCCCGCACGAAGAAGCTGGTGGCCGCCGCCGCCGTCACCGGCGCGCTGCTCGGCACCACCGGCATCGCCATGGCCCAGACCGGCAGCTCGTCCGGCACGACCGACACCACCACCGCCCCCACCGAGCAGATCGACCGCTCGCAGGCGGTCCACCCCGGTGAGGAGCTCCTGACCGGCGACACGGCAGCCCAGGTGACCGCCGCGGCCCAGCAGGAGGTCCCCGACGCCACCGTCGACCGGGTGGAGACCGATGCCGAGGGCTCGCCCTACGAGGCGCACATGACGAAGTCCGACGGCACCCACGTCACCGTGAAGGTCGACGCCGACTTCAACGTCACCGGCGTCGAGAACGACGGGGCCGGCGGCCCGCGTGGCGGCGCTCCGGCCGGGGCCCCGCAGCAGTCGACGACCAGCAACGCGGCGGCGACGGCGGTCTGATCGACCCCCGCACCGTGTGACCGGCGTCAGGCCTGGCGCTTGGCCAGGCGGTCGTACGGCACCAGCACCGCAGTGCCCTCGACGGCGACGACATCCCGTGACGTGATGGTGTAGCGAGCGGACATGTCGTCGCCGTCGGGGGTGCACACCCCCCAGAGCACGACCTCCTCGCCCAGCGGCAGGGCCCGGCGGTACCGGACCTCGAGGGACTTGGTGATCCCGCCGCGCAGGCCCGCCGCACCGGGCGTGACGGCGACGATCTGGTCGGCGAGCATCGCGCTGATCCCGCCGTGTGCGAACCCCGGCGGCCCGCTGAAGCGCTTCGACAGGCGGGCCGTGCCCCGGACCTCGCCCTCGCGGTAGTGCAGGGCGACGTCGGGCCGGGTGGGGCTGCAGTCGCCGATGATCGGGTTCAACGGCATCGGGTTCTGGGGCACCGAGTAGTCGACCGGCCGGCGAACGAGCCCCGAGTACGGGTCGTCGTCCGTCGCCGCCGCGAGACGGTTGGTGAGGTCGCGGATCGTGGCGGTGACGTCACGAACGATCGCGGGGTCGACGGCGGTCTCCGCGGCGGCGTCGGCGAGCGCCCGCACGGCGGCGGCCAGCTCCTCCACGGAGGTACGGCGGTCCTCGAAGTCGGTCACCCGCCGACGGTATCCGGGCAAGCGCCGCGAAGCGGGCTCGAACCGGGAAGACTCCTCACCGTGAGCGGCCTCGACCTCGCCATCGCCCTGGCCATCGGGTACGCGTTCACCAACGGGTTGCACGACGCGGCGAACTCGATCGCGACGCTCGTGGCCACCCGCGCGGCCCGACCCGGGCCCGCGGTGGTGCTGGCCGCCGCGGGCAACATCCTCGGCCCGCTGCTGTTCGGCGCCGCGGTCGCCGACGTGGTCGCGGGCATCGTGCAGGTCCCCCCGGCGGAGATGGTGGGGGTGATCGGGGCCGCGCTCACCGGTGCGGTCACCTGGAACCTCGTGACCTGGAAGCTCGGGCTGCCGTCGTCGTCGGGGCACGCGCTCGTCGGTGGCCTCGCCGGAGCGGCGATCGCGGCCGACGGGCTGAACGCCGTGAACTGGGGCCCGCTCGAGGGGTGGAAGCCCTCGGGCGTGGGGGGCGTGCTCCTCGCCCTGGCCGTCGCCCCGATCGCCGGCTTCGTTGCGGGCTGGGCGTTCGAGCGGGTTCTGCGGTGGCTGTTCGCACGTGCGAGCGGCACGGTGCGGGGCCCGGTGCGGGCCGCGCAGTGGGTGGCGTCGGGTGTGGTCGCGTTCGGGCACGGCGCGAACGACGGGCAGAAGGCGATCGGCCTCATCGCGGCGATGCTCCTCGCCACCGGGAAGATCGGGACGCTCGCCGCACCCACGTGGGCCGCGCTCGCGTGCGGGGTCGCGCTCACCGCGGGGACCGCGCTCGGCGGCTGGCCGATCGTGCGGACGGTGGGCCAGCGACTGTTCCGGCTGCGCCCGGCCGACAGCCTCGCGAGCCAGGGCGGCTCGGCGCTGGTGCTGATCGCGTCCACCGCGGTGGGCGCGCCGGTGAGCACCACCCAGATCGTGGCGTCGTCCGTCGTGGGGGCCGGGTCCGGCCGGCGCCGGATGCACCACATCCACTGGCCGGTCGTGCGGGAGATCCTCGTCGCCTGGCTGGTTACCCTGCCCGTGTGCGCCGCGCTCGGCGCCGTCGCAGTGGTGCCGTGGAGGTGGTGGACGTGACCCGGCGGTGGTTCCTCCCCGAGACCCCCGACGTGCTCGGCATGCTCCGCGCCCAGCTCGTCACCACCGAAGCCGGGCTCGTCGCGTTCGCGGCGTGGGCGCACGGGGACGGCGAGCGGGCCGACGAGGTGCGCGCGATGGAGCACCGGGCCGACGACCAGAAGCGCGAGCTGTGGCGCGCGCTCCGCAACGCGTTCGTCACCCCGGTCGACGCCGAGGACCTGTGGGTGCTGTCGGCCGGGCTCGACGAGGTGCTCAACCGGGCCAAGGACACCGTCCGCGAGTCCGACGTCATGTCGCTGCCGCCCGACCTGCCGACCGCCGAGATGGTCGACTTCCTCGTCGCCGGCGTGCGCCATCTCGGCGAGGCGTTCGCGCACCTCGGCGCCGAAGGTGAGGACGCGACCGGCGCGGCCGACGCCGCGGTGAAGGCGACGCGCGCGCTCGAGCGCGTCTACCGGCGCGCGACGTCGGACCTGCTCGAGCTCGACGACCTCCGCCTCCTGACCGGACGGCGCGAGCTCTACGTCCGGGTCGTCGCGATCAGCGAGCAGCTGCGACTCGTCGCCGAGCGCGTCTGGTACGCCGTCGTCAAGGAAGCCTGACCGGGGCCCTCCGCCCGGGGCGTTTCGCCGGGGTGCGCGCGCTCGCTCGCGAAGTCGGGGCCGACTCCGGCCGCGTGGGACGCACCTTCCGGGATCAGCCCCAGTCGGAGCCGTAGCCGGCGACGTCGACGACGCGGCCGGTGATGCCGTCGGCCCGCTGCTGCACGAGGCAGTGCACGGCCGGCACCACGCTGGCCGGCTCCTTCCAGATCGACCAGTCGTAGTCCTCGCCCAGCTCGTGCACGCTCATCTCGGTCTTCACCGCGCCGGGGCGAAACGCGTTCACCGCGATGTTGCGGTCGGCGACCTCGGGCGCGAGCGCGGTGGAGAAGCGTTCGAGCGCGGCCTTCGCCACCGAGTACGCGAGATAGCCCGGCGGCAGGAACTCGTGCGGGAGGTGGGGGTCCGCCGCGCCGGACGACACGTTGACGATGCTGCCGCCGCCCGTCGGCGCCATCGCGTCGACCGCGGCGCGACACGACACGAGCAGGCTGCGCACGTTGATCTTCCACGACTGGTCCCACTGGTCGAGCGTGAGGTCGTCGAACGGTGCGCGCGTCGGCGTCATCGCGTTGTTGACGAGCGCGTCGAGCCGGCCGAAGCTGTCGACGGCCGCGGCGATCATCCCGTGCACGTCGGCGTCGCTGCCGATGTCGGCGCGCACCGCCACCGCCTGCCCGCCCGCGGCGACGATCGTCTCCGCGACGTCCTCGACGGTGCCGGGCAGCTCGCCGGGGGTGGCCCGGGAGCTGCGGGCCGCGCACACGACCGCGGCCCCCTGTTCGGCCAGCCCGAGGGCCAGCCCCTTCCCGATGCCCCGTGAGGCACCGCTGACGATGACGACCTGGCCGCTGAGGCTCGTGAGTGGCTGCATCGGGGTATCTTGCCGTCGATGCAGACCCGACGTCGGTATCGTGAAAGCGCGATCCTCTTGGCGCTTGCGCTGGTCGCCGCCGTCGTGGTCTCCTCCGGGGGCATGGCCGCCGCCGTCGAACCGCCGGTCCCCACCGTGACCGGACCGGTGACCGGGGGAACGGGCGAGCCGTCGCTCCTCCGCCCGGGGTTGGCGCCCGATTCGGGCTACGTCACCGAGGAGTCCTTCATCTCCGGGGACGCGACGGCGTACACGTCGGCCGAGGCGCTGACGAGCGACGGCAGGTGGACCGTCACGCCGGCGAGCGCGGCGCCGTACACGACCCGCATGGTGGTGGTGCGCCCGAGCGACCCGAAGGACTTCAACGGCACGGTCGTCGTCGAGTGGCTCAACGTCTCGGCCGGCTTCGACAGCCCGGCCGGGTACCTGCTCTCGCACCTGGTGATGCTGCGCGAGGGCATGGCCTGGGTGGGCGTGTCGGCGCAGGCCGTCGGCGTGCAGGGGGGCACCACCACGGTGGGCGGCGTCCCCGCCGGCGGGATCAAGGCGGGCGACCCCGGGCGGTACGCGAGCCTCTCCCACCCCGGCGACAGCTACTCGTACGACATCTTCACCCAGGCCGGCCGGGCCATCCGGGGCGACGGCGACGTGAAGCCACTCGGCCCCCTGAAGCCGAAGCGACTGATCGCGACCGGCGAGTCGCAGTCGGCGACCCGGATGGTGACCTACGTCGACGCCGTGCACCCGATCGCCGGCGTGTACGACGGCTTCCTCGTGCACAGCCGCTTCGGCGGTGCGGCCGCGCTCAGCCAGGCGCCGCTCCCCGCGATCCCCGCGCCGGTGCCGACGCTCATCCGCACCGACCAGCGCGATCCGGTGATGGTCTTCCTCACCGAGACCGACGTCGGCCCGCTCGGTGCCGCCGCGGCGCGCCAGCCCGACACGAAGCACGTGCGCACGTGGGAGGTCGCGGGCACTGCGCACGCCGATGCCTACACGGGCCAGCTCTCGTTCGCGGACGTGGGCGACGGCGAAGCCGAGCGGAAGCTCCTCGACGTGACCAACCCGTCGCGCGGCCCGCTCAACTGCGACACACCGGTCAACAGCGGACCGCAGTACGCCGTGCTGATGGCCGCGGTCTCGCACCTCGAGGAGTGGGTGCGCGACGGCGCACCGCCGCCGACGAGCCCGCGGCTCGAGGTGGCTCCGGGACCGGCCAGCACGGTAGGCGGCGTCTCGGTGCCCTCGTTCGTCATCACGCGGGACGCGGACGGCAATGCCGTCGGCGGGATCCGCACCGCGTTCGTGGACGCGCCCCGCTCGGCCGTCACCGGCGAGTTCAACTCGGGCGGCACGTTCTGCCGGCTGTTCGGCACGGCCACGCCGTTCGATGCGGCGACGCTCGCGCAGCGGTACCCGTCGCGGGATGCGTTCCTGGCCGCCTTCCGGAAGGCGACGAAGCAGTCGGTGAAGGCGGGCTTCCTCCTGCCCGAGGAGGCGAGGAAGCAGCTCGCCGCGATCGAGCAGGTCCCGTACCCGGGGGCATAGCCGCCCGCCCTCGCCTCAGTCCTCCGGCCGCAGGTGGAGGCGCCGCCGCAGCTGCGCGTTCAACGCGACGACGATCGTCGACAGGCTCATGAGCACGGCACCCACCGCGGGGGACAGGGTGATCCCCGCCCAGGCGAAGGCACCGGCGGCCAGTGGGATCGCGACCGCGTCGTACCCCGCGGCCCACACGAGGTCCTGACCGTGCCGAGGACGGGGGAGATCCAGGCCGTGCCGGCCGGCCGCTCGTAGCCGAGCAGGTCGGCGAACATCGCGCTGAACGCCACGACGGGCACGGCGAGGGCGAGGGTCCACCAGAATCGGCGCCGGAAGTCCTCCGCGTGGTGGCCGGCGTGCTCGTCGTGCCCCGCGGCGGAGTGCGTGACGTGGGCGCTGTGGTCGTCCATCACGATCTCCCGCCGTCGGTTCCCACGATCGTACGGAGGTGCGGGCACGTCGAGGTCCGGCAGGCCGGCGCCCCGGGGGCAGGGCTAGGTTGCGCGCCGTGCCGACCTTCGCCTCCTTCGACGGGACCGAGATCTCCTTCGACGACCAGGAGGACGGCCCGGCCGTCGTCCTGCTCCACGGGTTCGCGGCCGACACCAACATCAACTACGTGCGCCCCGGCATCTTCGACGCGCTCCTCGACGAGGGCTACCGCGTGATCGCGATGGACTTCCGCGGCCACGGCATCTCGGCCAAGCCGCACGACCCCGCGGCCTACGCCGACGACGCCCTCACGCGCGACGTCCGGGCGCTGCTCGACCACCTCGGCCTCGACTCGGTCGCGGTGGTGGGCTACTCGATGGGCGCGGGGGTCGCGCTCCGCCTGGGCGCGATCGAGCCCAGGGTCCGCGCCGTCGTCGCACTCGGGGTCGGTTCGGCGTCGCTGGAGCGGGGGACCGACGACCGGCCGTCGTTCGGCGACGCGCTCCTCGCCGACGACCCCGAGACCATCACCGACCCGCTCGGGAAGCAGTTCCGCCGCCTGGCCGACTCGATCCGGGCCGACCGGATCGCCCTCGCCGCGTGCATGGGCACTCCGCACGCCGGGGTGGAGCACCACCTCGACGAGATCGCGGTGCCGGTCCTCGTCATCGCCGGCACCGACGACGACCTCGCCGGGGATCCCGGGGCCATCGCCGAGCGGATCGCCGGCGCCCGCTCCCTCACCGTGCCGGGCGACCACTTCGACGCCAACGCGCAGCCGGCGCTCCAGCGCGCGTTGCTGGACTTCCTCGCGGCGAGCTGAGCGCCCTCGCTCACCCGCGCCGCGGGTCAGGCGGCGGGTCAGGTGGCGGGTCAGGTGGCGGGATCACCCGGCTCGGGATCCCGGTCCACGCCGTCGAGCAGCCCCTGGGCGGCCAGCTCGCGAGCGAGCGCGAGCACGTCGGCGCTCGTGCTCGCGCCGGACGCGCCGTAGACGGACGCGAGGTCGTGCGCGATCTCGTCGATCGAGCCGGTGCCGTCGAAGCAGGCCCACACGAGACCCGCGGTCGGATTGAGGTGGTGGAGCCGGTTGCGCGCCTCGTCGAGGATCACGGCCTCACCGTCGATCTCCACCGTGAAGGCCGCATCGGACCGGCGGGGCACGAAGGTGGTGTCGAGGTCGCGCGCGTGCACGGGTCCATGATGGCCGCGCGTGCGGCCCGGCGCAGGCTCACGCCGCGGCGACGAGCGCGAGCGATCCGGCGTCGGCGCCGGCCGCGAGGCGTGCAGCCGCGGCGGAGTCCCCGCCGAGGGTGGCGTGGAGGAAGTCGGCCGTGAGCGCGGCGACGTCGGCGACCGACTCGTCGGTCGTGAACGGGCCGACGTGCGATCCACCCTCGACGGCGACGAACCACTTCGTGCCCGCGGCCTCGTCGTAGAGCGACTGGCTCGAGGCGAACGGGTTCACCGCGTCGGCAGTCCCGTGGACCACGAGGAGCGCGGCGGGCGTGTCGTCGGAGAACCACGCGCCGGGGAACCCGAACGCGCCGCCCGACAGCACCACGGCCGCGCCGATCCGCGGGTCGGCGGCGCCGTCGTTGAAGGCCACGCCGGCTGCGGTGACGCCGCCGTCCGAGTGGCCGACCACGGCGACGCGGGCCCCGTCGATGCGAGCCGACGCGCCGGGAACCGGGCCGCCGGGGTCGAGCAGCGTGTCGACGACGAACGACACGTCGGCTGCCTGGGCGGTGATGTCCCGGCTCGGGGCGCTGGTCACGGCCGAGCTGGACAGGGGGAAGTCGGGGCTCGCCACCGCGAACCCCGCCGCCGCGAGCTCGTCGGCGAGCGCGTCGTAGTCCGCGGCCGCGGCGGCGTACCCGTGCACGATCACCACGAGGGGGACCGGATCGTCGGTCACGGGAAGTCGCAGGGTCAGGGCGATGGGCCGGTCCCGGCTCGCGTCCCAGAGCGGCGCGGTCACCGTGTCGACCGCGAGGGGGCCGCCGGTGTCGTCGGCGTCGGCGTCGGCGTCGGCGACGTCGTCGCTGGGCGCGGCCGCCGTGGTCGTGGTCGACGGCTCGACCGCCGGGTCGGCCGTGCCGTCGGTGCGGGCGAGGGCGAAGGCCGCGCTCCCGGCGAGGAGGGTGCCGAGCGCGACGGTCACCACGACGATCGCCCCGGGCCACCTGCGGAGGGGGGAGGCCGCTGGGTGACCCGGGGCTCGTCGTTGCATGGATGCATGGTCGGCCCACTTCGTAAGGGCCGCCCTGCCTCCGTGTGAACCATCGGTAAGAAGATGCGGAGCCCGTTCTTACGCGTTCCTTTCCGGTACGTCGTACGGTCTCCGGCGTGAACGGTGCAACGCCGCGCCCGCGCGTCCTCGTCGCCGAGGACGACCGCAGTGTCCGCGAGTCCCTCGTGCTCGCGCTCGAGCTCGAGGGCTACGACGTCGAGGCCGTCGGCGACGGCGAGAAGGCGCTCGCCGCCGTGCTCGCGTCCGAGCCCGACGTCGTGGTCCTCGACGTGATGATGCCGTTCCTCGACGGCCTGAGCGTGTGCCGGCGCCTGCGGGCCCGGGACGTGCGCGTGCCGATCCTCGTGCTCACCGCGCGGCACGAGGTGGCCGACCGCGTCTCCGGCCTCGATGCCGGCGCCGACGACTACGTGGTCAAGCCGTTCGCGCTCGACGAGCTGAGCGCGCGGCTGCGGGCGCTCCTGCGCCGGACGAGCGTGACGGGCCACGAGTCCTCGATCCAGGTCGACGACCTCGTCCTCGATCCGCTCGGGCGCACCGCATCGCGTGGCGGGATGCCGCTCGACCTGACCAAGACGGAGTTCGACCTCCTCGAGCTGCTCATCGTGAACGCCGGGGTGGTGCTCCCGCGCGACGTGATCTACGAGCGCATCTGGGGCTTCGACTTCGAGACGAGCTCCCGCTCGCTCGACGTGTACGTCGGCTACCTCCGGACGAAGACCGAGACCGACGGCGCGCCGCGCCTGCTCCACACGGTCCGGGGCGTCGGCTACGTGCTCCGACCCCCGCCGGACCCGGCCGAGTCGTGAGCCTGCGTTGGCGGTTCGCGATCGGCCTCGGCGTGATCACCGCGCTCGTGATCGGCTTCGTCGGGGTCGGCGCCTACCTCGCGGTGTCCGACCGGCTCGAGCGCAGCGTCGACGATTCGCTCCAGGCTCGTGCCGCCGAGGTCACCAGGGCCGGATCGAAGAGCCCCGACCGCTTCGACGCCGACGGCGCCGACCGCGACGACCCCGCGTTCACCCGACCGACCGCCTGCCCGCCCGCGGGGCTGATGCAGCCCGCGTCGGCCGCCCAGCTGGTGGGCACCGACGGCACCACCACGGTGTGCATCGAGGGCGGGGTGGCCCTCCCGGTCGACCGGCAGGACCGCGAGCTGGCCGAGGACGGATCCGGCTCGGCGTTGCGCACGATCGAGGTCGACGGCAAGCGCTACCGCGTGATCACGATGGCGCAGTCCAACGGGACGGCATTGCAGATCGCACGCGGCCTGGGCGAGGTCGACAGCGTGCTCGGGTCCATGCAGCGGTGGCTGTTCGGCATCGGGCTCGTCGGCGTGGCCGCGGCGGTGCTGCTCGGCTGGCTGCTCGCCCGGCGCACCGTGCGCCCGGTGGAGCGTCTGCGCGACACGGCGGAGCAGATCGCCGCGACCCAGGACCTCGCGGTGGCTGTCCCCGTCGGGGGGCCGAGCGAGATCGCGAGCCTGGGCCGGTCGTTCACAACGATGGTCGACGCGCTCGGCACGTCACGCGAGGAGCAGCAGCGGCTGGTGAGCGACGCGAGCCACGAGCTGCGCACCCCGCTCACGAGCCTGCGCACCAACGCGGAGCTGCTCGGCCGGTCCGCCGAGCTGACGCCGGCGCAGCACCGGGCGGTCGTGGACGGGATCGAGATGGAGGTCGAGGAGCTCACCCACCTGGTCTCGGAGCTCGTGGAGCTGGCCACCGACCGGTCCGCCGACTCCGAGCCGATCGAGTCGGTCGACCTCGCCTCCCTCGCGCGCGACGTCGTCGCGCGCGCGGAGCGCCGGACCGGACGGACGGTGACGCTCACCGCCACCGATCCGGTGGTGGTCGACGTTCGCCCGCAGGCGGTCACCCGCGCGATCTCGAACCTCGTCGACAACGCGTGCAAGTACAGCGACGGTCCGGTCGACGTGCTGGTCACCGGCACTCGGGTCGAGGTCCGCGACCGCGGTCCGGGCATCCCCGCGGCCGACCGCTCCCACGTGTTCGACCGCTTCTACCGATCCGTCACTGCCCGCACCGAGCCCGGCTCGGGTCTCGGCCTCGCGATCGTCCAGCAGGCGGTGGAGGGTCACGGCGGGACCGTGTGGGCGGCCGACCGCGACGATCCCGACGCCGACGGCCACCTCGGCGCCGCCGTCGGCTTCGAGCTCCCTGCGCCGTAGGGGGGGTCGGCGCGCGGTCAGGCGGCAGGCTTCTCCAGCACCACCAGCTGGACGAGCGCCGGGTACTGGCCGTAGCAGAACTGCTCGAGTCGGGCCAGGATGTCCTCGGGGTCGAACTCGGGAAATCCGTTGAGCTCCCGTTCGGTGCCGATCGTCTTCTCGAGGCCCAGCTCGTCGAGGAACGCCTTCACGTCGATGTTCCAGCCGAAGCGGTTCTCGACCCGCCTGGTGAACGGCACGAGGTTGAGGAACAGGTCGATGGTGAGCACGACCGTGCCGCCGGGCTTGAGGATCCGGCGCATCTCACGGGCGAGGCCGGGGAGCTCCTCCGTGGGGATGTGCTCGATCGTCGAGATGGAGTAGATGCGGTCGACGCTCTGGTCGGCGATGCCGGCGTGCTCGAGCGTCGTGTTCACGAGGCGCACGTCGGTGCCGAACGCCGCGTTCAGCCGGTCGATGCTCGAGTGGTCGCACGGCCAGCCGATGCCGGTCGCGTCGGTGCCGGGATCGACGTTGATGACCTCGACGCCCTGCTTGGCCAGGACGAACTGGAACCCGGCGAGCCCACCGCCGATCTCGACGACGCGCAGCGGCGGGTGGACGGGGGCTACGGAGAACGCCCAGGGGTACTCGAAGCGCCGGGTGTCGCTGTTCGGCTGGATCGCGAACGGCCCACGGATGCGCGGGTACCGCCGGGTGAGCTGCGGCATCCCCTTCGCCACCGCGCGGGCCCAGATGCGCTGGTTCCCGTTCGGAGCACCCCACCGGCGGTTCCAGGCGGTGTACTGCGGCGGCAGCACACGGGGCGCAAGCATGCGCGCAGTGTAGGTGCGAGGGCGTCGGCGCCCAGGTACCCGCGCGCTCCGCGGACGAGCCCGCCTTCTGGCGTCACTCGTGCCGCTCTCAGCGGCACGAGTGACGCCAAGACGGTCAGGTCTTCCCGTTGGGGTACGGGTCGAGGATCAGCGGCGGTCGCGGCGGCTGGGTGAAGTCGAACGCGGCGCGCAGGTCGCCCAGGGCGGGCGCCTCCTCGCGCACGCTGATCCGCTTGTCGGGGCGGCCGTCGGTGCGCGGGTCGATGCGCTGCCCGTCGAGGAACACGTCCTCGATGAACTTCAGGTACGCGTCGTGGCTGAGCGTCTGCTGGTCGATGGAGCCCTTCTTCGCGTATGGGCTGATGACGAGGCCGGGAACGCGGATCCCGTAGCCGTTCGCGTCGACCACGGGCGGCACGACGTGGTCGTAGAACCCGCCGTAGTCGTCCCAGCTCACGAAGATCGCGGTGGAGTCCCACAGGTCGGACTTCATGATCGTGTTGATCTGGCGGGTGACCCAGGCCTGGCCCTCGCTCACCTTGGACGGCGGGTGCTCACTCACCGCGCCGTTGGGGATCAACCACGTCACCGCCGGCAGCGTGCCGTCCTTCACCGCCGCGTCGAAGTTCTTCATCGGCTGGACGTTGTCGGTCTGGTCGTTCTCCTGCACGGTGGTGAAGTACGGCAACGGGTTCCAGATGTTGGACGTCCGCGCGTCCTGCTTGCCCGGCTTGCAGGTGATCGGCCCCGTCACCTCGTCGCAGTCGGGCTCGTCGCCCGCGAACACGTAGTAGCCCCACGACACGTCGTTCTCGTGCAGCAGGTAGGTGATGTCGGTCCACGCGTAGACGGGGTCGTCGAAGTCGGGGACGTCCTCCTGCCCCACGTCGTTGAGCTTCTTGTACCGCGCTTCCTTCCAGCTGACCGGTGCGTCGGGGTCGTCCCCCGCGTTGCGGCACGACATCGGGTTGGTGTTCCGGCACTTCGCCGACCACCCCGAGACCATGTAGAGGTGCGCGGGGATCGTCCACGAGTTGGACGCGGCGAACATGTGGTCCTGGAGGACGAACTCGCGCGCGTAGCGCCAGTAGTTCGGGATGTCGGCCTCGGTCTTGTACCCCATGACGTTGGTGGGGTCCTCGTTGGTGCGCTCGCACCACGAGCTCTCGTTGTACCCGATGTCCTCCGGGCAGGGTGCCGTCGCGTCCCGGAACGCCTGGAGGAAGCCGTCCATCTTCCCGCCGTTCACCGACGTCACGAACGAGCGGTAGTTGTGCGGGCCGCCCACCTGGCGGTCGCCGGGCTCGTGTGTGGGGCGGACACACGTCCCCGATTCGTTCGGGTCGGGGACGCACACGGCAATGTTGCCGTCCGCGTCGAGCGGGAAGCCCTCCGCCCCGGGAAAGGTCCCGAAGTAATGATCGAACGTGCGGTTCTCCTGCATGATGATGACGATGTGCTCGATCTTCTCGAGACCCGACTTCGCCTGGGAACCCGACTGCGCGTGGGCGGTGGCGCCTGCGGTGCCGGCGAGCAGCGCGACCGTCGCGACGAGTGCGGGCAGCAGCATGCGGGGACGCGCGCGCTTCACGGGAGCCTCTCGGGGTGCCGACGGGTCGGGGGAGCATAGGTGAGCGACCCCTCCGATCCCACTGCGGCTCCGGCCGCGGCCCCGCCGCCGTCCGTCCCTGCTCCACCGTCCCGACCCGATCGTGTGCCCGTGCTCGCGCGGGTCTTCGCGGTCGCGCTCATCGGTGCGCTCGCATACTTCGGGTGGAACGCGATGGAGAAGTGGCCGTTCACCGGATGGCGTCTCTACTCGAACCTCAAGGGCAACACCTCGGGGAGCTACTTCCCGTTCCGGGTCGACGCCGACGACGTGCTGCACCGCGTGGACTTCAAGGCCATGCCCGACGCGTACAGCCGCGCGCCGTATCTGCTCGAGAAGTTCGACCGGTTCTCCGACGCCGAGCGCGAGGCGGTGTGCGACGCGATCGCCGAGGGGGAACAGGGAGAGGGCCGGGAGGTCGAGGCGATCCACATCTACTGGGAGCGGTACCGGGTGCGGGTCATCGACGGCGAGCGAGTGAAGGACCGCATCGAGCGCGAGTTCCGGTGGTCGTGCGCGGAGGCGCCCGGGTACGACGGCCCCGACGAACCGGAGACCGACGAATGAGCGGGGTCGCGGTGACCACCGAGCCTCGGGTTCGTCCGTCGGTCGGGCGCCGGCTCGACGACCTGCTCTTCGGTCCCGAGGCGCCGGCGCGGCTGCTCGCGGTGCAGGCGCTCTTCCTCGCGCTGATCGGCGTGCGCACGGTGCTGTCGCCGTACCCGAAGCTGGCGGGCGCGCCGCCCGCGCTGTTCAAGCCTGCCTGGATCGTGTCGTGGCTCGACGCCATGCCGTCGCGGACCGTGATCCTGGCGGTCCAGGCGGTGATCGTCGGGGCGGTGATCACGTGGTTCGCGATCGGCCGCAACCCCCAGTGGCGCGGGCCGATCCGCCGTGCCACCTACGCCGTGGCCTGGCTCGGCTTCCTGTTCCTCGCCGCGCTGCGCGGGAGCCGGGGCAAGATCTTCCACATCGAGCTGATGCTCGTGTGGGCCTCGCTCCCACTCGTGTTCGCCCCGGGCGACGCACGGTGGTCCGACCGGCGGCCGCAGCGCCGGTACGGATGGGCCGTCCGCACCGCGATCGGCGTGATGGCCACGATCTACTGCTTCACGGGGATCTGGAAGCTGCGCAGCTCCGGGCTGGAATGGGTGTTCTCCGACAACATGAAGTGGGCGCTGGCCTGGGGCCGCGTGCGTGGGGAGCCCACGCCGCTCCAGGGGGTCGCGGTGTTCCTCGCCGCGCACCGTCCGCTCCCCGAGATCTTCGCGGCGTGCATCCTCGTGTTCGAGGTGTCGTTCCCGCTCGTGGTGCTCTTCCGGCGCGTCCGTCCCGCCTACGTGGTCGCGGCGTGGTGCTTCCATCTGGGGACGGTGCTGCTCCTCGGTCTCGACTACACGGTGTGGCCGGCCACGGTCACGATCCTCTTGATCGACTGGCCGGTGGTGGTCGATCGGGTGCGGCGGCTCGCCGGGGGTACGGTGCGCGAGTGAGCGAGTACGACGCGGTCGTCGTCGGGTCGGGACCGAACGGGCTGATGGCGGCGATCACCATGGCGCGTGCCGGTCGACGGACCGTGGTGCTCGAGGCGGCGCCCGCGCCCGGGGGCGGGAGCCGGTCCGCGGCGCTCACCGAACCGGGGTTCGTCCACGACGTCTGCTCGAGCGTGCACCCCACGGCCGTGGCCTCACCCGCGTTCGCCACGGTGCCGCTTGCGGCGCGCGGCGTGGAGTGGTGCCATCCCGAGATCGCGCTCGCGCACCCGCTCGCCGGCGGGCGCGCCGGGCTCGTGCACCGCTCGGTCGACGACACCGCGCGCGGACTCGGGAGCGACGCCGACGCGTACCGGTCGCTCATGGGGCGGTACGTGGCCAAGGCGACGCAGGTCAGCGAGACCCTCTTCTCGCCCCTCGGCATCCCGCGGGTCCCGTTCACGATGGCTCGCTTCGGGCTCGACGCGATCCGATCGGTGCAGGGCCTCACGACCCGTCGATTCGACGGCGACGAAGCGCGCGCGATCCTCGCCGGGTCCGCGGCCCACTCGATGGTCGCGCTCGACGCGCCGGGCAGCGCCGGGTACGGGATGTTCCTCACGTTGCTCGCGCACGCGGTCGGCTGGCCCGTGGCCGCCGGGGGATCGCAGCGGATCGCCGACGCGCTCGTCGCGGAGCTGGCGGCCCACGGCGGTGAGGTCGTGACCGACCACGAGGTCACTTCCCTGTCCGACCTGCCGCCCGCGCGCAGCGTGCTGCTCGACATCACGCCGCGCCAGCTCCTCGCCCTGGGCGGCGACCGCGTCCCCACGCGCTACCGGCGGACGCTTCGGCGCTACCGGTACGGACCCGGCGTGTTCAAGATCGACTGGGCGCTGTCGGGCCCGGTGCCGTGGACCAACCCCGACGTCGGACGGGCGGCGACCGTGCACGTCGGCGGCACGATCGACGAGATCGCGGCGTCCGAGGCCGAGGTGCTCGCCGGCCGCGTCCCCACGCGTCCGTTCGTGATCTTCGTGCAGGCCGCGGTGGCCGACCCGTCGCGCGCGCCGGCCGGCCGCCACACCGGCTGGGCCTACTGCCACGTCCCCAACGGGTCGACGATCGACTGCACCGAGGCGATCGAGGCCCAGGTCGAGCGCTTCGCCCCCGGCTTCCGCGACACGATCCTCGCCCGCCACACGATGCACGCGGCGGGGATGGAGGCCTACGACGCCAACTACGTGGGCGGCGACATCAACGGCGGTGCCGGCACGGTGCGCCAGATCTTCACCCGTCCGGCGGTGTCACCCCGACCGTGGGTCACCCCGATCCCGCGCACCTACCTCTGCTCGTCCGCGACCCCGCCCGGCGGTGGGGTGCACGGGATGTGCGGCTGGCACGCGGCGCGGGCGGCCCTGCGGCGCGACGACTGACTACCTGCGCCGGAAGAACCTCTTCCGGTGGCGCGCCGCCGGCGCGGGCCGCCGGGCGGGGCGTTCGGGGCCCGGGGTCTCGCCCCCGAGCTCGGGTCCGAAGAGTCCCTCGAGGTCGGGGGGCTCGGCCACCAGCGTGAACGCCTCGCCCGCGAACGGGGGAAGGTCGGATGCCGCCGGGGTCGGGGCCGGGGTTGGGGTCGGCGAGGGTGCGGGTTCGGGTTGGGGCGTCGCGCCCCAGGCGCTGCCGCCGGGCTCGACGGCCGGCGTGGGTGCCGCGACGGGCGAGGCCGTCCGGGGCCGGCGGGGGCGCTCGTCGTCGAGCATGCGCAGCCGCACGCCGTCGGCCTCCTCGCGCGCCGCCGTCACGATCCGCTCGGCGTCGGCGCGCGCCGACGTCAGCAGCTGCTCGCGCTCGTCGTCGAGCCGGCGGATGAAGTTGGTCACTTCGTGCACCGCGTTGTCGCGGATCCGGGCCGCGTCGAGCAGGGCTTCGTCGCGGAGCCGAGCCCGCTCCTCGACGTTCTCGCGCAGGGCTCGCTCCCGGCCCTGGAGCGCTTCGCGGCGGAACTGCTCGGCCACGGCGCCGGCGCTGCTGCGGGCGCGCTCGGCGCTCAGCTCGGCCTCGGCCACGATCGTGCGTGCGTCGGCCTCGGCGATGGCGCGGGCCGCAGCGGCCGCGGCGTCGGTCTCACGGTGCGCCTGCTCGAGGATGCGGGTGGCCTCGGCCTGCGCGTCGGCGCGGATCTGCGTGGCATCGAGCAGGGCGGACTCGCGGACGCGGGCGGCGTCCACCTGGGCCTCGGCCCGGAGCACCTTGGCCTCGAGTGCGGCCTGGCGGAGGAGCTTCTCCGCCTTGCGACGCTGCTTCTTCGCGGCCTTGCCCGCGTTCTTGGCCATCGGCAGAGGCTACGGATGCGGAGGCGCTGCGTCCAGGAGCGGGCGCGCGCGGGGGGATCGGAGGGTGACGGCGGACTCGACTAGGAGCGGCGGGACCGGCGCCGCAACCGGCGGCGGTTCGGCTCCTCCGGCTCGCGCCCGCTCTTCTCGTGCTTGTCGTGCCAGAAGTTGGCGAGGTCGACGATCACGGGGTCGCGCTCGGGTCGCACCGCGTCCTCGACGGCCAGGGGCGTGAGCGCGAACGGCGGGACGTCGAGGTCGTCGAAGAGCTCGGCCTCGAGCCGCGCCGCGTCGGGCGTGGGCGCCAGGTTGTCGAAGACGTCGACCACCACCGGCGCGACGTCGGTGGTGAGCGGCTGGGCCTCGAAGCCCGCGTCCGCGTCGAGCGCCTCCCACATCTCGTGGTCGGCCGCGTCGGAGCGGGCCTGCTCGACGATGGCGAAGGCCTCGGCGTGGGCGTCGGCGAGGATCCGCTCGCGTTCGGTCTCGGCTGCGGCGAGCTCGGCGTTCGCGGTGCTGCGCGCCTCGTCGCGGATCCGGGCCGCCTCGAGCAGGGCCTGGTCGCGCAGCCGGGTGCGCTCCTCGGCGAGCTCCGCGATCGCGCGCTCGCGCTCGTTCCGCACCTCGGCGCGGGCCTGCTCGACCGCGACCGTCGCGGTGGTCTGCAACCGCTCGGCCTGGAGCTCGGCCCGGGCCCGGGCGGCGTCGGTCTCGGCCGCGGCGATGACCCGGGCCTGGGCGACGACGTACTCGGCCTGGACGTGGGCGGCGTCGACGATCCGGGCCGCCTCGGCGGTGGCCTCGGCCCGCTGCCGCGCGCTCTCGGCGGTGGCGTCGACGATCGTCTCGACGCGCGTGGCCGCGGCTTCGGCCCGCCACTCGGCGGCCGCGGCTCGTGTCTCGGCGGCCTGCGCGGTGGCCTCGGCCACGATCACCCGACCCTCGAGCCGGGCGCGCCGGAGCGTCTTCTTCGGGGTCGGCTTCCCCCGTGCGCTCTTGGCCTTCCGGTTTCTGCCCATTGGAGAAGTGTAAGCAGAGTCGGACGCGACGTCCAGAGGGCCTGGTGGGGCCCGTGTTGTCAGTGGGGCGGGATCAGTTCTTGTGGACGTGGAACGTGCAGATCACGGTCGCGTTCGCCTGGAGGTCGTAGGCGACCGTGGTGGCCGAGCCGGACCAGCTCAGCGGGGCACCGGAGCGGTTGTGACAGTCGGCGCTGACGTTGTTCCATCCCTCCAGCGGTTCCAGGGTCCACGAGTACTGCCCGGGGCTGACCGTGTAGCCGTTCGCGGACCCGAGTCCGGTCACGCTCGTGCCGAACGGCGAGGAGACGGTGAACGATCCGATGCCGCCGTTGTCCGACACCACGTAGACGACGGTCGTCCCGGTCTCGCTCGGCGGTGGGTTCGTGGGCGGCGGCTCGGGCGGGTTCGTGGGCGGCGGTGCGGGGGCGCCCGTGGTCGCGGTCGTCCGCGCCGGGGTGGTCGCAGGCGTGGTGGACCCCGCGGTGGGCGGCTCGGGCGCGGCGGTGGTCGGCGGCAACGTGGTGGCCGTGGGCGGGAGCTCCTTGGCCCAGGTCTCGAGCCGGGCGCGATCGGCCCCGTCGGGCGCCACCGGGATCTCGTAGCGCGCGGTGAAGTTGCCGTTGGCCGGGAGGACCACGGAGTAGCGGACCACCGGGTCGGCCTGCACCACCGTGGGCTGCGGCTGGAACGTGATGTCGTCGACCGAGGGAGCCAGGGCCTTCGGGATCACCTCGGTGAAGGTCGTCTCCATCGGGGCGCTCGTGGGGTTCGAGAACTCCAGGAGCCCCACGAAGTCGCGGCCGTTGGAACCCTGGAGCTTCCAGACCCGGGTGACCTGCGCACCCTCGGGCGTGGTGATCGGGTCGAAGGTCAGCTGTGCGCCGGGCGCGGTGCGGATGGCCTGCTTGTCGGAGCCCCCGCCCGGGATCACGACGATCGCGACGGCGGCGAGGAACACGGCGGCCACGGCCACGGCCGCGACGATCTGCTTGGTCCGCCGACGCGAATCGGGCGCGGTCCGAACCGCGGTGACGGTGGGCGCGCCCGCCGCGGCCACGATCGCCGGCTCCGACTCGAGGTCCTCCGACTCGAGGTTCTCGGGCTCGGCGGGCGGGGGCGCGGGTTCGAACGCCGCCTCCATCGCCGCCGGACCTGCGCCGTCGGCCGTGGGCATGGGCGGGAGGTCGGCCTCGGGCGCCGTGCCGGCGGCCAGCGTCGCGCCCGCGGCGCCCGCCGCGGCGGGACGGCGGCGTCGGCGGGTCTCGCGCGCCGGCTCCTGGTAGAGGGTGTCGGTGAGGTCGTCGAACTCCGTGGACGGGTCGAGCGGAGTGGGGTTCGTCGATCCCGGGGCCCGGGCTCGACGGCGTGCCCGACCCGGGGTGGTCCGCGGGGCCGGCTTCGCGGGCGCGGCCGGAGCCGTCGGAGCTGCGGGTGTGGACGCCGCGGGCTTGGCTGCGGCGGCCGCGGTCGTCGCCGCAGCTGCTCCGGCCGCCTGGGCGCGGCGCGAGGGGGCGGACCGCGGCGCCGGGGTCCGAGCCGCCCAGGGGTCGGGTTCGGGCTGCTTCGGTGCCGGGGCCGGACGGGCGCTCGGGGGCTGGGCCGGCGCTTCGGCGTCGGGGCCCGCGCCGGAGCTGCGGATCTCGTCGAGGGCGGCCTGGAGCAGGTCCTGGGCCACGGCGAAGGTCGACGCCGCGTCGGGAGACGGGTCCGCCGGCTGCCAGTCCTGCTCTGCGGACGCCTCGTCCGGCTGTCGCCGCTTGCTCATCCACCTGCCATGTTAGGAGTTCGGCACACGCCGACCCTCGCGCTCGGGTGATCGGCCGCGCGGTTCCTCGGAACCCCGCGGGGCGAGCACGATCGCCGCGCCACCGACGGCCAGCGCCAGCGCGACCAGGGAGATGCCGGCGGCGGCAGGTCCGGAGGTCTCGAGGCCGGCGACGCGGGACGTGATCACGACGATCCCCAGCTGGAGCGCGACCATGAGCAGGGCCCGGCCCGAGGTGGGCCGACGGGGCACCCGGGCCCGGCCGCGCCAGAGCCGCCGGGCGATCGGCTCGGCGAGCAGCACCCCGAGGGAGGCGATCGCCCCGACCACCGAGCCCGGCCGACCGCGCCCGCCCACGGCGGCCGCCCAGGCGACGAGGCCGACGGTGGCGTACGCGCCGGGTCCGAGCCGGGCCCGCGCGACCGGCCAGCCGAGAAGGGCGAGCGGGAGCAGCACCCCGACGAGCACCGACGTCTGCTCGGTGTCGGGGACCGTCACGTACATCCCGAGCCCGGCGAGCGCCAGGAGCACGGGGGAGAGGCCGGCGCGGGCGTTCGCGTCGTCGAAGTCGGCCACGAGCGCACCGCCGATCACCGCGCTCGCGAACACGAGCGCAGGCACCCAGCCGATGTGGTTCTGGAGCGAGGCCGCCCGCGCGACGACGACCCCACCCGGGATCGCGGCGACCGCCGTGGCCACCGCGACCGGCCACGACCGCCGCCAGCGGCCGAGCACGATCGCCGCCGCGAACGGGCCGACCAGCAGCAGGACGAGCCCGACGCCGAGGCGACGGCTCGACAGGACGCTCGGGCCGGTGCGGTCCAGCGCGACGAGCGTCGCGACGACCGTGGCGATCCCGGCCACCGGGAGCACGGCGTCACGCCAGCGGCGGGGCCGCGAGACGAGCACCGCCGCGGCGAGGACGACGAGGAGGGCGACGATGCCGGCGCCGACGCCTTGGCGGAACCCAGGATCGTCGATCAGGTCCGACGGTCGCCAGCCCTGGTCCGCCAGCGCCGCGACCGTGTGCGCGCCGGCGGCGGCGATCAGGTCCGGGAACACCGAGGCCGGGAGGTGCGCGATCGTCACCTGGTCGTGCGGACCGGCGGCAAGAACGACGAGCCCGAGGAGACCGGCGTGCGGGCGCGCGGCACGACCGGCGGACGGCGGCTCCGCCGGCGCGGGCCCGTCGAGGCCGGAGCAGCCGGCTGCGGCACCGCCTCGAGCTCGGGCGCGGGGGCCGCGACGAGCTCCTGGAACTTCGGCAGCGCGATGAGCACGAGGAGGAACGGGATCGCCTGCACGCGTTGGCGCGACAGGATCCCGAAGTTCGCGAACCGCGAGAACGCGATGGTGAACGCGACGAGGTACCCGATGCTGAACGCGACGTACGGGGTGGTGCGGATCATGCGCGGGATCGAACGCAGTCGCTTGTGCGAGATCACGAGCAGTCCGATCAGGAGCAGCCCTTCCGCGGACGACAGCAGTCCCGCGGCGTTCGACACTTCGAACGGGAACGGGCGGAACATGACGGTGACGAACGCGGGTGGGATGTCGAGCGGGGTCCGTACCGCAACAGGGCTGAAGGACGATCCGGCTTCGGTGTCGGTCGTCCGTAGCTGGGTCAGGTCCAGCTGCTCGCCGATGCTGTTCGTGTCGGTCGCGGGCGTGCTGGTGGACTTGAGGTTGGTTTCGAGGTAGCTCGAGGCCCGGGACATGATGAAGAGCCCGAGTGCCACCAACGCGGCGACCCCGAGCAGACGAAACACCGGAGCCGCGAAGTTGCGCGCGGGGGCCTTGCGCACCAGGACGGCGAAGACGAGCCCGACGAACATGATGAGCGCGACGTGCGGGCGCACGGTGAGGACGATGAACAGGCCGCCGGCCAACGCGACGAGCCCACCCGTGCGGCGTTGGAAGAGGCATGCGCTGCCGTACGCGGCGAGGCCGATGCCGAGGAGCATCGGGGCTTCCTTGCCGATGGTCGCGGGCCAGTAGAGGAGCGAGGGCAAGAACAGCACGGCGATCAGGTACCGGCGCGAATCGCCCTGGGGAACCCCGATGCGGAAGGCGCGCGCCAACGCCAGCAGGCCGAGGAAGCCGATCCAGCCGAAGACCACGAACCCGGCGATGCGGCTCGTGCCGAAGATCGCGTAGACGATGCCGGTGAAGAACTTGACCGAGCCCGTCCCCACGAGGGATCCGATGTTCGTCGCGAAGTCGAGCTTGCGGAACGCCGGCGCCAACGTGCGCCCGACGTCGTCGTACTGCTGCGCGTCGGTACGGCCCTGGTAGTAGCCGTACGCGATCCTGAACTGCACGTAGCCCATGAGCAGCTTCAGCGCGGCGCCGGCCAGGATGATGGAGGCGAGCGTCCGGTCGTGGTCGCGCCGGGCGATGCGCAGGGCCAGCGGCACCGTCAGCGCGATGAGGATGGGCGCGATGGTGAGGGCCTGGAGCAGCTCGCCGTCGGCGCGTGAGAGCGCGTCGAAGAACAGCCCGGTGTAGGCGAATGCGCAGAGGACGAGGATGCTCAGCGCCCACGCCGGCGCCGTGTGGGTCCGGCGGGCGAGCGCGGACGTGGGTCGCGAGAGGGTGGTGACGCTCACGGGCGTTGCGGGACGCGGCGGTCTGGACACGACGCCGTGCGCCCCGGTCCTCGACTCAGCGGGCGGCGCGGGCCGAGGTACGGGAGCGGCTCTTCCCGTTCTTCCCGTTGCGACTCTCGGCCGCCGGCTTCTTCTCGGGCGCCGGGGTGTCGAGGTAGTAGCGGTTGTCGCCGCCGTAGGTGTACCCGTACTCGGCCTTCGAGCCGACGCCGTTGAGGATCGATCCGATCAGGGGTGCGTCGACCTGCCGGAGCAGCTCGGCGGCCCGCTTGACCCCGCGCTTGGTGGAGGAGCCCGAGCTGGCCACGAGCAGCACGCCGTCGACCAGGCCCGAGATCACGAGACCGTCGGTGACCGGGAGGATGGGTGGGCTGTCGATGAGGAGGAGGTCGCAGCGGCGGTCGAGGTCTTCGATGACGTCGACGGCGCGCTTCGAGGCGAGGAGCTCGGCGGGGTTCGGGGGCAGCGGACCCGATGCGACCAGCCCGATCGGGAGCTCGGGGTCGGCGGCCTGGATCGCGGAGGCGAGCGGCGTGTCGCCGAGGAGCACCGAGGTGAAGCCCACCCGGTTGGTGAGACCGAAGAACTCGTGCACGCGGGGGCGGCGGAGGTCGCAGCAGAGGACGATGACCCGCTGCCCGGCCCGGGCGAAGGTCACGGCCAGGTTCGCGAGCGTGCTGGTCTTGCCTTCGGACGCCAGCGCGCTGGTGACCTGGATGCTGCCGATCGGCTGGTCGAGGCTGAGGAACTCGACCGAGGTGCGCACGGATCGGTAGGCCTCGGCCGCGGGCGAGCGGGGCTGCAACGTCGAGATGAGCGGGGTGGCGTCGCGCTTCTTCCAGTCGGGCAGGGCGGGGATGAGCCCGACGACCGTCAGGCCGGTTGCGGCCTCGAGGTCTTCCTTGGTCTTGATGGTGTCGTCGAGGTACTCGCGCAGGAACGCGAGCGCGATCGCGAGCACGATCCCGAGCACGAGACCGGCCAGGATGTTGCGGGTCGGGCCCGAGCTGATCGGCTTCCGGGGGACCCCGGCCTCGGCGATGATCTGGGCGCCGCCGTCCTGCGCGACCGAGATGCCCACGAGCATCCTCTCGAGCTGGGTCTGGTAGCCCTCGCGCTGGGACGCGAGCGCGTTCCGCTCGGTCACGCGCGGGTCGGTGGGCGGCGCGACCTTCCCGGCGACTGCGACCGCGGGCGGGTTGAACGCCAGGTCGCCGTCGATGGGGGCGATCTTCGCGTCGAGGTCGGCGATGCGCGTCTGGAGCTGCTGGGCCGCGGCTTCGAGGTCGGCGATCGTGAGGTCGCGGCGCACGTCGATGTAGGTCTGCGCGTAGGCGTTGGCGGTCTCGGCGGTGAGCCTGGGCTTGGTCCCGGTGGAGGTGATCTCGATCACGTCGGACGTGCCCACCGTGGCGAAGCTGACCGATTCCGGCTCCCGTCCGAGCGTCTCCTGCACCTTGGCCCTGACGCGGGGGCTGCTCATGAACAGGATCTCGTTCTGGCGGCGGCGCGCGGCGTCCGTGGGGTTGTTGGACTGCTGGTTCGGCACGAAGAGGGTGTCGACGAGCCGTTGCTCGATCAGGACCTGGGTGCTCGTGGCGTAGGACGACTCCTTGGTGAGCGTCGTGGCCAGCGCGATCCCCACGCAGACGACGATCGTGACCGCGATGATCCACTTCCGGCGGCGCAGCACCCGGAGGTAATCGCGCAGTTCGAGCGTGCTCGTCTCTTCCTGGGTCACCTGCCGCATTCTATACTGCGCTCTCGCTTCCGGCCGGTGCGGCGACTGTGGGGCAGCGGGGGGCTCTCCATCTCGTCGGGCCCGAACTCAGGTGCCGGCTTAGTGGGGAGAAATGGCTGAGATCGGCCGCAATCCGAGGCTGTTCGGTGTGCTGATCACCTTTCGTCGCCCGGAGCAGCTCGCGGCGACCCTCCGGGCGGTGACGGCCCAGACGCGGGCCCTCGACGGGCTCGTGGTGGTCGACAACGCCGCGTCCCCCGAGACCCGGGAGATCCTGCACGCGATCGTCCCCGATGCCGAGTACGTCGCCGCCCCCGAGAACCTGGGCCCGGCCGGGGGGATCGCGCTCGGGATGGAGCACGTGCTGCCCCGCGCCGACGACGACGACTGGATCGTCACCCTCGACGACGACGACCCGCCCCGCGACGACGAGGTCTTCGCCGCCCTGTTCGACTTCGCGGCCGTCGCGTCCGCCCGTGATCCTGCCACGGCCGCGGTCGGGGTGGAGGGGCAGTGGTTCGACCGGCGGCGGGGGCGCATCCGATGGGTCCCCGACTCCGCGCTGAGCGACGACGTGAGCGTCGACTTCATCGGTGGTGACTTCTGTCCCTGCTACTCGGTGCGGGCCATCCGCTCCGTCGGCACGCCGCGCCGCGATCTCTTCTTCGGGTTCGACGACCTCGAGTACGGGCTCCGCCTCCGCGCCGCCGGCTACGCCCTCCAGGTGTCGGGTCGCTCGTTCCTCGCCAGCCGGGAGGCCAACGGGACCCTCGGCCAGGACCTGGTGCCGTCGCGGGGGCTCGGCCGGCTCAGCTGGCGGCGCTACTACAGCCTGCGCAACCTCGTGCGCATCCTGCGCGACTCCGGATCGATCGGGGCCGCCCTGCGGGTGACGGTGATCGTCGGCCTCGCCAAGCCGCTCGCCAACGTCTTCGTCGATCCCACGCTCGCGTTCGGGCATCTGCGGTTGAACGTGCGCGCGTGCCTCGACGCGTGGACCGGTCGCATGGGGCGAACGGTCGAACCCACGCCATGAGCCGGCCGGCGGGAGGGAGCCCCCTCGCGACGGTGGTGATCACGACCCACGACCGGATCGACTACGCGCACCGTGCAGTGGCGAGCGCGCTGGCGCAGACGGTCGCCGACATCGAGGTCGTCGTGGTCGACGACGGTTCGGTGCCCCCGTTCGTGCCCGCGACCGACGATCCGCGCGTGCGCCTCGTGCGGCGCGACCGGTCCGGCGGCATGTGCGCGGCGCGCAACGACGGGCTCGCCGTCGCGCGCGGCCCGTGGATCACCTTCCTCGACGACGACGACGAGATCGCGCCCGAGCTGCTCGAGCGCGCGATCGCCGCCGCCGCCGCTTCGCCGCTCCCGGTTCCCGTCGCGACCATGGCCGCCCTGGCGGTCGTGGCCCCCGACGGCGTCGAGGTCGAGCGCGTCCTCCCGCTCACGTTGCGCCGGGGGGAGCACTGCTTCCTCGAGGGCCGTGGGGAGTTCCGTGCGAAGAACGCGCTCGTCATCCCCACCGACGTCGTGCGCGCGATCGGTGGATGGGACGCCGACCTCCCCGACTGGGACGCCGACGACTTCGGGATCCGGCTCAACCTCGTCGCATCGGTGCAGGGGATCGACGATCCGCTCTACCGGCTGACGGCGCACGACGGGCCGCGCGCCAGCCGGAAGTGGGCCGGCATCGCCGCGAACATGGAGCAGACGCTGGCCAAGCACCCGGAGGTGTTCCGCCGGCACCGCGCCGTGCACGCGGCGTACCTCTCGCGCCTCGGCTTCTACCACCTCAAGGCGGGCCACTGGCGCGCCGCGGTCGTGTGGACGTGGCGTGGCCTCCTGCGTGATCCCCGACGCCCGCGCCAGTGGGTGTTCCTCGGCGCCGCGCTCGCGGGTCCGGACGCACTCCGGGCGTCGCGCCGAGTCCGGTCCACCGACCCGGACACCTCCACCTGGACCCTCACGACGCGGCGGGTGCGCAAGTACGCGCGGCGGCTCGCCGACGTCCCCCGCGCGCTGGTCGGTGCGCCCCTCGGCGCGGTCACGCGCACGCTCGCGCGCCGGGGTGGCCGGCTCGACGCGGGTGTCACCCGCTCCGTCCTCGTGCTGTGCATCTACCGCGCGCGCAACGCGGCCCTGGTCGCGGCGCTCGTCGACGAGGCGGCCTCCCGCGGCTGGGACGCGCGCCTGTGGGCGCTCGACGCGTCGGAGCCGACCCTGGCGGAGTGGACCGTCGGTGCGGGGAGTGGCGCGAAGTTCCCCCTCCTCAACGGGCTCCTGCACGAGATCGACCTCGACGGCTACGACTGGGTCGTCGTCGCGGACGACGACTTCGCGTTCGACCACGGGTCCCTCGCCGACGTCCTGGCGGTGGCGGAGGCCGCCGGCCTCGACCTGGTCCAGCCCGCGCACACGGAGCGCAGCTACCGCGACAACGAGATCGGGGTCCGCCGGCCGCTCTCGGTCGCCCGGCGCACGACGTTCGTGGAGATCGGCCCCGTGTTCGCGGTCCGCCGGCCGTGGAGCGGACAGGTGCTGCCGTTCCCCGCCGACCACACGATGGGGTGGGGCCTCGAGCTCGAGTGGTTCGATCTCGAGCGGCGCGGCGCCCGGCTCGGCATCGTCGACGCCGTGCCGCTCCGGCACCTCCACCCGGTCGGCAGGGGCTACGCCAAGCAGGACGAGCTCGACCGCCTGCGCGCGCGCCTGCGCGAGCGCGGGTTCGAGTCGCTGGCCGACGTCCAGCGCACGGTCGGCACCTGGCGCCCGTGGCAGCCTCGTCCGCCGTGGTCGGGCCGTCAGTAGACTCGCCCCGCCGTACGGCGGGGATCGAGGACTGCGGAGTGACCGACGAGTGACCGACGAGTGACCGACAAGTGACCGACAACCGGACGGGCAGCGGGTTCGACGCGGCGGAGCTCATGCGGCTCCAGGCCGAGGCGATCCTCGACGCCGCCGCTCGCCTCGACCTCCCCGCGTTCGAGCGGGCTGTCGACCTCGTCGTGAGCTGCGAGGGCAAGGTGGTCGTGTCGGGCGCGGGCACCTCGGGCAACATCGCGCGCAAGATCACCGCCACGCTCACGAGCACGGGCTCCGCCGCGGTGTTCCTGCACCCGGGTGACGCGCTGCACGGAGGGCTGGGCATCCTGATGTCGGGCGACGTCGCGATCGTGCTGAGCAACAGCGGCGAGACCGACGAGATCCTCGCGTTCCTGCCGCACCTCGAGCACCGGAAGGTGCCTGTGATCGCCATCCTGGGCAACGTCGACTCCACGCTGGCCCGGCACGCCGACGTCGTGCTCGACGCCGGCGCCGAGCGCGAGGCGTGCCCGCACAACCTCGCCCCCACGTCGAGCACCTCGGTCGCCCTGGCCCTCGGCGACGCCCTGGCGATCGCCGCCATGCGGGTCAACGAGATCACGCCGGAGGACTTCGCGCTGAACCACCCGTCGGGGCGGCTCGGCAAGCGCCTGACCCTGAAGGTCGACGACCTCATGCACGCGGGTTCGGCCCGGCAGACCGTCGCCGCGGCCGCGGGGTTCTTCGACGTCGTCGCCGCGATCAGCTCGAGCGGGCTCGGCGCGGTGACCGTCGAGGACGACCGCGCGCTCATCGGGATCGTGACCGACGGCGACCTGCGTCGCGCGGTCCAGCACACCGATCCGGCCCGCCTCGGCGACCTCTGCGCGCAGGACGTGATGACCCGGTCCCCCGTGTCGGTCCGCTCCGGGGTCCTCGCCTACGACGCGCTGCGGCTGATGGAGGAGCGACCTTCGCAGATCAGCGTGCTCCCCGTGGTCGACGAGCTGGACCACTGCGTGGGCCTCGTCCGCCTCCACGACCTGGTGCGCGCGGGGATCTAGCCGGAGCGGTCGGCGCGACGGCCCTGCTCGGCCACCCGATCGAAGATCTCCTCGTACCTGCGGACCGACTGCACGACGTCGAACCGCTCCTCGACGAGCGTTCGGCCGGCGGCCCCCAGCCGGGCGCGGAGGTCGGGGTCGTCGACGAGCCGGGAGATCCCCGCGGCCAGGGCCGAGGGATCGAGCGCGTCGACCCGCACCAGTGCGTCGCGGGCGTACTCCTCGGCACCGATCCCGATCGGGAAGGTCACGACCGGCTTCCCGACCGACATCGCCTCGAGCGTGGCACCCGGGAACGCGTCGTCGCGGGAGGGCTGCACGTAGATGTCGGCCAGGTCGTAGTACGGGTACGCCTTGGCGGCCTGCGGGGCGAAGACGACGACGTCGTCGAGCCCGAGGTCGCGCGTCACTGTGCGGAGCACCTCCCCGCGGAACGTCGCCCACTCCGCCGGGCTCCCGCCGAGCCAGAGGAAGCGCAGCGGCAGGTCGGGATGGCGTGCGCGCAGCTCGGCCGCGGCGCGGAGCCAGAGGTCGGTTCCCTTGGAGAGCCCGAGGTTGCCGACGGTGGCCACGACGATCGCGTCGTCGGGGATGCCGAGGTCGCGGCGCTGGGGCCGGTCGAGCCGGGCGAGGTCGCGGTCGCGGTCGGCGAGGTCGGGGCCGATGCAGACGACGCTGATCCGGTCGGCGGGGACGCCGAGCAGGAACCGGGCGTTCGCCACCGAGGTCTCGCCCTCGCACACGTAGTGCGATCGCGACGCGATCGCCCGGAGCCAGTCGTCGCCCAGCCGACTCACCCCGGACCAGTGCTGCGCGATGGTCTGCACCGAGGGGACGGGCAGGTCGGCGAGCGGCTCGAACGCGGGGATCGCGGCGTTGTGGTGCCATACGACGAGGTGCGGATCGAACTCGGTGACCACCCCGCGGGCCCAGGCCTGCCGCCGCGCCAGGTCCTCGGCGCGTGGGACCTTCGCCGCGCCCGCCCGACCGAGGCGGCGCGCGATCCGCACGCGCGCCCTCGTGGCGGGCGGCTCGTACAGATGGGTCGGCGCGAAGCGGCGGTAGTGCTCGAGCAGGGTGCCGCCTGCGCGCAGCAGGATCGTGGCCTCGAAGCGTGACGGATCGAGATGCTCGACGATCGACCCCAGGGTCCGCTCCATGCCGCCGACGGTGGCCGCCTTCGAGAGGAAGGCGATCCGGACCCGTTCGTGCGCTCGAGGACCGCTCCCGCTGACCATGGAAGGCGGAGGTTAACCGCCGCCCGTCTCGGCGCTTTCAGGGGCGCGCGGGTCAGGACGGGGCCGAACGCGCCGCGAGCGGCATCGCGGACCAGGTCGCTCGGATCCCGTCGTCGAGTGACCGTGGCTCGTTGGGCACGACCGACCGGAGCCGCGCGGTGTCGAGCACGACGAACGGGACGTCGCAGGCGCGGGCGGGCTGGTGGTCGACGCGCAGCGGCCGACCCGTGACGGATTCGACGGTCGAGATCACGTCACGCACGGACGCGCCCGTACCGGAGCCCACGTTGAACACCTCGTGCGCCTGCTCGCGACCCACGAGCCGGCTCACCGCGTGCGCGAAGTCGTCGACGTACAGGTAGTCGCGGACGGCGTCACCGGCGCCGAACATCCGGATCGACTCCCCGTCGACGACCGCCGCCAGCGCCGCGGCGACCAGGCCCTGGCTGCGGTTGCCCGGCTGCCCGGGGCCGTAGATGTTCCCGCAACGCAGGATCAGCGGACGTACCCCGAGCTGCGCGCACGATCGCCGGACGAAGCCCTCGGTGGTGAGGTTCGCGATCCCGTAGGCGGTCTGCGGCTCCGGCACCGTGGTCTCCGCGATCGGGTGTGTGTGCGCCCCGCCGTACACGGTGCCGCCGGACGAGACGAAGGTGAAGTCCGCGATCTCCCGGGTGTGGAGCGCGCCGAGGAAGCCGAGCACGGGTCCGAGCGCGGCCTCGACCGCTCCCAGCGGGTCGACCTCGGCTTCGGCCGGCATGAGACCGCCGGCGCACCACACCACGTGGCGAGCGTCCGCCACCGCGGCGCGGGCGACCTGGGGGAGTCGGGCGTCGCCGTGCACGAGGCGGCAGCCGACGGCCGCGGCGCGGGCGGCGTCGTGCAGGGGCGAGCGGTGGACGAGCGTCGCCTCGGCGCCGGACCGAGCGAGGTGCCCGGCGATCGCGAGCCCGAGGAATCCGCTCCCGACCACGACGACGCGTCCGTCGAGATCGCGCCACGACATTGATTGGCCTCCCCGCTCGCACCGGATCCAGCAGATGACGGTCGGAGGCGCATGGTAGCGACGCTCCCGGACGCTACGTTGGGTCACTTGGCGCACGACGTTCGTCGACATCGGGCTGCTCTTCGCTCTGCGACGTCCGTGGACGACGCTGTTCTCACGTTCCCGCCCGATCACTCCATGGGTTTGGGTATCGAGCTCGAGTGGTGGGACTGGAGCGACGCGGTGCCCGGCTCGGCGTCGGCGACGCAGCGCCGCTCCGGCACCTCGGCCTGGCGGGCAAGCGGGACGACGAGGACGCGCGACTCGTGATCGGTCTGCGTGAGCGCGGCCTCGCCCGCTGCGACACGTGCGGCGCACGACCGTCAACTGGGAGGTGGTGGTGAGCGCGCGTCTCGATCGCGTGCGGCGTGTCGTCCGGTCGGTTGTGCCCCGACCGCTACGAGTCTGGCTGCACCGGATCCGGCCTGGCGGGAAGCGCGGCCCTCGCCTTCGGAGCGGTTACCAACAGCGCGACTACGAGGTCATCGACTACGGCCTCGTCCCACTTCCCGACACGGCGTTTGCCGTGCGCGGACCACTCCCGCCGAGGCTGGCGAAGGACGGCTACTTCGCCTGCGTGGGTGCGGCGCAGACCTTCGGCGCGTTTGCGGCGCATCCCTATCCCGAACTGCTCGGCAAGTGCTTGGGCGCGGACGTTCTGAACCTCGGTTGGGGTGGTGCCGGACCGCGGTTCTTCCTCGAGCACCCTCGGCTCATCACGTACGCGAACGAAGCGCGCTTCGTAGTCCTCCAGGTCATGTCCGGCCGCAGCGAGGACAACGAGTTGTTCGAGAGCCGTGGTGGGAGCTCGGGGGTTCGGCGTTCGGACGGGATGACGGTGCTCGCCCGTGACGTGTACGCCGACCTCTTGGCAACTGGTGATGCCGAGTACATCCGGCGCGTCGTCGCAGAGACGAGGGCCAACTGGCTCGAGAGCTACCGGGAGCTCCTTCGGCGCCTCGAGGTGCCCACGATCCTCTTCTGGTTCTCCAAGCGTCGACCTCACTATGTCGAGGGATACTCGGCGCTGTCGACGCTCTTCGGTGAGTTCCCGCAGCTCGTGAACGCCGACATGATCGAGGAGTTGCGCGGACTGGCTGACGACTACGTGGAGTGTGTGACGAGGCGCGGCTCACCGCAGCTCCTGGTGAGCCGTTTCACGGGCCGTCCGACCGAGCTCGTGCTACCCGGCCGAACGTGGACGCACAACCGTTACTACCCGTCCCCCGAGATGCACCTCGACGCGCAGGAGGCCTTGGGGCCCGTTTGCGAGCGCTACCTGTAGGAGCGCTGAGTACGGCGGCGTGTCCGACGCAGTCGTGCTCGCATCAGGGTGTCGACACGCGAGGTTCGTCCCAGCCCCAACGCGTGCCCAGCAACGCCCAGAGTCGGTCGTTCGGAACCGCGTACGCGTCCTGGAGCCGGGCCCGCAGCTCCGGGTTCGTGGGGCTGTAGGTGCCCTTGAGGTACATCTCGAACGCGGGCGGTCGCCACGGCGCGAGGTCGAGGAACCGGAGCACCTGATCGAACCCCGGGTTCTTCGCGCTCGTGAGCTCGTCGGATGGGAGCACGAGGAGCTGCTCGGGCCTGATGCACTCGAACCACCGTTCGAGCTGCTCGGCGTAGCGGCCGAGAGCGACGTAGCTGCTGTCGGCGCTCAGTGCGTCGTCGATCGGACGTGTCTCCAGTCCGTGACGGACACGCATCGAGTAATGAGAGATCGCGCGATCCACCGGATTGCGCAGGAGCACCACGAGCTTGACCTCGGGCATCAGGGCGGCGACCCGGGCGGGTACGTCCGGCGACGGGAGATACGAGGGGGTGGCCTCGCCGGTGAGCGTTGCGTACCCTGTCTGCCGCTCGATCCTGGCCCGGTGGATGCGGGTGGGGAAGTGGGCCCGGTACCACGCGGACCCCCGGTCGTAGTGCCGGTCGAAGTACCAGATCTCCTTGCGGAGCGGCGCGCAGACGGCGGGATGTGCCGCGAGGTACTCGTACAACGACGTGGTCGCCGACTTCGCCGCACCGATGATCAGGTAGTCGGGCAGTGGGCGCAGCGAGGCTGTTGCCTGGCGGGCGTAGAAGCTGGCGTAGCCGAGTTGGTGCGCGGGGAACGGAGGTCGGGGCGGGTTCCACTTGCACCAGGCCACCGGATACGGCCGCTCGAGGCGTTTCCGGACCGCTCGTGCGTAACGACGGGCCGTGGCGATCGGCGACGTGCCGTCGGCGGTGGCGGTCACCGAGCTCGCCGCCGGGCGTGTACCGCCGCGTCGAACAGGACGGGTGGGGTGATTCGGCGAAGGGCGTGGATTGCGCGTGCCCGGCCGCTCGTCGGCATGAACCGATCCGCCTTGAGCCCGGTGTAGGACTCGCCGCGCTCCAGCTTCGTCCCTTGCGGAACCACTTCACCGGGACGCTGGACGAACAGCGTCGACTCCTTGCCGTCGATCGTCTCGCCTTCCGGTCGCTCGACGGTGAAGTAATACAGAGCGATCGACTTCCGGGTCATGCCCTCCGGGCACTCCAGGGGCTCGGGGTGACCGTGGTACGACCAGTCGGTCGTGGAGAAGATGGCCGTGCGGTTGAAGACGGGGAGGATGCGCTCGCAGCATTGCGTGGCATCGCGGTTCCACAGCTCGAGGTGTCCGCCGTACTCCTCCTTCCAGTCCCGGTTGAGGAAGATGATGACGTTGATGCGGCGATGGAGCGGCAGCGTCGTGTGGCGGCTGAAGTCGGCGTGGACGCCGAGCTTCCCGCCGCGGACGATCTGGTGGAGCCCGCCACCACTGAAGTATGGGTCGGGGATCAGCCCCTCGATTCCGGAGAGGTGTTCCAGGAACTGGAGAAACGGAGCGGAGTTGAACTGGTAGAGGAGCAACGAGATCTCGGGGGGAAGCCGCTCTTCGCCCTGCGTCTCCAGCTTCACCTCGTGGTAGTTCTCGTATTCCTTCCACACCGGGCAGTCGGGGTCGGGGAACGCCGCGAGCGCGAGATCGAGCGCATCGTCCGGGAGGAGTCCGTCGAAGTACGCGTGTGGGAAGGGCTGCGCGGTTGCATATCGCTCGTGGTTCTCGTCGGCGATGCGCCGAAGCGCGGCGGGGTCGAGGTACAAGCGCATTTCGACTCCATCGTTCTGGGCGATTCGGGACGGCCAGTAACCTACCTTGGATCGTTCTTCCCACCTCGGGGTCGAGGAGCAGTCGCGAACGAGATGACGTCGAGCGGGCCGAGACTCCCCGACTTCCTGGTGATCGGTGCCATGAAGGGCGGCACCACGAGCCTGTACGAGTACCTGCGGGCGCACCCACAGATCTTCATGCCGAAGACCAAGGAGCTGAACTACTTCGCCGCCGCGAGGAACTGGGACCGTGGCGCTGCCTGGTACGAGGCGCAGTTCGCGGATTCTGGCGATGCCTTGGCAGTCGGCGAGGCGTCCCCGACATACGCGATGGATCCCAATCATCCTGGGGTCCCGGCGCGCATTGCCGAGGTCCTTCCGGACGTGAAGCTGATCTATCTCGTGCGCCACCCGGTGCTTCGGATCGAGTCGCACTACCGTCATCGCGTCCGGTACGAGGGCGAGACGCGCGGGCCCGACGACGCGGTGCTCGGGCACTTGGGTGTCTACTTGCCGCCGAGCCAGTATGCCCACCAGATGGACTGCTACCTCGCGCGATTCCCGCGCGAGCAGCTCCTCGTCGTGCGCTCGGAGGATCTCCGGGACGATCGGCGCGCCACGCTCCGGCGCGTGCTCGGATTCTTGGGCGTCGATGACGGCCACTTCCCCGAGACGGCGGAGTCGGAGTTCCTCCAGAACCCGCCGCGGGCGCGCTCGCGGCGGGTGCTCCGGTTCCGGAGGGGTCCCCGCACGCATGGCGGTACGGGCGCGCTGTCGCCGGAGTCCCGAGCGGACATCATCGAGCTCCTTCGCCCCGACACGAGGCGGCTGAGGGAGCACCTCGGTCCGGAGTTCGACGCCTGGGGCATCGAGTGAGATCCAGCACCGCCCCGTTGCGCGTGGAGGTGGAGCACGTCGACCGCGGTCCGTTGTGTTGCGCCACGAGGCGTCGTCGGTGGAGCACGTGTCGCGACCGCCCCCACCACCTCGTCGACCAGGGGTTCACCTCCTCGCGCTGCCGGTCCTGCCGGCTGATCCACCTCTCCGTCCGTCCGACGGCGCAGGACGCCGCGCTCCTCCATCCGGCGGACCATGTGCCGTATGGCTCGCCGCCCCAACGTCCTGCGTTCACCGACGCGCCGCAACGCTGTACACGCCGACTCGCTCGGGAACGCCTTTCTCCGACCGTGAGATGAGGGTGCTTCGTGCCGATTCGCCGAGGTGCGGGCGTCGAGAAGGGACTGCCATACTCGGTTGGAGCGCGGTTGCGAAACCGCCGACCGGAGTGGTGATGGCGGGATGCTCGAGCTAATCGAATGGATCGGCCAGGCGCCCTTCCCCGGTCGCCCGTGGCTCATGGTCGGAAAGGGCCCGACGTTCGACCGGCGCGACGAGTTCGATCTCGGCGAGTACAACGTCGTCGCCATCAACCACGTCATCGACGTCATCGACGCAGATGTCGCGCACATCATCGACATCAACGTCGTCGACGACTGCTCGGAGCGGATCCGTGTCGGAGCGGAGTGGCTGCTGATGCCGCGTGTCCCTCACGAGCGGAGCCGTCCCGGTACCCGGACGCTCGAGCAGTGGTTCGACGACCTCCCTGTGCTGCGCGAGTACGAGGAGCGAGGACGGCTCGTTTGGTACAACGGGATCACCGCGACGCCCGCCCCCGGGTCGCCGGTGATCGATACCGGCACGTTCAGCTCTGAAGCCGTGCTTCGGATCCTCGGTCGGATGGGAGCCCGCACCGTCCGGTCGCTCGGCATCGACGGCGGACGCTCGTACTCCGCGGCCTTTCGAGGGCTCGAGGGCTCGACACTGCTCGAGAACGGCGCCGAGGGCTACGACGTGCAGTTCGCGGCGCTCGATCGGATCGCCGAGGAGTACGGCATCGACTACCGGTCGCTCGTCGAGCCCCTCCGCATCTTCGTGGGCACCGACACGTCGCAGATCGTCGCCTTCCGCGTCCTCGAGTACTCCATCCGCAAGTCCGCGACGATCCCGGTCGAGATCGTGCCGATGTTCGGGGTCGACATGCCGGTGCCCCGGAACCCCGCGAATCGCTCCCGCACCGGGTTCTCGTTCTCGCGCTTCAAGATCCCCGAGCTGTGCGGCTACTCGGGGCGCGGTGTCTACATGGATGCCGACATGCTCGTGTTCGGCGACGTCGCCGAGCTCGCGACCATGGAGTTCGGCGACCGCAAGCTGCTGATGAGCGATCCGGAGCCCACATCGTTGTGGGAGGGCCACGAGAGCACGTCCATCGGGCCGGCGAAGGCCGCGGTGATGCTGCTCGACTGCGCGCGCCTCCCCTGGAAGGTCGACGAGATCGTGGCCGGGCTCGACGACGGTCGCTACACCTACGAAGACCTGATGACCCGGATGTGCGTGGTCGACCCGGACGAGGTCGCGGCCGCGATCCCGGGGGAGTGGAACGACCTCGAGCGCTACACGCCCGGTGTGACGCGCCTCATCCACTACACCGTCGTCCCCATCCAGCCCTGGAAGAACGACGAGAACCCACTCGCCGACCTCTGGATGTCGTGGTACCAGGAGGCGGTCGAGGCGGGTGCGGTGCCGCCGGCCGAGGTGGAGGAGCTCATCCGCGCGGGCCTCGTGAAGCAGTCGCTGCGGGCGGCGCTGCGGCGCGCGCCCTCGCGGCGCTCGATCCTCACGAACGCCTCGCTCGACCTCATCACCGCCAAGGAGCGCGTCGCCGAGCTCGAGGCGCAGCTCGACGCGATGAAGCGGTCCACGTCGTGGAGGATCGGGCAGGCGGTGACCCGCGCCCTGCGAACGCCGATCGACTACGTCCGACGGAAGCGGGCGGGATCGTGATGGCCGCGTCCGCCGAGCCCGGTCAGGTGCGCGTCGCCGTCGAGCGCGTGAGCCGGTGCCCGCTCTGCGGGAGCGGCGACCAGCGGCGGTGGTTCGCTTCGCGCGACCGCCTCCACCGCCTCGACCAGCAGGACTTCACCTACTCGCGCTGTCGCACGTGCCGGCTCGTCTACCTCTCGGTGCGGCCGACCCGAGAGGACTCGGGACGGCTCTACCCCGACGACTACGCCCCCTACCTCACCTCCGCCGGTGCGCGGGAGCTCGGTGAGACCGCGCCGGCGTCGGGGAGACCCGCGTCGGCGCCGTCGCAACCCCGGCCCCGACGAGTGACGCGCTTCGTCGGCAAGGCGGTGGATCGTGTGCTGCCGAATCGGCTGCCGGGCGTCCTCGACGCGGTGTACACGCCGAGGCCACCCGGTGCGCTGGTCGACTACGGCTGCGGGGGCCCGGCGTTCCTCGACCAGGCCCGGACCCGCGGCTGGGCGACGACCATCGGCGTCGACATGAATCCCGGTGTGGTGGCGCGGGTGGCCGACGCCGGCCATCGGGGAGTGCTCGCCGGCGACTTCGGCGATGCCGTCGCCGACGGATCGCTCGCGGTGGTTCGCCTCAACCACGTCCTGGAGCACCTGTACGACCCCGTCGAGGCGCTCTCGACCATACGGTCGAAGGTCGCGCCCGGAGGGACCGTGCACATTGCGGTGCCGAACGGGGCGAGCGTCTGGGCCGCCCTCTTCCGGAGCGATTGGTTCAACTCCGATCCGCGCCACCTCGTGCAGTACGCGCCGGCGCAGCTCCGCCGGCTCGCCGCCCTCGCGGGCTTCTCCGACGTGCTGATCGTGCACGAGGTCATCACGAAGGACATCGCTCGGAGCTGGGGCTACGTCCGCGAGCGCCGGGGATCCCTCGATCACGCCGGGGTCGAGGCGCTCGCGGCCGACAAGCGCCTCCAGGTCCTGCTCGAGTATCCCGCGAGGTTCAGCGCGGCGATCGGCCGGGGCGACCGGTTCCATGCGCTGCTGCGGGTCACGGGATGACGGAAGCGCTTCGCCGGTGAGGGCGGTCTCCGAGCTGTACGGCAAGCATCCGGGTAGCGACATCTATGTCGTCGGCACGGGGGCCAGCCTGCGCGTCTTCCCACCGTCGTTCCTGGAAGGTCGGATCACGATCGGCCTCAACATGGCGTGGAGGATGGTTCCCGTGACCTACGGGATCACCGTCCATCCCGATCTCAACATCCCCGAGTTCATCCCCGGGGAGACGGCGAGGCCCGACATCACCTGGATCGTCAAGCGGGACAAGCTCGGCGGGATGGCGGCCGAGCACCTGCGCAGCGCCGACGAGCTCTACTACTCCTTCCGCACGGGCCCGCGCGACGGTGACCCGGTGGTCCCCGTCACGCAGGGCCGGCCTGGGACCGACGCCTCCAGCCGGGTGCTCGACTACGTGCGCGCGCCCACCGAGAACTTCCTGTACCTGTGGTCGTCGATCTCCCAGCCCGCCGTCAACCTGGCCGCCAACATGGGCGCGAAGAACGTGATCCTCGTCGGCTGCGACAACGCCGCGCTGCTCGGGAACCACCACTCGCACGGGCAGCACACTCGGTGGCTCGGCGCCGAGCCCGACGACCGCTACCGCGACTACTACGACGGTCTGGCGGAGATGCGGTCGGTGCTGCGCGAGCGGGGGGTGAACCTCGTGAGCCTCAACCCCTTCCTGACCATCGGTCCGCACGAGTACGACTTCGTGCAGCTCTGCGAGGAGCTCGGCGTCCCGGTCCAGGTCGAGAACCGCGACATCACGAACATCTACGTCGCACCCTGGGAGAAGGAGCAACGGCGCCGACGCGAGGGGCCCGTGCGCCGCGGGCTCCGGTCCGCACGACTGTGGGCGGGCAAGGCCCGGCGCCGCCTCGCGGCCAGATAGCACCGGGTCGATGTTCGGCGTGCGTCGTCGCGGTCGATCCGTTGCGCCCGACGCGCTCGATCTCGTGGCGGTCGTGGCGGAGCAGAACCGCGGCTGGGTCCTGGAGACGATCTCCCGGCACCTGACCGACCGGGTCGTGGGCGCCAGCGCGCTGCACTACCTGCCCGAACGACCCGACGCCCCCCTCCCGCCGCTCCCCCCAGCACGCGCGTACTTCTTCTCGCACTACCTGCTGTACCTGCGCGTGAAGGACGATCCGAACTGTCGTGCCGCGCGATCCCTGGTGTTCTTCACCCACCCGGGCTTCGCTCCCGGCGACGCGCGCGCGGTGGCACGCGGGCTCCGCTCGTGCACGACGGTCGTTTCGATGTCGTCGACGCAGGCGCCGGCATTGGCGAACGCCGGCTTCCCGGCGCGCAAGATGGCGATCGTGCTCCCGGGCGCGGACCCCGACCGGTTCCGCGGCCACGCGCGCGGGAGCGGGGCGGTCGGCCTCGTCTCGGGCTACTACCCGCGCAAGTCCCCGGACCGGATCGCCGAGATCGTGGAGGCGCTGCCGAATCGCGAGTTCCGGCTCCTCGGCCCCAACTGGCGGGAGGCGCCGATCTACGAGCGCTTGGTCCGCCTCCCGAACTTCCGGCACCTCGAGCTCGAGTACGCCGACTACCCGTCCTTCTACGACGGAATCGACGTCTTCGTCTCGCCGTCAGCCCTGGAAGGCGGGCCCATCCCGCTCCTCGAGGCGATGATGGCCAACGCGGTTCCGGTTGCGACGCGGACCGGCTTCGCACCCGACATCATCCGCGATGGCGAGAACGGGTTCCTCTGCGATGTCGACGCGCCGCCCGAGACGTTCGCCCGGCTGATCGAGCAGGCGTACGCATTGCGCGCGGACGTTCGGGCGACGGTCGAGCACCTGACGTGGGAGGCCTTCGCGGCGTCGGTGCTCGCACTCGCGTTCCCCGACGACGACGCATGAGCCGCGGGGGTGCGTGGGCTTGCGTCCGGGTGCGCCTCGGTACACTCGCTCCTCGAGGCAGCTGGTTCGTTCGATGAGCAGAGGCAGGACCTGATCGCATCATGGCCGACTCTCCGCTCGCCGCTGACGCCCGCGCTCGCCTGATCGCGTTCTACCTGCCGCAGATGTACCCGATCCCCGAGAACGACCGGTGGTGGGGTCCCGGGTTCACCGAGTGGACCTCTGTCGCCGAGGCGCAGCCGCTGTTCGCGGGGCACCGCCAGCCCCGGGTGCCCGCGGACCTGGGCTTCTACGACCTGCGTCTCCCCGAGAGCCGCATCGCCCAGGCCGATCTCGCCCGGGCCCACGGGATCGAGGCGTTCTGCTACTGGCACTACTGGTTCAGCGGGAAGCGGCTCCTCGACCGACCGTTCGCGGAGGTGCTCGGCTCCGGCGAGCCGGACTTCCCGTTCTGCCTCGCCTGGGCCAACCAGCCCTGGACCGACACGTGGCTCGGCAGCGGGCGCGCGCTCCAGGACCAGCACTACTCACACGACGACGACGTGCGGCACGCGCAGTTCCTCGCGACGGCGTTCGCCGATCCGCGCTACGTCCGCGTCGACGGACGGCCGCTGTTCGCGATCTACCGGCCGTCGGACCTCCCCGACCCCGCCCGCACCGTGGAGACCCTCCGCGGTGAGGCCGCGCGCCTCGGGGTGGGCGAGCCCCTCGTCCTCGGGATCGACGGGTGGGCGGTCGGACACGACTTCCGGGCCGACGGCCTCGACGGGACCATCAGCTTCGCGCCCCGCCTGGACCTGCTCCCCCACAACAACTACTCGCCGCTGCTCGCCCGACCGTGGCGCAAGGTCGCCCGGACAGTTCGCAACGCACGGCAGGGAGTGGGGAGCACGACCCTGAAGGTCTACGACTACCGACAGCACCGCGCCGCCGTGCGGCAGATGCGCGCGGGGTTCACGCATCCCTATTACCCGACCACCCTGGTCGGGTGGGACAACACGCCCCGACGGGGGAAGGCCGCGGTCGTCATGCTCAACGACGACCCGGAGCACTTCGCGGATGACCTGGCCGAGCTCGTGGAGGCCGCGGCCGTCAAGCCGTTCGACGATCGGCTCGTCTTCGTGAACGCGTGGAACGAGTGGGCCGAGGGCAACTACCTGGAACCGGATTCCGATCGGGGCTCCGCCATGCTCGAAGCGGTTGCGCGTGTCAATGCGGTTGATGAGCGGGACGTGGACGCTCCGCTCCGAGCGTCGGCGCCGTAGCGCGGTCGAGCACAGGAGGCACGACAGCGTGACGTGGCCGAACTTCTTCGTGATCGGTGCCCAGAAGGCGGGGACGACCTCCCTGTACCACTACCTGCGGCAGCATCCCGACGTCTTCATGAGTGCGGAGAAGGAGCCCGGATACTTCAAATCGCTCCCAACCGCGCCGCCCAAGCTGGTGCTTCCCGGGGAACGAAAGATCGCGGACCTCGACGAGTACCTCCGGCTGTTCGACGGGGTGGGTGCGGAGCGGGCGATCGGTGAAGCCACCGCTTCGTATCTCTCGAACGCCGCCGCGGTGGAGCGGATCCACGAGGCGGTCCCGCACGCGAAGCTGATCGCGGTGTTGCGGAACCCAGTCGAGCGGGCGTTCTCGGCCTATTCGATGCGGGTCTCGCAGGGCGTGGAAGACGCGTCGTTCGCGGAGGCGGTGTTGCGCGAGCGCGAGGGACGCCGCGCGGGGAGCGAGAGCCCGAAGTGGAGGTACGTCGGTCCGGGGTTCTACGGGCGTCAGCTGTCGCGGTACCTGCAGCGGTTCGATCGGGAGCAGCTGAGTGTGCATCTGTTCGAAGACCTGTCGCGGGATCCGCAGCGGTTGATGCACGACGTGTTCGAGTTCCTCGGGGTGGACGGATCGTTCGTGCCGACGATTGCGGATCACAACGTGACGCGGTACGCCGTGAAGTCGCAGCGGATGAATCGTCTGGTGAGTCGGGTTCCGGGGAAGTCGTTGGTGCGTCGGGTGGTTCCGTCGGACGTGTGGGCGCGGGCGCGTCGTTCGGTGCGTCGGCGCAACAGCCGGATGCCGGAGTTCGCGATGGAGCTCCGCAGGGACCTGGTGGAGCTGTACCGCGACGACATCCGTTTGACCGAGGAGCTCATCGGTCGGGACCTGTCGGCCTGGACCGTCCTCGAGCGTGCTCCGGCGTGACCCGGCCGACCCGCTTCGTGCTCGTGAACACCCGGCCTCTTCGTTCGCCCCGCGGGGTTAGCGTGTGACGGTCGACGGTCTCACCGGAACGTGGCTGACACCGAGGAGCATCCCAAACGTGCTGTGCCCCAACTTCTACGTCATCGGCGCGGAGACGGCCTGGGTGGCGGTGCGCCAAGAGCGGTTGGAGCTCTACCGCGACGACGTCGGGCTGACCGAGGAGCTCGTCGGCAGGGACCTCGGCGTTGACCGCGGGCGGGGGAGCCGGTGACTGGAGACTCCCCCGAGGTCCTCGCGGTGATCCCGGCCCGTTACGGCAGCGAGCGTTTCCCGGGAAAGCCGCTCGCGCTCATCGACGGGGTCCCCATGGTGGTGCAGGTCCTGCGCAACGTCGCGCAGGCCGCCACGGTCGACCGGGTGGTGGTCGCGACCGACGACGACCGCATCGCCGAGGTCGTGCGGGCCGCCGGGGGTGAAGCCGTGATGACGCCGTCGGAGCTGCCGTCGGGCAGCGATCGCGTCTGGGCCGTGGCCGAGACCTCGACCGCCGACATCATCGTCAACGTCCAGGGGGACGAACCGCTGCTGCCCGCGGCCGTGGTGGACGGCATCGTGCGTCGGCTCCAGGACGCGACCGACTGCGACATCGCGACGCCGGTCGTGCGCACGCCGCGGATCACGGCGTCCAGCCCTGACGTGGTCACGGTCGCGTGCTCCGAGGACGGCATCGCGCACTACTTCTCGCGTTCCACGATCCCGTTCGGAATCGAGGAGGTCCTGCGCCACGTGGGGGTCTACGCGTACCGACGCGAGGCGCTGGAGCGCTTCGTGCGCGCCCCGGTTGGTGCCCTCGAGGCGATCGAGAAGCTCGAGCAGCTTCGGGCGCTCTCGCTCGGGCTGCGGATCGCGGCGGTGGAGGTCGACGTCGTGCTCCACGCGGTCGATCGCGCTGAGGACGTGGCGGCGGTCGAACGGCTGCTCGCGTCACCGGGGTGCGCGCCCACGACGGGTCCGGTGCGGCTCGTGGTCCTCGACGTCGACGGCGTGCTCACCGACGGTCGGATCGCCTACCTCGGCGATGCCCAGCTCGTCAGCTTCGACGTGAAGGACGGCTACGGCGTGGTGGCCATGCGGGAGGCCGGGATCGAGGTGGCGGTGCTGACGGCACGCGACTCGGTTGCCCTTCGCCACCGCGCCGCAGAGCTGGGCATCACGCACCTCCGCACCAGCGTGACCGACAAGGTCGCGGCGCTCGCGGCGCTCGCGGGCGGCCTCGGGGTACCGCTGGCGGAGGTCTGTTACGTGGGGGACGACGTCCCCGACGTCGCGGTCATGGCCACGGCCGGGCTGTCCGCCGCGCCCGCCGACGCGGCTCCCGCGGCGCGGGCTGCCGCGACGATCGTGCTCGCGGCACCGGGCGGACGGGGCGCGGTGCGGGAGCTCGCCGACCGCCTGCTCGGTGGGATGCGGTGACCCCGGCGTTGCCGGGTACGCTCTCCCGTCCACTGCTTCCGGCCCGGGTCGTGCGATGACAGTCGAACCTCGCCTCCTGCTCATCGCCGGGCCCTGCGTGGCCGAGTCGCTCGACCTGTGCATGACCGTTGCCGACGAGCTGAACCGCCTCGGCGAGCGCCACCCGCAGCTCGACATCGTGTTCAAGGCGTCCTTCGACAAGGCGAACCGCACGTCGATCGAGTCGTTTCGCGGCCACGGGTTCGACGAGGGGCTCGCGCTGCTCGCCGAGGTCGGGCGCCGCAGCGGGCTGCCCGTCATCACCGACGTCCACGAGTCGGTCCAGGCGGCCCCGGTGGCCGAGGCCGTCGACTACCTGCAGATCCCTGCGTTCCTGTGCCGCCAGACCGACCTGCTGATGGCAGCGGCGGCGACGGGCCGGCCGGTGCTCGTCAAGAAGGGTCAGTTCCTCGACCCGCACAACACCGCGCACATCACCGCCAAGCTGCGCGCCGGCGGGTGTACCGAGATCCTGCTCGGCGAACGCGGCACCACCTTCGGCTACGGCGACCTCGTCGTCGACTTCCGTTCCCTGCTCGTCATGCGGGAGCCGGGCGTGCGGGTCGTGTACGACGCCACGCACTCCGTGCAGCAGCCCGGTGCCGCGGGTCTGACCTCCGGGGGCCTGCGGGAGTTCATCGTGCCGCTCGCCCGGGCCGCGGTGGCAGTCGGCTGCGACGGGCTGTTCTTCGAGGTCCACCCGGACCCGTCCCGCGCGCTGTCCGACGGGCCGAATGCGCTGCCGCTCGATCGGCTGCAGGAGGTGATCGACGGCCTTCTCGCGATCCGGTCCGCGGCGGAGGCGAACACGATCGACGATCTCGAGGGGACGTCGGACCTGCGCGCATGAGCGACGTCCGCGCGCTCGCGCTGTACCTCCCGCAGTTCCACCCGATTCCGGAGAACGACGCGTGGTGGGGTCCCGGTTTCACCGAGTGGCGCAACGTCGTGCGTGCGAAGTCGCTGTTCCCGGGGCACTCCCAACCGCAGATCCCGGCCGACCTCGGCTTCTGCGACCTCCGGGTGTCCGAGACCCGCGAGGCGCAGGCGGCCCTGGCCCGCGAGCACGGGATCTCGGGGTTCGTCTACTACCACTACTGGTTCCAGGGTCGGCGCCTGCTCGACCGTCCGTTCCGTGAGGTCCTCGAGTCGGGCCGGCCCGACTTCGGGTTCGCCCTGTGCTGGGCCAACGAGGACTGGACCCGGGCCTGGGACGGAGCATCGGGCGAGACGCTGGTCCGCCAGGACTACTCCCTCGAGGACGACCGCGCGCACATCCGGGAGCTCCTGCCGGCGTTCGCGGACCCGCGCTCCGTCCGGGTCGACGGTCGGCCGCTGTTCCTCGTGTACACGGCGAGCCGGCTCCCGGAGCCGGAGCGCACCACGGACCTCTGGCGGGAGGAGGCCGTACGCGCGGGGATCGGCGACCTCTACCTGTGTCGGGTCGAGCACGACCAGGAGACGGGGGACCCGACCGCGATGGGCTTCGACGCCGCGATCGAGTTCCAGCCCGCGTTCGCCGAGCTCGGTCGCGCGCAGCGGCGCACCTTCGGGGCGCGGCTCCTCCGCCGCCTGCACCTGACCAACCAGGCGTACCGGTGGCACCGGATCTACGACTACGCCGCGGTGGTCGACCGCATGCTGGCGCGGCCCTCGGTCCCGTACAAGCGGTTCCCCTGCGTGAGCCCCGGCTGGGACAACACCCCGCGCCGGCGCCGCCAAGCCGTGATCTTCCGTGACTCGTCGCCGGGTGAGTACGAGCGCTGGCTCCGCGGCGCGATCGCGGACTTCGCGCCGTTCGGGCCGGGTGAGGACCTCGTGTTCGTGAACGCGTGGAACGAGTGGGCCGAGGGGAACCACCTCGAGCCGTGCCGGCAGTGGGGCCGCGGCTACCTGGAGGCGACCCGGCGGGTGCTCGGGGGCGGCTGACACCGGTCGGTGCCGCCGGGCCGCGCCGCGGGTCGGGTGTGCCCTGTGTGGCTGGTGAGGTCAATCGACACCCGAAGACACGTTCTGCGATACTGCTTCGGTGCCTCCGCAGCGCCGCCCCCGACCCGACCCGTCGGATACCGATCAGGTTCCCGAGGTCGTCCTGGAGCCGGCGCGTCGTGGGCGGACCCGCCGCCCCGCGGAGCCCGCCGGTGCGGCCGCCGAGCCGCGCCGTCCTGCCGCGCCCACCCCGCCGCCCGTCCCCGAGGAGCTCGAGGCCGAGCCGGTGCTGGCGGCCGACCCGGCCCTGGCCGTCCCCACGCGGGCGTTCCAGCGGCTCGCCGAGCGTCGGGAGCTCCAGCTCTCCGCGTTGGCCGAGGCGCGCCGGGCCGAGATGGAGGAGACCAGCGAGAAGGCCCGGCGGATGCTGGAGAAGGCCGTCGCCAAGCTGGTCGAGGCCGTGCAGGAGTCGGCCCAGGAGGCCCGGACCGAGATCCAGCAGTCGGCCGACGCGGAGCGCAAGGGCCTGGCCCGAGCGGTCGTCGACCGGATCGAGTCGGTCGAGGACGAGCTCGCCGCCGCGGTCGCGGCCCAGTCGGCCGTCCTCGAGCAGGCGCTGTCGGGCGCGCGCGCGACCCTGGGCGAGGAGGTCCTCGGTGCGCGCGCCGCGCTCGAGCAGGAGATCGCGCAAGCCCGTGGCGCGTTCGACCAGGTCGGCGTCGCGCGCGCCCAGCAGCTCGAGCAGCGCGCCCAGCTCCACCTGAAGAGCCTCGAGTCCACCTCCGAGCGCGAGCGCAAGCAGATCGGCGACGCGGCGGTCGCGGGGACGGCCATCGTCGAGGAGCGCACCGCTTCGCTCGACGACGAGCTCGCGTCGCGCGTCGACCACATCCTGTCCGACCGCAGCAGCGCGCTGAGCCGGCTCGTCGACCAGCTCCGCGAGTCCGAGCGCGCGGCCGACCTGCGCATCGCCGAGCTCGAGGGCCGCACGCGCGAGCTGCACGAGTCCGCGTCGTCGCGGCTCGCCGAGGTCGACGAGAAGGTCGAGCGCGCGCTGGCGCGGCTCGCCAACGCCACCGCCGAGCACAACGGCACGATCGCCGAGGCGATCGCGGGCAGCGAGACCCAGGTCGGGGTGGTGCGCGACGCGGCGGCCAAGGCCGTCGCCGACGCCGCGGCAGCGCTCGAGGAGAAGGCCGCGACCCAGCTCGAAGGGTTCGAGCATGCGGTGGCCACCAGCCGCACGCAGACGATGCAGGCGCTCGCCGCCGTGCGCGAGCAGGTCGCCGCGCTCCGCCGCGAGACCGAGGAGACCCTCGCCGGCGGGCGCGCCGAGTTCGACGAGGCCACCGAGCGCGCCCGGGCCCAGGTCGAGGAGGCGGTGGCGCGCGTCGCGCACGCCACCACGGAGCACCGCGGCACCGTCGAGCAGGCCATCACCGCCACCACGAGCCAGGTCGCGTCGCTGCGCGAGGAGGCCGAGCGGGCCGTCACCGACGCCACCCGCATGATGCGCCACACCGTCGACGGCCACGTCGCCGAGGTCGAGCAGGCCGCGGCCGCGAGCCGGGCGCAGGTCGAGGAGGCCGACGTTGCGCTCGCGGGCCGGTTGGAGGCGTTGCGGGAGGAAGCCCACACGGTGGTCGCCGACACGACCTCGGGACTGCTGCGCACGGTCGCCGGCCACGTGAGCGAGGTGGAGCAGGCGGTCGTGGACGGGCGGGCCCGGATGGGCGAGCGCCGGGCCGAGCTCGAACGCATGGCCGCCGCTGCGATGCAGTCGGTCGCGAGCGCCGGGGTCGCGCAGGTCGAGGCCGTCGACGTCCGCGCCGCCGAGCAGGTCGCCAAGCTGCACGCGGCCGCCACGGTGCAGCTCTCCGAGATGCAGGCCGAGGCCGAAGCGCACCGGGTGGTGCTCGACGAAGCCGTCGCCCGCATGCAGCTGCTCGAGCAGGAGACCGCCGAGCGGGTGGCCGACCTCGAGACGCGCGCCGCCGCGATCGCCGAGGCCACCGAGGCCCGGATGGCCGAGCGCCGGGCCGAGCTGGAGCGCTCCGCCGCGGTCGCGATGCAGAACGTGTCCGGGGCCGGCGTGCACCAGGCCGAGACGGTCGAGGCGAAGGCGTCGGAGCTCATCGCCGAGATCAGCGCGGTGTCGGCCGCGCAGATCGCCGAGCTGCAGGCCCGGGCCAACGCCCAGCGCGAGCTGCTCGACGGCGTGGTCGCGCGCATGCAGCAGCTGGAGGAGGAGGCGGCGGGGCGCGTCACCGCGCTGGAGGTCCGCGCCACCGGCATCACCGAGACCACCGAGGCGCAGCTGGCCGAGCGGCTCGCCGAGCTCGAGCAGCGCACCTCCGCGCGGGTCACCGACCTGCAGGCGCGCGCCGAGGGCATCGCGGAGAGCACCGCGATGCAGCTGGCCGAGCGTCGTTCGGAGCTCGAGCGCATCGCGGCCGCCGCGATGCAGACGCTCTCGGGAGCCGCGTCCACCCAGCTCGCCGAGCTGCAGGCCGAGGCCCAGTCCCACCGCGAGCTGCTCGACGGCGTGGTGCAGCGGATGCAGACGCTCGAGCAGCAGACCGCGGAACGCGTGGTCGACCTCGAGGCCCGCGCCGGGACGATCTCCGAGATCACCGCGGCCCAGCTCGCCGAGCTCGAGCGCAAGGCCGCCGTCAACGCGCAGGACGTCGCCGCCGCGGAGGAGCGCCTCGTGCGCGCCGTCGCGAGCAACAGCGGGCTCGTCGAGCAGGCGGTCGCGAAGGGCCGGGGCGACGTCGCCGGCATCGAGGAGGCCGTGCAGCAGGGCGTGCTCCGCGGCCTGGCCGAGATCGAGCAGCTCGAGGGCGCGTTCCAGCAGACCCTGGCCCGGAGCCAGGCCGACGCGAACCGCTTCGAGGGCGAGAACCAGCAGCGGCTGGCCGCCTGGCGCAGCGAGTTCGAGGCGCTGCGCCAGGACCTCGCGGCCGGGCTCGCCGACGCCGCGAACACCCGCCGCGCGGAGCTGGAGACCGCGCTCGCGTCCGGCGTCGCCCTGTTCGAGCAGTGGGCACAGCGCGCCCACGAGGCCGAGGCCGCGCTCCAGCAGGACACCAACGCCGCGGCCGACCGCCTCTCGCGGGCGCTGGCCGAGCACCGGGCCGAGCTCGACCGCGTCGCCCGCGACGGTGCCGCGCGTCTCGCCAGCGTCGCGCAGGCGCACGTCGAGCAGGAGGACCGCGTCGCGGCCGAGCACCGCGACCACCTCGAAGCCGCGCTCGCCGGCGCGAACACCGCACTCGACACCTGCGCCGTGCGCACGCGTGAGCTCGAGGAGGCGGTGCAGGAGGCGGCGAAGGCGTCGGCCGAGCACCTTTCCCGTGTCCTGGCCGAGCGCAAGTCCGACCTCGACGCCTACGGGCGCGAGCGCGGCGAGGAGCTCGAGCGACTCGCGGCCGCGATCCACGGAGAGACCCGCCAGGTCGGCGAGGACCGCAAGGGCGAGCTGAAGGCCATCTCCACCGCGATGGAGGACCAGGTCACCGCGGTCCTCGCGCTCGCGCAGGACGCCGACGCGCGCCTGGGTCGCCGGCTGGCCGAGCTCGAGCGCCAGCTCGAGGCGGCCCGGGTCGACTTCGACGAGATCGTGGCGTCGCAGCGCGGCGAGCTGCGGGGCATGGCGGTGCGGAGCACCGAGGAGTTCGACGACGCGCTCGCGCGCCGGGCCGAGGCCCTGGAGCGGCTCGTCGCCGACCGGATGGCGGGAATCGAGCTCGCGGTCGAGGAGGCCCGGCGCAGCCTCGAGGCCGTGCGGGCCGAGCAGGCGGCCGAGCTCACCCAGGTGGCCCGGCGTGGCGGCGCCGAGATGGAGGATCTCGTGCGGCGCATGCGCGAGGTCGAGGACTCCGTGGCCCAGCGTCTCGGCGACCTCGAGGCTCGGGCGGTGGAGAGCGGTGCCGCGCTCGAGGAGCTGCTCGCCCGGATGGGCGACGTCGCCCGGGCGTCCACCGTGCTGAACCGGGGCCCCGGCGGGGGCGGCGGGGGCGGCCAGGCCGAGCCCGGCGGCGGCACGCGGAATCGGAACCCCGGGGGCCAGCCCCCGCGGTCCGGGCAGCGTCGGTAGGAACGCGAACCCGCCCGGACTGACCCTCCGGACGCGCGGGCGCCGCGTACGCTCTCACGGTGATTCTGCGGCTGGCGAGGATGCGTCGGAGGGCCGGCTGACCGATGGCCTTTCGGGCCGCGATCGCGTTCTCCGTAGCCGTCCTGGCCGTGCTGCTCCTCGGCACGGTCCTGCGCCACCTCGCGCGGCGCCAGGGGCGGCTCTGGCCGCGCCGGTCGGGCGGCGCGGTGCTCGTCGTCGCGGCGCCGATCGGGCTCCTCGCCGCGAACGCGGTCCCGACGCGCGCGGTGGCCGTCGTCGCGGGTGCGATCGCATTGGCCGTCTTCGGTCTGATCCGTGACCGGTACACGGTGCCGCCGTGGGTGGTGGCGATCGTCATGGTCGGGGTCTCCGTGGCGGTCGCCCAGAGTGGCGTGCGCTTCCCGCTCGGCGGCGTGCCCGTGGTCGACTTCGTGTGGACCGTCGTGTGGCTCACGCTGGTCACGCTCGCGATCTCGAACTCGGGCAACGCCGACGGCCAGCTCCCGAGCCTCACGGCCGCTTCGACGATCGCCCTCGTGGCGCTCGCGGCCTTCGGATTCCAGTCGGCCGCGGCCACGGTGTTCGCGGCGCTCATCGGCGCCCTGGTCGCGTTCCTCGCGTACAACCTCCGTCCGGCCTCCCTCTACGCCGGTCGCGTCGGCGCGCTCTTCGCCGGCTTCCTGATCGCCGGCGGCGCGCTCTGGGTCCGACCCTCGATCGGTCGGCCGGGCTCGCTCCTCGTCAGCGTCCTGATCGTCGGGGTGGCGCTGCTCGACGGGCTGGTGGTGGTGCTGAGCCGCCTCCGGCGCGGGCGGCGGCTCACGGTGCGCGTCCGCGACCACCTCTCGCACCGCCTCGTGGCCGCGGGGCTCCGTCCGACCCGGACCATCCAGCTCCTCACGCTCGTGCAGCTCGCGCTCAGTGCGATCGCGGTGTTCGTCGGACGGGGAGTGCTGTCACTCGGGATCGGCGCGCTCGCCGGCGCCGGGCTGCTCCTCGCGCTCACGATCGGCGCGATGCGCGCCCGGATGCGCTCCGAACGCGAGCCGGGGTTCAGCTGGCGGGTGCGGCTCCTGTGCTTCGCCGTCATCTCGATGGCGGTGGTCGCGTCGGTTGCCGCGGCGGCGTCGGCGTTCTCGAGCCGCACGAAGCTCCTGATCGCGCGCGACGCCGCCAACGACGCCATCGTGGCGGCGACCAACGGCGACTCCCAGCGGGCCGAGGAGCTCTTCGCGGTGGCCGAGCGCGAGTTCGCCGCGGCCGACCGCAGCCTGGGCAGCGTCGTCAACCTGCCGAGCCTCGTGGTCCCGGTGGTCGGATCCAACATGCACGCGGCCCGGGAGCTCACGCGGGTCGGTCTCAACCTCGCGCGGGCGGGGCAGGACCTCACGCAGCAGATCAACTCCGACGACCTGCACCTCGTCGACGGGCGGGTCCCGCTGGAGAGCGTGGCGAGGATCGCGCCGCAGCTCTCCAACGCGAGCGAGATCCTCGCGTCGAGCAAGGCGGCGATCGAGGATCTCCCCCGCGGCTACCTCGTCGGCGAGATGAAGGACGGGATCCGCGAGCTGACCGGCGACCTCTCGAGCGCCTCGCGCAACGCGTACACCGCGGCCAGCGCCGCGCGCATCGCCCCGCTCGTGCTCGGTGAGAGCGCGCCCCGCCGCTATCTCCTCGTGGTGCAGAACCCGGCCGAGCTCCGGGGCACGGGTGGCCTCGTCGGGAGCTGGGGGATCCTGACCGCCGAGAACGGCAAGCTCCATCTCGAGACGATCGACCGCACGACCCGGCTGAACGCGCTGGCGGGTGGACGGAAGCTCCACGCCTCGGCGGAGTACGTGAACCGCTACGCCCGGTTCGACCCCGCCCGCAACTTCCAGAACGCGAACATCACGCCCGACTTCCCCACGGCCGCGGCGGTCATGGCCGACCTGTTCCAGCAGACGGTGAAGGCGCCCGTCGACGGCGTGATCGCGGTCGACCCCCAGGGGCTCGCGGCCCTGCTCGAGCTGACCGGGCCCGTGCGCGTCCCCGACTGGCCCGCCCCCATCTCTTCGGCGAACGTCGTCGACGTCACGTTGCGGGACGCCTACGCGGCGTTCGCGAAGACGCCCGAGCGGGCCGACTTCCTCGGCGACGTCGCCCGGGCCGCCATCGACAAGGCGACCGCGGGCGACCTCGGCTCCCTCGAGCGGCTCAGCCGGGTGCTCGGGCGGTCCGCGCACCAGGGCCACTTCTCGCTGTGGTTCCCGAAGTCGGACGAAGAGCAGGTCGTGGACGAGGTGGGCATCAGCGGGCGCATGCCCGCGGTGTCGGGCGACTCGCTGGCCGTGAGCAACACGAACGCCGGTGGCAACAAGCTGGACTACTACCTCGACCGCGGGATCGACTACTCGGTGACGGTCTCGCCGTCGGCCGATCTGCGCAAGGCGGTCACTTCGGGCACGGTGACGGTCGACCTGAAGAACACCGCGCCGCCCTCCGGCCTCCCCGAGATCGCGGCCGGACCCTTCGACGGCCAGACCGACCGCTTCTCGTACGGCCAGAACCGGACCTTCATCTCCGTCTTCACGCCGCTCGACTACACGGGGGCCCGGGTCGGCGACCAGTCCCTCGGCCTCGAGGTCGCCCCCGAGCTCGATCGCACGGTGTACTCGACCTACCTCGACGTCTTCGCCCAGCAGGCCGTCCAGTTCGCGGTGGACCTGTCGGGGATCGTGAAGCTCGACCCGGCCGGCTGGTACAACCTCACCGTGGTTCGCCAGCCCACGCTGCGGGCCGACCGGGTGACGGTCCGGGTCCAGGTTCCCGCCGGCTTCCAGATCCTCGACGCCCACGGGCTGGCGGTCGTCGACGGGGTCGCCCAGGGCACGATCGCCCTCGACCAGACCCGCACGGTCCGGGTGAAGATCGGCCCCTCGGCCGGCTCGAACCTCTGGGACCGCCTCCGGGCGGGCTCCTGAGGCCCTCTGCCCGGGCCTTCAGGGCCGGTTCCGGTGCCCGAGACCGAATTGTTCGCGCTTTCGGGGGTGAAATTCGGAGAACACTTGGACGCACGCCGTCCCGGTGTGTGACACTGCGCCCGAGCGAAACCTCGCCCCGGCAACGGTCCTGGGCTATGCTCGCCCCCAGATCGTCCGGATCGTGTCCGGGCGGCGCAATGATCGGAGGAGATGGTGCGGAAGGTATCGGCTGCATTCTGCAGCCTGTTCGTCATGGCGGCGACCATCGCTGTGCTCGCGCTCCCGGCGGCAGCGGACTACGTTCCAGCTTCCACTACGCCGACTTCGCCCGCGAAGAGCGAGGCGGCGGCGAACCTCGCCTTCACCGGTTCCGACTCGAAGCCGCTCGTGATCCTCGGCATCCTTGCCGTCACGGTCGGTGCGGTCCTCGTGGTGGCGGCTCGCCGTCGCAGCTCGGTCCAGGCCCCCAAGGCCGGTTGATCGCCGCTCCGGCCCACGGGCCGGGGCACGGAGAACGAGAACTGGTCGACCCGTAGTCGGGCGCGCGGTGTGCGCCTCGACTGCGGGTCGACGTCTTTGCGACTGCGGGTCGACGTCTCGGCGTCTACGGGTCGACGTACTGCTCGAGCCCGAAGACGCGCACGATCTCCATGGCGGTCGCCTGATCGCGGGGGTCGACCCGCTGGCGCCATCCCTCGCGCCGGTCGGTGCGGGTGACGCCGCCGTCGGCGGCGCTGCGGGTCCAGTCGGTCGACGACGGGCGGTCGGCCTCGCGCCGCCCGCGTCGGACGTCGAGGCCCGTGAAGCGGCCCATCCGGTCGATCATCGCCTCGGGGTCGTCCAGGAAGTCCTCGTGGCGCACGGTGAGGAACCCCGATCCGGGCGGCTGGGTGAGTGGGCAGGCGTTGTGGAGGCACCACCGCACCACGTCGCCCTCGAAGTCCGTGGTCAGGCTCCCCACGAGCCGCCGGACGTCGTCGGCCCGGTCGGCCAGGGGGCCGTCGAGGAGACCGGACCGCCGCAGCACCCACTCGGCACCCTCCACGCCACCGAGGGCCCACTCGGCTCGGGTCCGGCGGAGCGTGGCGAGCGATCGGGCGACCGCGACGGGGTGGCGGTACACGTAGACGATCGGGGTCGCGGGGAAGTGGTGCCGCAGCCACGAGGCCAGGTTGTTGGCCGCGACGCACTTGACGACGCGGTGGGTCGAGATCCGGGACCGGTTCCGGGCGTCGACCCACGACCCGCGCACCCGGCCGGCCAGGATCCGCTGCCACGCAGCGAGGAGCTCGGGATCCTCGGCGTCGGGGGGCCGGTACCGACCCGCCACGAACCTGCGGGGTCGGTACGGCGAGCGCGGCTGCATGGGCTCGAAGACCAGCCGGGTCGTCCGCGCGGAAGCGAGCACCTCGGCCAGCTTGGTGGTGCCGCTGCGCGGGCTCCCGAGCAGGAGGACCGACCGCGCGGGGTCGCGGACGGGGTCGACGCGGAGGTAGGTGGGGGAGACCAGGCGCCGGAGCGCACGCACGGCCGATCCCGGGCGCATCGGGTCAGCGCGCTTCGGTGACGGCGGCGTCGGCGGCCGCGACCGGCGCGAGGAAGTCGGTCTCGCTCGACCTGAGCGCCCACGCGGCCCAGTGCCCGAGGTCGGGGCTGTCGGCCAGCGCGGACGCGGTGGCTAGGGTCCAGTCGAGGTTGCGGTCCAGGGGGTGCCACCCGCGCTCGAGGAACTCGAACCGCAACCGGAACGACCGCGCGACCCAGGGCCGGCGCACGAACAGCGTGTGCGCGTAGCGCCGGGCCCGGACGGTCGCGTCGGGGGCGACGGGTCCGAGCGTCTGGATCGTGGCGATCCGCTCGAGGTAGGCCGCCCGGGTCGGGGAGTCGATCGTGAACCCCAGGCCGGAGTACGCGCCGGTGCCGGCGGTGAGGACGGGTTTGGCGAAGCAGGCCATCTCGAGCCCGGCCGTGCCCCGGACGGTCACGCCGTAGTCGGCGAACCGGTAGAGCGACACGGAGTTGATCGGCGTGCCCGGCGCCAGCACGTGCACGTGGTCGGGCGGGCTCGGGAGCGCCTCGCGCACGATCTCGCCCTCCGAGCTGGCGCCGGCCCCGACGTCGCCGTGCGCGCTGCGGAACACGTTGGACGGGTGGGTCTTGATCACCCAGTTGACGTGGGTGTTCGCGGCCGCGGCGAGCACGGTCTGGCGGAGCCAGTCCGCGTAGTTGTCGAACAGGTCGACGCCGAAGAACAGCGTGGCGTCCCACAGGACGTGCGCGAACACGACGGCAGTCGGCTTCGCGGGGTCGAGCCCGATGGTCTCGACGATCTCGGTGTCCGTGAACGCCCGGGTGTCGGGCTGGAACTGGACGCTCAGCGCCCAGCGCCCGTCGTAGCGGTGCACGAAGTCGGCATCGAGCTCGGCGTCGAGCGCGGCGGCGGGCGGGAAGCCGCCGGTGGCGTCGAGGCGCTCGAGGGTCTCCGGCGCGACCGACTTCGCGTCGACGCGGCGGTTCGCGGTGGTGAGGCGCTTGCTCATGAGCGCGTCGTCACGCCAGGTGACGATCGTCTGGATCACGTCGATGCCGCGCGCGACGGCGACGTCGACGAGGGGCCCGTTGTGGGCGTAGTTCGCCTCTTCCACGAGCACGAGCGTGGGCGCGACCTCGTCGAGGACGCGGCCGCACACCGAGTAGGTGCGGAGGACTTCGTGGAGGATGTCGGCGACCAGCGCGCGGTTCGCGTCGAGGTGCAGGTCGGGCGAGCCGTCGAAGGTGCGCCGGATGAGGGTCGACACGACGTGATAGCCGACCTGGTACCCGGCGAAGGTCCACGCGCGCATGTGCTCGAAGTCGATCGGGCCGGCGAGCATCGCGTCGGCGGCGGCCCGGATCGTCTCGGTCTCGGCGTCGGTCAGCTCGACGCGGTCGCGGGCCCGGACGTCGGTGATCCCGAAGGCCTGCGCGTACCGGCGGATCCGCTGGTTCCGCGCGGACGGGGTGAGGAGCACGGGGCGCGCGCCGTGCGCCCGGAGCGCGCTCGCGAGCACGAGCCCGACCTTCGTGTCGAAGAGGTCGTCGCGGTAGAGCCCGACGAGCACGGCGGGTGCGTCGGCCGGGACCGCGGGCAGATCGGACAGGAACCGCGACGCCGCGCGCGCCCGCCGCAGATCGCGGTGGATCGCCCGCTCCTGGGCCGGATTCCGCGCGAACCGGTACGCATCGACCAGGAACGGCAAGCGGGCGGCCGCCGCTCCGACCCACCGGCGCGCACCCCGATGGGCCGTGGACGACGCGCTCACGCGACCGCCGGTGGATGGGGTGTGGGCGTCATTGCGCCATGATGATAGGGATGACCGATCCCACCGACCGACCCGACCCGGCGATGCGGGTGGTCGCGATCATCCCGGCGCGTGGCGGTTCGAAGGGGATTTCGCGCAAGAACGTGCAGCCGGTGGGCGGGGTTCCGCTCGTCGTGCGCACCGTGCGGAGCGCGCGCGCCGCGCGGTCGGTCGACGCCGTCTACGTGTCCACCGACGACCCCGAGATCGCCCGGCTCGCGCGGGAGGCGGGAGCGGCGGTGGTCGACCGACCGTCCGAGCACAGCGGCGACGACGCGTCCTCCGAGGCGGCCCTGCTCCACGCGCTCGACGTCGTCGCGGCGCACGAGGGTGCCGAGCCCGCCATCACGGTCTTCCTCCAGTGCACGTCGCCGTTCACCCGGCCCGAGGACGTCGACGCCGCGGTCGCCGCGGTCCGCGACGACGGCGCCGACGTCGCGTTCACGGCGTCGCGCGCGCACCACTTCGGATGGCGCATCGGACCGGACGGCGCGGCGGTGGGCGTCAACCACGACGCTGCCCGGCGCCCGCGTCGCCAGGACCGCGACCCCGAGTACGTGGAGAACGGCGCGGTCTACGCGCTGCGCACCGCCGGCTTCCGCATCTTCGCGCACCGGTTCTTCGGCCGCGTCGTGGTGGTCGAGATGCCGGCCGCGCGCTCGCTCGAGATCGACGACGCCGACGAGCTCACCGCCGCGCGGCTGCTCGCGGGGTGGGTCGACCGCGCGCACCATCCCACGCGCGTGGCCGGGCTCCGGGCGCTCGTGTTCGACTTCGACGGCGTGCTCACCGACAACGGGGTGCTCACGCAGCAGGACGGCACGGAGTCGGTGCGAAGCGACCGGTCCGACGGCATGGGCATCGAGCTGCTCCGGGCCGCGGGCGTGCCGATGGTGGTGATCTCGAAAGAGCAGAACCCCGTCGTCACCGCGCGCTGCCGCAAGCTGGGGCTCGACGTCGTGCAGGGATGCGACGACAAGGTCGCTGCGCTGGAAGAATGGCTCACCGACAGGGGCATCGAGGCCGGGGAGACCGGGTTCGTGGGCAACGACATCAACGATCTCGCGTGCATGGCGCGCGTCGGCTGCGGGATCGCGGTCGCCGACGCCCACCCGTCCGTGCTCGCGGCCGCCGACCTGGTGCTCGGGCTGGCGGGTGGCCGGGGCGCGGTGCGCGAGCTGGCCGACCTCGTCCTCGCGACCCGCCAGGGCGCGTGACCATGGCCGCGTCGGTCGACCTCGCGGGTCGCCCCGTCGGATCCGGTGCACCGTGCTACGTGATCGCGGAGATCGGCATCAACCACAACGGCGACGTCGAGCTGGCCAAGCGGCTCGTCGACGTCGCGGCCGACGCCGGGTGCGATGCCGTGAAGTTCCAGAAGCGCACACCCGAGCTGTGCGTCCCACCCGAGCAGCGCGACCTGCAGCGCGAGACGCCGTGGGGCCGGATGTCGTACCTCGCGTACCGGGAGCGCATCGAGTTCGGTGAGGCGGAGTTCCGCGCGCTCGACGACCGCTGCCGGGCGCGTGGCATCCCGTGGTTCGCGTCGTGCTGGGACGAGCCGTCGATCGAGTTCGTCGAGCGGTTCGAGCCGCCGTGCTACAAGGTCGCGTCCGCGTCGATCACCGACGAGGCGCTCGTACGCCGGACCGCGGCCACCGGGCGACCGACGATCCTCTCGACCGGGATGTCGTCGATGGACGAGATCAGGGCGGCGGTGGCGATGGTCCCGGCCGACCGGCTCCTGCTCGCGCACAGCACGAGCGCCTATCCCTGCGAGCCGGAGGAGCTGAACCTCCGCATGATCCCGACGCTCGCCGAGGAGTTCGACTTCCCGATCGGCTACTCCGGGCACGAGGTGGGGCTCCAGACCACGGTCGCGGCCGTGGTGCTGGGAGCCACGTTCGTGGAGCGCCACATCACCCTCGACCGGGCGATGTGGGGGAGCGACCAGGCTGCGTCGATCGAGCCCGGCGGCCTCACCCGGCTCGTGCGCGACATCCGGGTCGTCGAGGGCGCCATGGGCGACGGCGTGAAGCGGGTGTACGAGAGCGAGATCCCGGTGCGGGACCGGTTGCGCCGGACGGCCGGGAGCTCGGGCAGCGGCTGAGCGAGCCGGGGCGCGGGGAGCCCGCAGTCGTGGGGGTCAGCGCCGATTGCTACCGTGGACGGGACGCCTGGGCGTCGGAGACCGATGCGCACGGGCGGAGGGCAGCCGGAACCGTGACACGATTGCCGAGCGCTGACCGCGCCGAGGGCGCGAGCCCGGTGACCCCGTCTCCGCCCGGTCCCGGATCGGGGACTCCGGACGGATCGACGGCCCGCACCCGGGGGCGATCGTGGCCGACCCTCGCCGTGACCACGGCACTGATGGCGGCCTCCGTCGCGCTCGGTTCGGTGACCGGCGTCGTTCCCGTCGCCCTGCTGTCCCTCCTGTGGATGCTCTCGTTGGTGTTCGTGGGGGTCCGCCTCGTCGTCGCGCCCGCCCGCCGGTGGACCGCGTCGCACTGGGTCTTCGTGGTCGGGGTCGCCGCCGCCGCACTCCGGATGGGCGCGCTCGGAGTGGACCAGGTCCTCCGGAGTCGGCCGGCCCTCCTCTGGAACGCCGACTGGCGGTACCACATCACGCAGGCGTACGGCATCGCCCGGTTCGGCGGTCTGTCCGATTCCCTCGACTATGCCGGCCGGCCGGTCGAGTACCACGCCGGTCCGAGCTGGATCGCGGGCGGCCTCCACCGCGTGTTCGGTCTGCCGGTCGACGTCTGCCTGTTCGTCCTGGTGCCGGTGGCCTGCGTCCTCGTGATCGGGCTGAGCGGGTATCGGCTCCTGCGGTGCCTGGGTGCCGGCGAGCGGGCGGCGCTCCTGGCCGTGGCCGTCGCGGTGAGCCTGCCCATGGACCCGCTGGGGATGGTGCACGACCTGGCCCTCGGGCGCCTCGGCGCGGTCTTCCTGGATCCCGAGGCGTGGTGGTTCACCCCGGGCCTCATGCTGAACTCGCTGCTGGCGCTCGCAGTGGGGATGACGGCCGCCTGGGTGATCGTGGGCGCGCGGTCGATCCGGCGCGCGGCGCTGGGAGGCCTGACGCTCGCCACGTTGATGTCGCTGAAGCCGCAGTACTTCGTGGGCTTCGTCGGCGTGCTCGGGCTCGGGTACTTCTTCGACCTGTGGCGCGAGCGCGACCGGGAGACCGTGCGGCGCGGCTTGGTGGTGGCCGCCACGGTCGTGGTCCCGGCCGCCGTGTTCTCCTCCATCGTCGAGCCGGCCGCGAAGTTCACCGGCGTCGAGGTGGATGTCTCGGGGTTCGAGAGCACCCACTTCCTGAGCGCGTCGAACCTCATGCTGCTCGCGGCGGCCACGATCGTGCTGCTCGCGCTCGTGCCCACGGCCCGGCGGGCGCAGTCGTCCGCGATCCTCCGGTACTCGCTCGGTGCCGCGGCCGGCGTGGCCTTCCTCTACGTGTTCCTCGGCTCGACCACGTTCCTCCTCGATGCCGCGCTGGTCGAGCGGTCGCACCTCATCGGCACGGACTACGTCCGCTCGATGTTCGATGTCGACGTGCACCAGGCGCTGCTCCCGGCGACCCTCGTGATCGTGATGTTGGCGCTGGCGCAGCTCGTCGCGCTGTTCCGGGGCCCGGCGCGGTGGAACACGGTCGTGCCCGTGGTCACGGCCGGCCTCCTGATCGTGCTCACGGCTCCCTTCGCGGTGTCCGCGCTGGCCGATCCCACGGGGCAGGCGGCGTACGAGCCGACCGAGGAGCGCGACCTCGCCGCGCTGCTCGCGCGCGTCGACGCCGACTCCGGGGTGTGGATCGCGAGCGACATGGCCGACCCGTCCAAGGACTTCTATCCGCCGCTCACGGCGGTGAACCTGACCTCGCTCGGCGACGCGCAGTTCTACGTGTCCAACGTGCAGTACGGCGGCTGGACCCAACCCGACGTCGTGCAGCGCGTGCGCAACCTCGAGCGCTTCTTCGAGACCGACTGGTCCCCGTGGCATGCCCGCTTCCCGGAGCGTCACGGCATCCGGTTCGTGCTCGTGCGCGACCGCTGCCCGCCGCCGTGGGACATGGCCGACTTCCCCGGGCGCGTCGTCGAGAAGCGCGGCGACTGGACCCTGCTGGAGGTCGGTGCGGCGCGCGGTACGGCGGCCTCGGGCGCGCGGCCGTGGCCGGCGTTCACCGAGGAGCCGCCCTACGGCCGGAGCGCCTGCCTCGCCGGCAACCTGGTCCGTTGGTAGGGCCGACGGTCATCTGGCAGACACGGCCAGGACGCCGGCACAACGTCGAGCTCGACTACATCACCGACCGGGTCACCGCGGCGCTCCCGGGCCGGCCCGAGGTGGTGTTCGACGACGCCCGGTTCGAGCGCGTCGCCGACGCCGCGGTGGTGGTCGTCTCGTGCGGGGATCCCGATACCGCCGCGCGCGCCGCCGCGTACCTCGAGGGCTTCCCGCCGGGGAGCCGCATCGCGGTGATCCACCTGTCGGGCGAGACGCCGGGCCTGCCGGTTCCCTTCTACGCGCGGGCCGACCTCGTGCTGCGGAACTACTACGAGCCGCGGTTCGACGACGATCCCACGGTGCTGTGCCTCCCGCTCGGCTACAACCGCGGCTTCTGGGACCGTCCGTCCCCGGTTCCGGTGCCCCCCGCGGTCGGCTTCGCCGACCGGACGCAGCTGTGGGCGTTCGTCGGCCAGCTGAAGTCCGACCGCCCGAAGATGGTGCGCCAGCTCGCCAAGATCGACGCGCCGAGCTTCGTGCACCTCACGAGCGGGTGGATGTCGGACGACCAGCTTCCGATCGAGGAGGTGCACGCGGTCTACGAGCGGACGGTGCTCGTCCCGTGCCCGTTCGGGTGGCGGTCGCTCGACTCCTTCCGCGTGGTGGAGGCCCTCGAAGCGGGTGCGCTCCCGGTCGTCGTCGACCCGGACCGGTACTTCGAGCACGTGTTCCCGGGCCATCCCTTCGTCGTCGGCCGTTCGTGGCGGGACGCCCGCCGCCGGGTGGAGTCGATGCGTCGGTCCGGCGAGCTGGCCGATCGCTGGGGTCGGTGCGCCGTGTGGTATCCCGCCTTCTGGGCCGATCTGCACGCGACGTTGCGGGAGCGGTTCGCCGCGGTCTTCGGCGGGTGAGCCCCGCCGATCCGCGGGGGATCAGCGCGACCGCGCGGCTCGGATGCGGCGGCGGGCGCCGGCCGCGGCCCGGTAGAGGGCGGGCGGGACCCAGTCCCGGGCGACGTCCTTCGGTGAGTGCGAGGACGGTGGAGAACCCGTCACCACGAGCGCTTCGAGGTCCGTCACGACACAGCTCCGGGCCGACAGGTGCGGGTCGCGCTGCACGAGGTCGGCGACGGCCTCGGTCACCGGTCCGCTCGCACCCCAGGTCGCGTAGAGCTTCTTGGCGAACACGATCGGACGGAGCGTGCCGTCGGCGATCAGGGGCCACACCGCGGCGGCCACGCCAGGGAAGAGGGGGTGGGTGACGTCGTCGAGCGCGATGACCGCGCCCTCGCACGCGACCGCGCGGCTGAGTTCGAGATCGCTGCGCACGTTCTCGTAGTCGTGGGCACCGTCGATGTGGACGATGCGGAACCGGCGCCCGCCGAGGCGCTCCGGAGTGAGCGCGCGCGACGGGCCCTCGTAGATCTCGGGGAGCCGGTGGTGGAATCGCAGGAGGTTGGTCTCGAACTGTCGGCGCGTCGGCTTCGGCGAGGCCCCCCAGGTCCGCCACGCCACGCTCTCCTTCGTGTTCTCGGCGTATTGGAAGAGGTCCGAGATCACGAGCTGCTCCGGCGGCTCGACGAGCGTGGCGAGCCACGCCGCGCTCCGGCCCATGAACGCGCCGATCTCCAGGATGTCGCCGCGGATGCCGCAGGTCGCCTGCGCAGCCGCCACGATCGAGAACAGGCGCGCGTCGTTGTCGTCGAACCACCCGGGGATCGCGCGTGCGATCGGGTGGAACGCGTCGATGGATCCGGGTGCGCTCATGGGCTCATTCTGCACCCGAGGGTCGCGTCTGCGCGGCGTGCGGGCGGGTGTCTCGCGTCGGCGTGCTCGGCGGCCCGGACGGCGGGGCCGATTACCCTGCCGCGCGTGGCAGGCCGGGACCACAGCTATGTCGTCGTGGAGCTGCAGGGTCGGCTCGGCAACCAGCTCTTCCAGTTCGCCTCCGGATACGCCGTCGCGCGCAACCACGACGCCCGGCTGCTCTTCTCCGCCCACCGGGTGCCGCCCGAGGACCTCCTGCTTCCCGCGCTGATCGGCGATCGCTACCGAGAGCCCCGCGCGTCCGAGCTCCTGCGCGTGGGCGCCTGGAACCTCGACGGGCCCGGGGCCGGGCTCGTCCGGAGCGCGGCGTTCCGTGCAGCTCGCGGCGCGCGTCGGGTGCGCGGCGCGAGCGCGCCGAGCGTGGTCGTCTGGAACGACACCGGTCGCTTCCGGCCGGAGATCTTCGACGTCGATCTCCCCGTGCGACTGGTCGGCCACCTCCAGAGCGAGCGGTACTTCGCGCAGTACGCGGACGAGGTCGTCGCCGCCCTCGCGCTCCCGCCGGTTCCCCGAGCGCTGCTGCAGCTCGCGCGCCCGACGGTGGGCGTCTCGTTCCGACGGGGTGACTACAACACGCTGGGCTGGGCGTTGCCGTTGGCCTACTACGAGCGCGCGCTGGGGATCGTCGCGCAGCGGGTCGGGCCGGTGACGCTCGTGCTGTTCGGCGACGACCCGGAGTTCGTGGAGCTCGTCGGCCCCCGCTTGGCCGGGTTCGGAGACGTGGTGAACGCGCTCGAGCTCGGTGCCGATCCCGTCGCGCAGCTGAGCGCGCTCGCGCACTGCGACCACCAGGTGATCGCGAACTCGAGCTTCTCGTGGTGGGGAGCGTGGTTGGGCGACCGGCGCGGCCCGGCCGAGCGCGTCGTGGTGGCCCCGGCCGAGTTCGTGGGCGGTGACCGCGTCCCGCCGCGGTGGACGACGATCGAGACCGGCGTCCGCGAGATCTGAGCGTCCCGGTCGGGTCCCACCCGTTCCGCGCGAGCCGGGACGTAACGTTGGGCGTCGTGGAGACGATCCGGCTGTTCGACGCCTTCTTGTTCGCCGAGCCGCACGAGACGGAGCTCCTGCTCGCGAAGCTCCACGTCGAGTCGGAGCTCGTCGAGGCGTGGGTGGTCGTGGAGAACTCGTACACGCCGAAGGGCGCGTGGAAGGGCACCTGCCTGCAGGGCATCCTCGACGCCGACCGCCGCTTCGATCCGTTCCGGGATCGCCTCCACGTCGTGACGCTCGATCGGAACTTCCGGGCCGAGTTCCGGCGTGCCTCGCGTGGCCGCCTCTCGCTCGCGTTCCGGACGGCGCTCCCGGGGTACGACGCCGCGGCGTACCGGACGCGCTACGCGGAAGCGCCCAACTGGTTCGCGGAGGGTCGCCAACGTGACGCGGCACTGCCGGTCGTCCGGGAGCTGGGGGGTGGCGACGGTTGGGTTCTGGCCACCGACTGCGACGAGATGCTCGACGCCTCGAATCCCGTCCGCCGCGACGCGCTCGTGCGCGCGGTGCGGTCGGGTGCTCCGTCGGTGAGCCTGCGCCGGCAGCGCTTCAACTACGACTTCGACAACTACTGCCCGGCGCTGCGCTTCGTCCAGGGCGCGTCGGTCCGGCACCTGGACCAGCAGGGGCTGGGGATCGACGACGTGCGCAAGCGCCTGGGTGGGGTCGGCGCCGGACCCGAGGCGTGCGTGTACGAGTACTCGTACTGCTTCGATCGCGCGCACATCGAGCGGAAGCTCGCGACCTTCCCGCACCTCGACCCGGGGACGTCCACGATGCACCGCGCGCTCGACTGCAACCACGCGATGTTCGCCGTCCGCCCGAGCTGGGTCGACCCGGCGGTCTGGTACGAGCGGATCCCGCTCGAGCAGACGGGCGCACCCGGGTACGTGCTCGAGCACTTCGAGCGACTGCGCACCGGGGTGGTCGGCGAGGACTACGCAGCGAATCGGCGGCGCCACTACCCAGGTCTGTTCTCGGATCGGTGACGCCGAGGGTGTGCGTTCTCAGAGGTAGAGCGTCCTGGTCCGGATCGTGGCGACCACCCGGCCGCACCGGAGCCCGAGGTCGCGGCACCAGGTGCGGCGAGCCGCCGCGGGGCCGCCGAGCCGGTAGCAGTGGAGCACGAGCCGGCCCCAGGCGGCCGCCACCCGAGTCACCGGCTCACGTGGGAGCCCGGCCGGGCCGAACTTCTTCATGAGCGCGGGTTGACTCAGGCCGTAGCCGTACCACGTCCGCAGCGTGGCCCGGGCCGTCTCCGGCTCCCGGTAGTGCACGAACGCCTCGGGGGACTGCACGAGCGTGAACCCCTCCAGCTGGAGGCGCCACGCGAAGTCGATGTCCTCGCCGGTTCGGAGGGTCTCGTCGAATCCGTCGATCGCGCCCCAGGTCGCGCGGTGGATCGCGGCGCTCGACGTCGACAGCGCGGGGAGGAACGCGAAGCCCGCCGTCCCGAACGGGGGCGGCGGGGCCGCCTCGGCGGGCGGGTCCCCCCGGAACCCGGCGGTCCCACCGGCGACGGCGTCGGCGGTGCCCAGCGCGGCGGCGAGGTGACGGACCCACGCGCGGTCGGCCACGTCGTCGGCGTCGCAGAGCAGCACGAGGTCGGACGACGCCGCGGCGATGCCGACGTTGCGGGCGTGCGCCGGTCCGGGCCGGTCGCCGGCGTCGACCACCCGCAGCCGCGGGATCCGATCGACCCAGGCGCGCGCCCGCTCCGCGGTGTCGTCGGTGGAGTCGTTGTCGGCCACGACGACCTCGATGGGGCCGCGGTAGTCCTGCTCGGCGAACGTGGCCAGCTGCGCGTCGATGGTCGCGGCGGCGTTGCGGGCCGGGATCACCACCGAGACCAACGGCGGCGGGTCGGGATCGCCGGTGGTCATCGCGCCATCCGCGACGGCTTGGTCACACGGGCCCAGGCCTTCCCGGCGGTGATGACCGCCTTCTCCGCGAGGCCGCCCATCCCGCGGCCGTCGCCGGCCCGCGCCGTTCCCAGCTCCGAGCCGAAGTCGGCGTGCACGACCGGGCTCGGCTCGATCCCGTACACGCGCAGGCCCGCAGGTCGGCGCCGGTAGAGCAGCTCGTCGGCGGGCAGGCGGACGGGGTAGGCGACGTCGAGGGCGCGCCGGGCGCCCGATTCGTTGATCAGGTAGCACTGGGTGCCGAACGGGATGCGCGCGTAGGTGCACACGCGGTGGTCGCCGGTGAGCGCGGGTCGGTCGAGCGGTTCCGGCCCGGCGCTCGCGAACAGCGAGTGCAGGGTGACGACCTGCCAGTCGTCGGGGAGCGCGTCGCGGGCGACGAGCACGTCGACGAGCGCGGCCGTGGGCTGCACGTCGTCCTCCACCACGACGACCTCGGAGACGCCTGCCGCGAGCATCCGCTCGTAGACGCGGAGGTGCGACAGGGAGCACCCGACGTCGCCCGGGGTCATGTCGCGACCGATCGCGAACAGTGAGCGCCACCGCGAGTGCCGGCGGCGTTCGTCGGGGCTCAGCATCCGGCCGTCCACCGCGTCGAGCATCGTGAACGGAATGCCCAGCGTGGAGAACGCCTGCGTCACCGACTCCCGCCGGTCCTGCGCCCGCTCGAGGCTGATGACCCAGACGGGCGGGAGACCGCGCCCGCGGACGCGTGGGTCGGCGTGGTCCACGACCGTTCATCGTAAGGGGACCGGACCGAGTCGTAGGATCGACTCGATGTCGCGGCGGTCGCAGGTGAGACGAGCTCTCGGAGGATCGCCGAAGTGGGCTCGCTTCGCGGAGACGCAGGCGATCGACGACTCCCTGGGCCTGGGCACGTTCGCCGAGGTTCCGGCGACGCCCGTCGCGGTGTGGGCGTTCGCCCGCGGCTGACCGACGATGGCCGATCTGCACGCGAGCGTGATGGCGGTCGTGCTCACCTACGACGCGCCGGACGCGGCGCGCCGTTGCCTCGCGTCGATCCGCGAGCAGCACGCGGGCGTCGATGCCGTCCTCGTGGTCGACAACGCGAGCGAGCCGCCCTTCGTCACGGATCCGGCGGCGGGCTCGGGGGTGCGTGTGCTCCGACTGCTCGAGAACACCGGGCCGGCGGGTGGGTACGCGGCCGGGCTCCGCACGTTCCTCGCGTCCGACGCGAGCTGGGTGTGGCTGGTCGACGACGACTCCACCCCGCGACCCGGCGCGCTCGCGGCACAGCTCCGCGCCGCCGCGACCCGGACCGAGCCGACGGCCTTCCTCTCCACGATGGTCGACCGTGACACCGGCGCCGAGGCGAACACGCACGGCTGGTGCGGGGTGCTCATCCCACGCGTGATCGTGGAAGCGGTCGGTACGCCGATGGAGGCGCTCTTCTGGTGGGCGGAGGACACCGAGTACCTCCAGTGGCGCATCCCCCGCGCCGGCTTCGCGCTCGAGCGGTGCGACGACGCCGTGGTGGACGTGAGCCTCCGGCGGGCCGAGCGCGCGAAGCCAGCCTGGAAGTTCTATTACGAGACCCGCAACCAGGTGTACTTCCGGCTGCGGGTGCAGCGGCAGCCGGCCGACGGTCCGCGCCGGCGCCACCTCACCGTGCGGGTCCGCTCCTGGCGCGCGGCCCGGACGGTGGCGAAGCTCGGAGGCCGGGCCGTGCTGCGCGAGCCCGACGGACGCGCCCGCAAGCTCGCGATGGTCGTGCGGGGCGCGGCCGACGGCCTCCGGGGGCGGCTCGGCCGCACCGTCGCGGTCGACCTCGCCGACCGGCCCCTCGCGCCGGGAACGGGGCGGACGTCACCCGGGCGGGTCGATCCCGAGGAGCCGTTCGACCTCGACGAGGCGTGACGTCCAGGATCCCGCCGCCGCGACCGCCGCGACCGCCGCGACCGCCGCGACCGCCGCGCGTCCGGCCGCC
>JBAZYX010000005.1:0-74665 GCA_041659105.1 Acidimicrobiia bacterium
GACGCACTCCCCCGCATCAGGTTGAGCAGCACCGTCTCGGCCTGGTCGTCGGCGGTGTGGGCCACGAGCACGGTGGACGCGCCGACCGCGCGGCGAGCGGCATCGAGCGCCACGTAGCGCGCGTCCCGGGCCCGGGCCTCGAGGTTGGGCCCGGCGGACACCTCGATCGACACCGCGCGGGCTTCCGCACCCAGACGGGCCGCAACCCGCGCGACGAACGCGGCCTCGGCCGCGCCGTCAGCGCGGAGACCGTGGTCGACGTGGACGGCCGTCGGCGTGCGCCCGGTGGCCGCCACGAGCGCCAGCAGCGCGACGGAGTCGGCCCCGCCCGAGCATGCCACCACTGGCGCGGGCTCGACGTGCTCGAGCGCGACCAGCCGGTCGACCCAGGGCGTGAGGTCCGGGCCGGCGCGCGTCGGAGCGGTCAGGCGACGCGCGCCAACCACGAGGACGGCTGCTCGAGCTCGTCGGCCGTGGGGAGCCACTCCGGCCCCCGCCACGCGGCGTCGACGGCGCGGGGCCCGGCCTCGGCCTCGATCGCGGCGACGAACGCCTCACCCACCTCGTACTGGCGCAGCTTGGCCTCGAGCCCCACGAGCTTGTGGAGCACGCCGGTCATGCCCGAGCTGCGCCGGCGCGTCTCGAGCACCCGCGCCATGCGGGCCTGCCCTTGCACGTGGCGCGCGCCGAGCTCGTTCATCACGCGGTTGCCGTGACCCTCGAGGAGGGTCATGAGCGACTGCACCTTCGCGATCGTGCCGCGGTGCTCGGGCGAGGCGAGCAGCGCGACGAGCCCGCCGTCGTCGAGCGGGTTGCGCCCGCTGCGCACCTCCTCGAGTGCGGTCCGCAGCGCGTGCACGACCCGTTTGGGGTCGGGGTCGATCGCGCCGAGGAGGTCGCCCACCAGGGACAGGAAGTAGGGCCGCAGCCACGGAACGCCGGTGAACTGCGCGCGGTGCGTGCACTCGTGCAGCGCGATCCACAGCCGGAAGTCGCGCGGCCGGAACGCGAAGCGCTTCTCGAGCGACAGCACGTTGGTGCCCACGTAGTAGACGGCATCGTCGACGGACGCGCCGTCGTCGTCGCCGGGGACGAGCAGGTCGTACTGGCCGAGCACGCGCTGCGAGAACCAGCCGAGCATCACGCCGAGCTCCGTCGCGGTGACGGTGCGCCCGACGGGCGCGAACGGGCTCTTGGCGAGCCGCTCACCGATGCGCTCGGTGAGCGGGGCGAGGAGGTTGCGCATCGACGCGACGTTCGCGTCGGCCCAGCCGGCGCGGTCGAGGACGAGGGCGCGAGCCGGAGTGGGCGACGCCAACCCGGTGAAGTCGGCGACGAGCGCCTCGGCCTGAGCGCTGACCTCGGCGAAGTCGGACTCGAGCGAGGCGGCGAGGTAGGAGCGCGAGAGCGGGTCGTGGCCGGCGACCCGGCGGGCGATCCGGCCCGCCAACGCCCAGTCGATCGGCTCGGGCAGACGGGCCCGCTGCGGTTCGACCGGCGCGGCGACCGTCATTCCTCGACCCGGCGACCCTTGACGCGCGGGATGACGACCTTGCGGAGGTAGCCACCGGAGAGCATCCCGATCACGAGCAGCGTGCTCACCACGAGGATCGGAGCGATCCACCAGAACCACTGGTACTGGTCGTTGGCGAGGACGTTCACTGCCGGGCCTCCTGAGATCGGGTGGCGGTCCCGAGCATCATACGCAGACGGGGCCCGGGATCAGTCCCCGGACTCGGGGAGCTCGGGCCGGGGCTCGAACAGCCCGATCGCCTCGGCGATCCGCTGCTTGAGCTCCTCGGGGACCTCGTCGTGGCAGCGCAGCGCGACGACGTGCCGCAGCTCCACCTCGAAGTCGTAGCCGTGCTGACACGGTGGGCATCGGTTGAGGTGCCGGGTGATCTGCCACCGGCGGAAGCTGGTCAGCTCACCGTCGAGGTAGGTGTACACCTCACGGATCGTCTGTTCACAGTCCATCGTCGCAGTCCATCGTCGCTTTCTGGTGGGCGCCGCGGCAGGCGGCGCACTCGGGTCAGCCAGTCGCCCGTTCGGTGGATTGAGCTTGCGGCGGTTGCGGAACGAGGCCGCGCTCGACGGCGAAATCCCACAACCGTGCCTGGAGCTGCTTTCTTCCTCGGTGGAGCCGGCTCATCACGGTGCCGATCGGCACCTCGGTGATCTCGGCGATCTCCTTGTAGGAGAATCCCTCCACGTCGGCGAGGAGGACGGCGACCCGGAACTGCTCGGGCAGGGCCTCGATCGCGTCCTTGACCACCTGCTCCGGCATCGCCTCGAGCACCTCGCTCTCGGGCGTCTTCCCCGCCTGGGCTGCCTCGAGGCCGCCGAGCCGCCGGAAGAGGTAGAAGTCCTCGGCGTCGTCGAAGTCGACCTCGTCGGGCCGGCGCTTCTTGGCGCGGTAGATGTTGATGAAGGTGTTGGTGAGGATCTTGTAGAGCCAGGCCTTGAGGTTGGTGCCCTCCTGGAAGCCGCCGAACCCTCGGTAGGCCCGGAGGTAGGTCTCCTGGACCAGGTCCTCGGCGTCGGCCGGGTTGCGCGTCATGCGCATGGCGGCCGAGTAGAGCGCGTCCATGTACGGCATCGCGAGCTCGGCGAAGTTCGCCTGGTCGGCCACGGCGTCAGGCTACCGGCGGAAGCTAGGAGCGTGTCACCCGCAGGATCTCGTCGTTGCCGCCGTTGGAGGTCGTGACGTACAGCGCACCGTCGGGGCCCTGCACCGCCGAGCGCAGGCGTCCGTGGTCGGTGAGCGTGACGGTGTCCTCCACCACCGCGTCACCACCCTCGCTCAGCTTCATGAAGTGCAGCTTCGACGCCTTCAGGGCGGCGACGACGAGTGCGCCGTCCCAGTCCCCCCATTGCGATCCACTCAGGAACGCGGCGCCGGACGTGGCATCGGTCGGACAGCCCGACGCCCACGCGGGGCGTACCGCGCCGGGGAACTTCGTGAGGTCGGTCATCGGCGTGCTCTCGTCGTAGCCGGGCCCCGGGTCCCACCCGTAGTTGCCGCCGGCCACGAGACGGTTCACCTCGTCGTCGCAGCCGGTGCCCTGCTCGACCGAGTAGGGCGTGCCCGAGCCGGGCCGGAACGCGAGACCCTGCACGTTGCGGTGGCCGTACGTGTAGACGCGCGGATCGCCGCCCGACGCGTTCCCCGGTGCGGTCGCGCCATTGGTGTCGACCCGGAGCACCTTGCCGCCGAGCGAGGCGAGGCTCTGCGGGTTCGCACCCGTGGCGGCGTCACCGGTGCCGACCCACAGGTAGCCGTCGGGCCCGAAGCGCAGGCGACATCCCGCGTGACGGCCGGCCGACCCCGTCGAGTTGACCGGCATGCCGGTGACGATGTCGGCGCGGTTCGCCAGCGTGGTGTAGCCCGCGTCGACCGTGAAGCGCGCGACACGCACGTCGAGCACGCCGCCACCCGGGAGGCTCGAGAGGAAGCACGCGTAGACGCGGCGGTTCGCACCGAACGCGGGGTCCACCGCGAGGCCCATCATCCCGCCCTCGAACACCGCGACCAGATCCACCGCACCGCCCGCGAGCTCGTCCACCGACCGGTCGGGCCGCACCACCCGGATCTCGGCGGCCGCCCGCTCGGTGAAGAGGAGCGTGCCGTCGGGGGTGAAGGCGAGGTCCCACGGGATCGACCGGCCGGCGACGTAGGTCTCGACGTTCAGGGCCGGAGGCTGCGCCGGAGGAGGAGGAGGAGGCGGGGGCGGTTCGCAGGCCGCGGCCACCACCCCGAGCGCCGCCACCAGGGTGACGAGCACGAAGCGGAGCCGCATCCACGACTATCGGCACGCCCGGACCCCGAACTCAAGCGATCGCGGACTCCACCACCGTCCCCCGGAAGAACTCGCCGTTCGTCCCCGCCCAGAGCCGCACCGGGTTGTCGAAGGTGAAGGCCCGGAAGTCGTCGGGGGTGATGTGGCCGGCGTCCACCAGCTCCCAGGCCTCGGCCAGCACGCCCCGGAAGTCGGGAACGTCCCAGTGGCCGATGTCCGACGCGAACACCGCCGGCAGCTGGGCCTCGCCGGGGTTGCGCGACCGGTCGAAGGCCATCGCGTTCATGGGGTCGTCGGCCTCGCATCCGAAGAAGTACTGCTCGGTGAAGATCCGCTGCACGTCGTCGAGCCCGTGGATGCCGGCCGACGCGAACTCGTCGAGGGTGGCGGGGTCCTCGGCGGGGTCGCTCAGGAACCCGAGCGTCTCGTCGAGGCGGTCGAGGCGGTCGGTGATCGCAGCCGGGCCGTGCTCGCGCACGAGCTGCTCGAGCCGGGCGCGATCGAGGTTGCGCGGGTCGTAGTGCGCGATCGCGTCGCGATTGCGCTTCTGCCAGTGTGAGCAGATGTCCGCGTACAGGGACGCGGCCCACGCGACGCCGCCTTCGTGGAACGCGAAGCGCAGCTCGGGGAAGCGGGCGGGCACTCCGCCGAAGAACAGCGAGCGCGCCATCGCCTCCGCGCCCGACGCGAAGTTGCCGATGTGATTCGCGACGTAGTTGAACGGCGACGTGCGGCTGCCGTAGCCGATGCCGGTGGAGTGGAACGTGGGCGACACGCCGAGCTCCGCGCACCGGCGCCACACCGGGTCGTAGTCATACGCCGAGTCGAGTCCGAGTCCGTCGACCCAGCGCGCGGCGCGATCACCCTCACGGCCGGGCGCGTAACGCAGCACGAGGCCACCTATGAGCACCGCGCGCAGGCCCAGCTCCCCGACCGCGTACTCGAGCTCCTCGAGCGCCTCGTCCGGCGTGTACGACGGCACGATCGCGACGGGGAGCAGCCGATCGGAGTACTCGGCGTACAGCTCCGCGTAGTACCGGTTGCACGCACGCGCGATGCCGCGGCGCAGCTCGTCGTCCTCGAGTGCCATCGGCACCAACCCGAACGTCGGGTACAGGACCGCGAGGTCCACCCCGATCTCGTCGAGCCGGTCGTAGAGGAGCCCGGGAAGCATCGCCGTGGCGCGGTCGAGCGTGTTGCGCGCCGGCACACCCCACCACCCGGTCCGGGACATGCCCGCGCCGCGCCGCGCCGACGCGTCGAGGCCCCGGATCATCCCGGGTCCGTCGAGCAGGCGGTCGAGCCCGGCCGCGAGCGAGGGCCCGCCCAGCTCCACGAGGAAGTCGCGGACGAGCGGGAGGAACTCGACGAGGTGCCCGTCGGCGTCGATCACAGGGTGGTCGAGCCGGGCCCGGATGGCGGCGGTGTCCATGCGCGGACCGTACTGCGCGGCCGGCGCCGCCGCGGCACCGTCGTCGGCGCTCAGACGAGTCCGCGCCAGTCGGTGGGAACACCCCGACGCGCCGCGAGCACCGCGTCGGCGAAGGCGCGCTGGCCGGCCGGCGTGGGATGGAAAGGCACCCGACTCGCGGGGTCCGCCACGAAGATCGACGGCCCGTAGATCCACGGATCGGCGTCGCACCACCGATGGCCGTTGAACGCGGCGTCCGGATCGGCGACGGTCACCCCGGGCGCGGTCGCGAGCGCGTCGCGCAGCGTGCCGTCGAGCTGCCGGAACATCTGGTGCAGGAACGCGAGCTGCGCCGCGCCCAGCCCGGCCGCGTCGGGACACTCCGCGAGCGACGCGGTGGCGCGGGGCAGCGGGTCGGCGTAGGTGGTGAACACGACGTCGGGCACCCGGCCGAGCGCGGAACCACGCGCGCGGATGTCGGCGGCCAACGCCCGCGCGCTTGCGCCGACCGCTTCGGCCCGGTCGAGCACGGTGGTCCGGAGGTACGCGCCCGGGTTCTGCTCGGTGCACGACGGCGGGCCGCTCGGACTCGTCGCGCCGAACACGCGCCGCGCCGCCACGCCCAGCGCGGTCGCAAGCGCGTCCTGCACGGTCGACGAGATCGCGATCCGATCGGCCTCCGCCTCGGACAGCCCGGCCGACGCGAGCACGCAGTAAGCGAACGCCCGCTCGAACGCCACCGAGTTCGCACCGGCAGTCACGAGCACGAGGTCGGGCCGCGCCCGGTCGAACCGCTCGTCGAGCACCATGCCGCGTTCGAACGACGCTCCCGAGCACGCGAGATTCGCGACCCGCGCGCCGAGGTCGCGTGCCACGAGGACGCCGTAGGCACGGTCGGAGCGTCCGCACGCGTCGCCGGTGGCGGTGCCCACGCCGTTCCCGCCGGACGCGGACGTGCCCCGTGCCCGGCCGGCGGTCGACCACGCCGGGAACAGGAGCCGGTCCGTGTAGACGTAGCCGTCGCGAGCGCCCTCACCCGCGGCGACGGAGTCGCCGAGGAGGACGACGGACCGAACCCTGGGGTCCGGATCAGGCGCCTGTGCCGAGGCGGGGCCCGTGAGCGCGGCGACGAGCAGCACCGTCAGGGTCAGCACCACAGTCGCTCGCCGCGTCGTCGACACGGTCCCAGTATCGACACTCGCCGGCCTCGGGTGAACGCGGGTCGAGGACCAGGCCCGCAGCCCGGTTCGCGGCGTCGAGCTGGCCGAGCACCAGCGCGAGCGGCACGAGGCCGGGGAGGTCCAGCTCGATCGGGGCTCCGGCCGTGACGTCGCGCCGACAGGGCCCGAACGCGGGGTTGAGGTCGATCACCGCGCCGGCGCCGTCACGCACCTCGAAGTGGAGGTGGACGATCTGGGCGTCTCCGGTGCTCCCCATCATCCCGATCACCTGGCCCTGGGCCACCCAGGCACCCCCGGGGGGTACGAGCACGCGGCTGAGGTGGGCGTAACGCGACACGTACCGACCCCCGGGGAAGTCGTGCACGATGTCGATCGCGGTGCCGTACCCGTTGCCGGTGTCGGCGGCGGTGGCGAACCCGGACTCGGCGGCCCGGATCTCGGCGGCGGTCCGAAGCGGGCTCGAGATGTCGACCCCCGAGTGCGAGCGGGCCGACGGGCACCCGCCGCCCACCAGGCTCTCGACCCGGCCGGTCACCGGCATCGTCATCGGGTAGCGCAGGGCCGGGTCGGCCGCGGGCAGGGTCGTGGAGGCGGACCCCGGCCCGGCCCGAACGAGCCCGGCGGCGCCCACGAGCAGGAGCAGCGCGATGGACGCGACGGATCGGTGGAAGATGGGATGACGACGCACACAAGCCCCTCGGTGTGGGCCCGCTGTGCGGCCACCGACGCCCGAACCGGCGCGGCGGCTGCATTCCCCCGGGGCGGGAGACTACTAGTCAGCCGACCCCGCCGGTTCCCACCCGCACGTCAGATCGGGCGGGGCGGCTGCGCGGCCACGTGGCGCCCGGCCCGGTACCCGAAGACGGTCCCGTTGCCGATGGTGCCGCCACCGCTGGGGTACGCCCAGCCGAACACGTTCGCCGCGGTGTTTCCGGCGGCGTACAGCCCTCCGATCACCCCGCCCCCGCGCCGGCACACCTGGCCGTTGCGGTCGATGCGGGGTCCGCCGTTGGTGCCCAGCATCCCCGGGTAGATCGCCACCGCATAGAAGGGGGCGGCCACGATCGGGGCCACCGTGCCCGGTGACATCAGGCCGTAGCGGTGGCGGTCGAAGTCGGGGTCCTCCCCCCGGGCCGCGTGCTCGTTGTAGCGCTCGACGGTGGCCGCGAGCGCGTCGGGATCGATGCCGATCCGCTCGGCGAGCCCGCGGATCGTGTCGGCCACCGGGACCCACTCGGGCGTGGGCTCACCCGGGTACATGGACAGGATTCGCTGGCTGTCGCGCACCGTCTGGTCGAACACGAGGAAGCCCGGACCCGCGTTCGGGAACTCGACGCGGTCGGGGTCGTAGACGCCGAACGCCTTCGGGAAGTCGTTGTACGGGAGCGCCTCGTTCGCGAAGCGTCGACCGTGGCGGTTGACCACGATCGACGAGGGCGCGCCCCGACCCCACTCGAACTGCGGGACGAGCTCGCCGTCGCGCGTGATGTCGGGATCGAACATCACCGGCGTGCCCCAGTACGACGTCATGTTGTCGAGCTGCGCGCCGGCCTCCATCGCCATCACGAGCCCGTCGCCCACGTTGTTGGGCGGGCTGAGCGGCGCGACGTCGTAGCCGATGTGCGACCGCACGAGCTCGGGGTTCCACTCGAACCCACCGCACGCGAGGACCACGCCCCTGCGCGCGCCGATCACGATCTCGGCGCCCTCGTGCTCGACGCGGACGCCGATCACGTCGCCCGCGTCATCGACCAGGATCCCGCGCGCGGGCGTGGACAGGAGCGTCTCGACGCCCCGCTCGAGCAGACCCTTGAACAGCATCGCGATGAACGCCGCGCCCTTGGGCCGGATGTCCTCGGCTTCCCGCCGCGCGAGCTCGGCTTCGAGCTCGGGGGTGTGCGGCATGAAGTCCTCGGTGAGGGTGGTGGCCGCACCGAGCGACATCAGCGTTCCGCGGCTGACGAGCTTGTCCTTCCACTCGGGCAGCTCCTGCCCGACCGGGTACGGGTTGGCCTCCACCGCACGCGCCGGCTGCGGGATGTTGCCCGGGATCCCCCACGGCCAGTAGTAGTCGGGCAACGGCGAGATGTGGGTGCGCACCGGGGTGTTGTCCTCGAGGTAGCGCAGCATCTCGGGCGCGGTGTCGACGAAGACCTCGAGCAGCTCGGGGTCGGGCTCACGACCGTTGGTCAGGCGCCGGATGTACGCGAGCGCGCCCTCCCGCGAGTCCTCGATGCCGGCCTCGGCCATGTGGTGGTTGCCGGGGAGCCAGATGCCGCCACCCGACACCGCGGTGGTGCCGCCGAGCATCGAGTCCTTCTCCACGACCAGCACCTCGGCACCGCCGTCGTGCGCGAGCGTGGCCGCGACGAGTGCCGCACCACCAGTGCCCACCACGACGACGTCGACGACGCGATCCCACTCCATGGTCGGCTCCTCGATCAGCCCGTGAAGGTGGGCGCAGGGTAGGTCACGGGACCGAGCGGGGCCAGGATCGGAGGCACTCGGGTGACTCATCCCGACCCGAGCGCTCGTCGCCGCTCAGTGGCTCACGCCGCCCTCCGGCATCGCGACCTGACCGGCCTGGAACAGACCGAGGGCGCCCTTCGACGCACTGGCGAACTTGTGCGTCACGAACGGATAGAGGCCGGGCACGTCGAAGGTGAACTCGACGAAGCCCCCCTGCGCGGGTTGGAGGTCCAGCGCCTGGGACCCACCCTGTTGTGGCCCGGGACGCAACAGGTACGTCCCCTCCTTGTAGACGGTGTCGAAGATCGTGCCGATGACATGGAACGACGAGTTCTCCGACGGCCCCGCGTCGAGCACCCAGACGCGGACCCGCTCGTGGGGCTCGACCCGGATCATGTCGAACTTGTACTGGTTGACGTAGCCGTTGAAGACGACGCCGTCCCATTGCTCGGCCAGCATCTTCTCGAGCTGCGCGACCTCGCCCTCGGGTGCGGTGTAGAGCTCCGACTGCACCATCACGAACTCGTGGTCGACCGGTTGCAGGTCGGGGGGATCGATGATGAGCGCGCCGTACATGCCGTTGCCGATGTGGTGCAGCACGGGCGGCGTGCCGCAGTGGTACATGAAGATGCCCGACTTCTGCGCGACGAACGTGTAGACGAGACTCTGCCCCGGGTCGATCGAACGCATCTCCACGTTCCAGGCGACCTTGCTCGCGTGGAAGTCGATCGAGTGCTGGATCGAGCCCTTGTTCACGAGCGTGATCTCGAAGGTGTCGCCGACCTTGCCGCGCAGCACCGGTCCCGGCACGGTGTCACCGAAGGTCCACATCCGCTGGAGCACCCCGGGCGCGATCTCCAGGTCCTTCTCGGTGGCCTCGAGCGTGATGCGGTGCACGGTGCCGGTCTCGACGACCGGAGCCTTGGGGTCGCGCGCTCGGAAGTCGGCAGCCGGGTCGGTCGCGAAGTTGATCTTCTGGCCCGGGAACGCAGCCACGGCCTGCCCCGACTTCCCGCTCCCGGAGGCCGCCACGGTGTCGCGCGGTCGGGCCACCGCGATGGCCACCACGGACAGGATCAGCGCGAGGACCACGAACGCGGACAGCGCCCCGACCCAGAACTTGAACTCACCCCGGTCCCACGGCGGTGGCTGCGTCGATGCACCTGAGCCGGCGTCGCGTTGACCTCGTGTGTCTGTCACGGTCTTCTCCCTCACCCGGCCGGTGGGGAGAGCATGCCCGTGCGCGTCGGGCCTGCGTAAGAGTCCTTCGGCCCATGACCCCATCGCGAGCAGGTGCGCTCCAGCGTGCGGCGGAGGGACCGAAGGGAAGGGTGTGGAGCCGGGAAGGAGATTCGAACTCCTGACCTGCTCATTACGAGTGAGCTGCTCTACCGACTGAGCTATCCCGGCGGGGGACGGGCAGTGTATTCCGCGACGACCCCGGTTCTCCTAGCCGTTCGCCGCGACGCCCACCACGCGGGCGGCCGGGAGATGGACGAACAGCCGCTCGAGCAGGAGGCCTTCGTTCGGGTTGCGCTCGAGCGACTCCCGGGCGAACCGGCAGGCGTCGAGCGCGGCGGCCGCGGCGGCCGGGTCGAGCGCGAGCGGCGGTCGGTCGAGGTTGCGCACCGGCGCGTCCGGCCCGGCGAGGGCGTCCCGGTAGACGGTCTCGAGCGCGGCGACCCCCTCGCCGAGGGTCCGCCGGCGGGCGGCGCGGTGCTCGCGCTTGTGCCGCTCCGCCAGCCGGTTCACCAGGGTCGCCCGCGACCGGTCGGGGTAGCCCGCGGCCTCGAGCTCCTCGAGCAGCGCCTCGGCCTCCTCGGCCTGGCGGGTCTCGAGCGCGGTGACCGCGGCCTTGAGCGTCTCGGCCAGGGACTCCGCGGCCTGCACGGCCGACCCGGCCCGCCCGTCGAGCAGCCCCGCGGCCGCCACGAACGCGTGACGGACGTCGGCCAGCGGACCCGCGAGCGCCCGGGCCCGACCGAGCTGACCGCCGGCGAGGCTCGCCGCGAGCGCGGCACGGTCGGCGGGCACGCCGTCGCGCTCGAGCGCGGCGCGGATGGCGGCATCGCCGACGGGCGCGAGGTCGACACGCTGACAGCGCGACCGGACCGTCTCGGGGAGCTCGGTCGGCATCGACGTCACCAGCAGCATCACGGTGCGCGGCGGCGGCTCCTCGATCGTCTTCAACAGCGCGTTCGCGGACACGGCTGCGTTCGCACTGAGGCGGTCGGCCTCGTAGAGCACGATCACCTTGCGCGCACCCTCGATCGGGCTGCGCGACGCCTCGGGGATGATCCGTTGGCGCACGTCCTCGTTGACGCGGTAGCCCGCGCCCTCAGGCTCGAACTCGACGATGTCGGGGTGCATCCCCCGCAAGGCGAGGTCGGCCGCGCGGTCGTCGTCGGGCGCGACCAGCGCGGCGGCGAAGCAGCGCGCCGCGTCCTCCACGCCCGACCCGCGTGCACCCACGAGCAGGTACGCGTGCACCGGTCGCTCGGCCGCGCGCTGCAACAGCGCGGCCGCGCGGTCCTGGCCCGTGAGCCGGTCCCAGATGCTCATGGCGCGAGCGCGGTCTCGACCGCGATCCACACCGCGCGCTCCACGGTGTCGGGATCGGCGGTCGCGTCGACGACGGTCCAGCCCTGGTCGGACGCCAGCCGCTCGAATGCCGCGGCGACCGCGGCGAGGAACTCGCCTCCCTCCGCTTCGATGCGGTCGGCCGGACCGCGTCGCCGTTCGGCCAGCACCGCGACCGGCGCGGACAGGTACACGACGAGGTCGGGGGCGAGGCCCCCGGTCGCGAACTCGTTCACCGCCGCGATCGCGTCGAACCCGAGGCCGCGGGCGCCACCCTGATAGGCGAGCGAGGAGCCGACGAACCGGTCGCTCACGACCCAGGCACCGCGGGCCAGGGCGGGCTCCACCACGTCGGCCACGTGCTGGGCCCGGTCGGCGGCCATGAGGAGCGCCTCCGCCCGCGGCCCCACCGGGAGGTCGCTGTGGAGCAGGAGCTCGCGCAACGCCCGGCCCAGCTCGGTCGCGCCGGGCTCGAAGGTCGCGTGCACCTCGTGGCCCCGCGCCTCGAGCGCCCGCACGAGCCTCGCCGCCTGCGTGCTCTTCCCGCAGCCGTCGCAGCCGTCGAGCACCACCAGCCGTCCGCGCGCCACGGCGGTCACGCGGCGGCATCCCCGGCCACGTCGGAGCCCCCGGCGTCCACGCGGTCTGCGTGCGTCATGGTCCAGCGCGCGTAGAGGCCGGCGCTGAGGGTGATCATCCCGCCACCCCAGAGCGCGATCCGCACACCGGGGAACGAGTAGCTGACCTGCCCGATCGTCACGATGCCGACGTTGGCGACGTCGTTCACGATCCAGTCCCAGAAGTCGGCCCAGAGCGGCGAGATGACGAGCGCGATGAGCAGGCACATGCGAATCACGGTGTAGAGCGTCGCGAAGATCCGCCCGCGCATCTCGTCCTGCACGGTCTCCTGCAACACCGTGAAGCCGGTGACGTACGACGTCCCCGCGCACGCGCCGAGCAACGCGACCGCGAGCGCGGCCGGGAACAGCGCCGACAGGGTGGCCGCGATCATCAGGAAGATCCCGGTTCCCATGACCGCGAAGTCGAACACCGTCTCGCGGGGGATCTTGTTCTGGACGAACAGCAGCAGGATCACCCCCGCCGCGGCTCCGAACCCGAGCGCGCTCATGAGCACGCCGAAGGTCGCGGCATCGCCGCCGATCCCCTGCTGCGCGAACACCGGACCGAGCGGGATCATCGCGCCACCGCCGATGAGCCCGAGGCCGAGGCCGACGATCACCCCGCGCACCCGCGGCTCGTAGCGGATGTACGCCAGACCCTCCTTGATGTCGCGCACGGTCTCGGAGAACTTCAGCTTGGACTCCGCGGACGTCCGCCCGCGCGGGATCGGGAGGGTGAACACGATGATCGCCGACAACAGGAACGAGCCCGCGTCGAAGAACAGGGCCAGCGCCTCCTGGTCCACCTGGAGGGAGTGGAGCGCGTTGAACCCGCCGAGCCAAGCGGCCAGCGCCGCGAGGAGCGAGAAGATCACCGCGGCGAACGGGAACGTCCCGAACGAGGCGACGAGCGACAGCGTGTTGGCCGACGCGAGCTGGTCGGGGTTGACGAGGTTCGGTACCGACGCGTCCTTCGCCGGCCCCCAGAGCAGCGTGAAGATCTCGAGCGCGAAGCTGATGAGCACGAGCGCGAGGAGCGTGTTGACGAACGGCAACAGGATCAGCAGCGACGCGCGCCCGACGTCGGCGAACACCATCACGAGCCGCCGGTCGAAGCGGTCGATGATCACACCGCCGACCGTGGCGAGGAAGAAGCCCGGGACCACCCGGGCCAGCATCACGAGACTGACCGCGGCGCCCGAGTTGTTGGAGACGCGGGCCGCGATCGCGAGGATCGCGATGAGGCCGATCCAGTCGCCGGTGCTCGAGATCACCTGGGCCAGCCACAGCCGGAAGTACGCCTTCGTGCCGAAGACGCGCAACGTCGCGGGCGGGACCGGAGCCTCGTCGGGGCTGCTCGGGATGAACGGGGCCTGGTCCTTGCTCACCTTCCGGAAAGCCTAGGTCCGGGGTTCAGCCTGGCCCGTCTCCGGCGGGCGGGACGTCGCCGGAGGTGGGCGCCTGGGTCGCCTGTTGGGCGAGGGCGGCGTTGCGCGCGGCGTTCGTCTCCGTGACGGCCTGCTTCGCTGCGGCCTTCTTGGCGCCGGCCTTCTTGGCCGCGGACTTCCGGGCCGGGGCCTTCTTCGCCGGCGACCGCTTCGTGGCTGCCTTCTTCGTCGGGCGCTTCGACGGGCCCCGGGCCTCCCGCTCCCGGAGCAGCTCGACCGCCCGCTCGATGTCCAGCTCCTCGGGGGCGACGCCCCGGGGCAGGCTGGCGTTGGTGGAGCCGTCGGTGACGTAGGGCCCCCAACGACCCTCGAGCACGCGCACCGGTGCCCCCGAGTCCGGATGGGTCCCGAGGTCGGCGAGCGGGGGCTTGGGGGCGCCGCGGCCGCGGCGCTTGGGCTGGGCGAAGATCGCCTCGGCCTGGTCCAGCGTGACGTCGAAGATCTGGCGCTCGGACTCGAGGCTGCGGGTGTCGGTGCCCTTCTTGAGGTACGGCCCGTAGCGGCCGTTCTGCGCGGTGATCTCCACGCCCTCGGCTTCACCCACCACGCGGGGCAGCGCGAGCAGCGCGACGGCCTCCTCGAGGGTGACCGACTCGGGCGTCATGTCGGCGAACAGCGACGCGCGCTTGGGCTTCTCGCCCTTGGTGCCCGGCTCCAGCTCACCGAGCTGCACGAACGGGCCGTAACGACCCGTGAGCGCGAGCACCGTGAGGCCGGTCTCGGGGTCGTCGCCGAGGACGCGCGGGCCGGCGGCACCCTGGGCGATGAGCTCCTCGGCCCGCTCGATCGTGAGCTCGTCGGGCGCGAGGTCGGCGGGGACGGGGCCCTTCTCGACGCCCCGCTCCACGGTCGCGCCGTTGCTCCAGACCCGCACCACGATCTCGCGGCCCTGCGCGTCGGCGCCGATCTTCACGGCGTTGACCACGGCGGGGTCGATCGTGGCGAGGTGGTCCTCGTCGACGAGCTCGCGCAGCCCCGCCGTGCCGTTGCCGAAGTAGAAGGAGTGGAGCCACTTCTCGGCTTCACCCTCGCCGCGCGCGACGGTGTCGAGCGCCTCCTCCATCGTTGCGGTGAAGTCGTAGTCGATGAGGTGGGGGAAGTGGCCCTCGAGCAGCTGGATCTTCGCGAACGCCGTCCACGACGGAACGAGCGCGCTGCCCTTCTTCCACACGTACTCGCGCCGCAGCAGCGTCTCGATGACGGACGCGTACGTGGACGGGCGACCGATGCCCCGCTCCTCGAGCTCCTTCACCAGGCTGGCCTCGGTGTAGCGGGCCGGCGGGCTCGTGGTGTGGCTCACGGCGTCGAGGGCGCGGCACGCGAGCACGTCGCCCTCGGCGAGCGGCGGCAGCAGGACGTTCTGGTCCTCGAGCGCGGCCTCGGTGTCGTCGGAGCCTTCGACGTAGGCCCGGCGGTGCCCGGCGAACTCGATCGTCTGGCCGGTGGACTGGAAGGTGACCTCGGTGCCGGCGCTGCTCGTCGCGGTGTAGCGCACCGTCACCCGGCGGATGCGGGCGTCCTCCATCTGGCTCGCGATCGTGCGCTCCCAGATGAGCCGGTAGAGCTTGAGCTCGTCGACCGACAGCTGCGCGGCGATCGCGTCGGGATACTTGAACTGCGATCCGGCCGGACGGATGGCCTCGTGGGCCTCCTGCGCGTTCTTCACCTTGCCCCGGTACGACCGCGGCGCGTCGGGGAGGAACTGCGCACCGAACCGCTCACGGATCTCCGAACGGGCCGCGCTCACCGCCTCCGACGACAGGTTCGTGGAGTCGGTGCGCATGTAGGTGATGAAGCCGTTCTCGTACAGCCGCTGCGCGACGGCCATCGCCCGGGCCGAGCTGAAGCCGAGCTTCCGGCCCGCCTCCTGCTGCAGCGTCGACGTGATGAACGGCGCCTTCGGGCGCTCCTTGGTGTCCCGCGACTCGACGGACTGCACCGTGAAGGGCACGTCGGCGAGGTCGGTCGCGAGCGTGGTGGCGGCGCCTTCGTCGAGGTGGACCACCTCGCCCGGCTTCAGCAGGCGCCCGGTGTCGGGATCGAAGTCGCGCCCGCTGGCCACGCGCTGCGCACCGACCATGTTGAGGGTGCCCGGGAACTCCGCGGCATCGTCGGCCGTGGCGGCCGCCGCGAACCGGCCGGCGAGGTCCCAGTAGCCGGCGGAGCGGAAGGCCATTCGGGCCCGCTCGCGGTCGACCACGAGGCGCGCGGCCACGCTCTGCACCCGGCCGGCCGAGGTGGCGCCACCGGCACGACGGCGCATCACCAGCGACATCTCGTAGCCGAACAGCCGGTCGAGGATGCGCCGACCCTCCTGCGCCTCGACCAGCTTCATGTCGAGGGTGCGCGAGTTGTCGATCGCTTCCTCGATGGCCTCCCGGGTGATCTCGTGGAAGACCATCCGCTTGACCGGCACCTTGGGCTTGAGGATCTCGAGGACGTGCCAGGAGATGGCCTCGCCCTCGCGGTCCTCGTCGGTGGCGAGATAGACCTCGCTCGCGTCCTTCAGGGCCGCCCTGAGCTGGCGGACGTGCTCCTTGCTCGAGTCGGGGACCACGTAGATCGGCGTGAAGTGGTCGTCGATGTCGATCCCGAGGCGCCGCACGACCGGGTTGGTCACCGTCTTGGGGACCTCCTTCGCGCTGCGGGGGAGGTCGCGGACGTGCCCGTAGCTGGCCTTGACCGTCACGCGGTCGCGACCGAGGAAGCCTTCGATGGTCTTCGCCTTGGCCGGTGATTCGACGATCACGAGCGGCTTGGCCACGGGGTGCACCTCAGCAGTCGGTGGGAGTGGAGCAGACGGGCTCGGGGCCGGTCAGTCTGGTCGGGACCCGCCGCGAGACGGCGAATCGGGACCGGAGTGCTGCCACGCCGGGGGCCAGGCTGTCAAGCGGCCGGCCCGCCGCGGCGCCCCGGAACGGGTCAGTCGGGGGGCGGGAGATCCCCGGCCCGAGCCAGCCGGGGCCGCACGAGGCGGGTCCACACGAACCAGGCCGCGAGCGCGCACATCCCGAGGATCACGAGCCACTGGAGCACCGCCACGACGTTGCCGACCTCCTCCCAGCGCGAGCCCAGGAGGGCCCCGGCGCCGACGAGCGCGACGTTCCAGACGAGGCGCGAAAGGGCCGCCCGTCTACAGTGCCTTCGTGCTGCACTCCGTGCTCGCGGCCGTCTCCGCCGCCAGCTTCCTCGACCCGAAGCACCTCATCGACTCGATGTCCCCGTACGGGGAGCTCGCGGTGATGGCGATCATCTTCGCCGAGACCGGCCTGTTGATCGGCTTCTTCCTCCCCGGCGACTCGCTCCTCTTCACCGCGGGACTGCTCGCGAACGACGGGAAGCTGAACATCGCGTTCCTCGTCCTCGGCGTGTTCTTCGCCGCCGTGCTCGGCGACCAGGTCGGCTACCAGTTCGGCAAGCGGGTCGGCCCGTCGATCTTCCGCAAGCCCGACGCGAAGCTGTTCCGCCAGGAGTACGTGCAGCACACGAAGAACTTCTTCGACGGCCACGGCCCCAAGACGATCGTGCTCGCACGTTTCGTGCCCGTGGTGCGCACGTTCGCCCCGGTGCTCGCCGGCGTGGGCGAGATGCGCTGGCGCACGTTCGCCACGTTCAACGTGATCGGCGCGCTCCTCTGGGCCGTCGGCATCACCCTCGCGGGGTACGCGCTCGGATCGGCCATCGGCGCCGACAGCGTCGACAAGTACCTCTACCCGATCATCGGCGTGATCATCATCCTCTCGTTCATCCCGCCGTTCCTCGAGTGGCGCAAGCACCGCCGGGCTGCGACCGCAGAAGAGGCCGCGGAAGAGGCCGAAGAGCTCCACGAGCTCCTCGACGGGGAGTGAGCACCGTGGCCGGCGACGACGAGCTGCGCCCGTTCTTCTTCTCGATCGCCGACATCCCCGCCCAGTCGATCGCGCAGATGGTCGACGACATGGAGATGCCCGACGAGCAGCGCCAGCACCTGTTCGACGTGTTCGGCCGCGACCTGATGACGAAGGTCATCCTCCAGACGCCCGGCCTCTCCGTGTTCCACGAGGAGGCGCAGCCGGGCGAGCAGGTGAAGCCGCACCGCCACGGCACCCACCAGATCACGTACGTGCTCCGGGGGTCGCTGCACTACGGCAATCGGGTCACGAGCGCGGGGATGGGCTACTTCAGCCCCGACAAGCCGTACGCGTGGACCGCAGGTGAAGACGGCGCCGAGTGGATCGAGATCCACGCCGGCGAGCCCCAGCTCTACGCCGACTGACCCGACTGGCCCGTCCGCCAGCTGTCGGGGACGCGCACGGCACGCACGGTGGCGCGGGCACGCGGCTTGCCGTCGGCGACGAGCTCGCACTCGACGCTGGAGAACCGGTCGTCCACCTCGACGACCCGGGCGTGCAGCGCGCACTCGGCCGCGATCGGCGCCGGCCGGAGGTAGTCGACGGCCATGGAGGCCGTGGCGTACCAGAGGTCGGGGTCGCTCCCGACGTCTCGCCCCTCGCGCCGGTAGGCGTCGGCGATCGCGGTGCAGATGCCGTGGCAGTCGAGCAGCGTGGCGATGATCCCGCCGTTGAGGATGTGGCGCGGGCCGGCCGCGTGCGCTGGGAGCGGCGTCCACTCCGCCACGGACAGGTCCGCCTCGCGCTCGGCCCACCGGCTCTTGAGGTGGAGTCCGTCGGGGTTGTCGGCGCCACAGCCGAAGCAGAAGTTGTCGTGCATCCGGTCCTGGAACGCGGCGGCGTAGTGCGTGCTCATCGCTGCGATGCTGCCGGGTCCCACGTCGGTGGGCAAGGCTCGCTCCGCCCCTCACCGCACGACGGGAGTGCGCTGCTCACCCGGTGAAGTTGGGGGCGACTTCGACCGGTGGGGGTGCGAGCGTCGCACCCACAATGATCGTCCGCTCGAAGTACGCCACCGCTGCATGCCCGAGATGGTCCTGGGTCGGGCATTCCGGAGTCGGGTCGGTGTTCGTGGTCCAGTCGGCGAGGTGGTAGTCGGCGGCGCCGACGGGGACGGCACCGGTGTCGTCGGCGATCGGGTTGGCCGCGAACCCGTGGGTCGCCGGGGCCAGCGCCGCATCGAGTGCCGCGGCCGCATCGAGGCCTTCGGGGGTGGCATCCACCCACGGAATGTCCAGCAGCGACAGATCGACGTACGGGCCCAGACCGGCGCCTACCCACGCGGGCACGAACGTGTTGAAGAACTGCCCCGCGAGTAACCCGGTGAGATGATCACTCGAATGCACCGCCTGGACCACGGTCTGGCCGTTCGGGTCGATCAACGTCCCGTAGAAGATGTCGACATGGCGCGTGTGGGTGAAGACGCAGCCGTTCTGGGTGATCTCAGCCGCGGCGGGACCCGACGCTGCACCCGCCGCGATGGCGCCGACCAGAGCCGCGGCCCAGGTCAACCGGCTCCACCGTCCGCCCATGGCCCACCCCCGCCATCCACACTCGCCGAAACGCGAGATCCCGCGGGATCCTACGGGCAGGCCATCACCAGGACCACGAGACCCGTCACCCGTGCACGCCTCCAAGCCAGTCAGCCCAGCCCACCCAGCCCGGCACCACACCGCGAGACACCGGAGCCCGGACGCGGATCGCCCCGGGGTCGGGACCCCGGGGCGACCGTCGAGCGGTGGAGGGGACCAGCGGCTACTCGCCCGCGGTCGATCCTTCCGGCAGACCGTGCTCTTCCATGATCTCCTCGAGGATCTCGGACTCCTCACCGAACCCGCCGCCCTTGCGCTTCGAGAACGCGATCGCGACGAGCACGATCACCAGCGAGACGCCGGCGATGGCGAAGCGGGGACCGTCGTCGTTGCGCAGGCTGATCACCGCAGGGAGGATCAGCAGCGACACGAGGTTCATCACCTTGATCAGCGGGTTGAGCGCCGGGCCGGCGGTGTCCTTGAACGGGTCGCCCACGGTGTCACCGATGACGGCCGCCTTGTGGGCCTCCGAGCCCTTGCCACCTTCGTGCCCGTCCTCGATGTACTTCTTCGCGTTGTCCCACGCGCCACCCGAGTTGGACAGGAAGTTGGCCATGAGCTGGCCGGTGAGGATCACCGCGGCGAGGAACGCGCCGAGGGCGAGATAGCCCAAGCCGAACCCGATGATGAGCGGCGTCAGGACCGCCAGCAGCGCCGGTGTCGTGAGCTCACGCAGCGACGCCTTCGTGCAGATGTCGATGACGGGGCCGTAGTCGGGCCGCTTCTCCCCGCTCATGATCTTGCCGTCGGCGAACTGCCGGCGGACCTCCTGCACGACCGTTCCCGCGGTACGACCGACCGCCCGGATCGCGAGGGCGCTGAACAGGAACGCGATCGAGCCACCGATCAGCAGGCCGATGAAGGTCTTCGGGTCGGCGACGTTGATCTGGGTCTTCGGGTTCGTGAAGAGCGCCGAGCCCTCGGCCAGCTTCCCGGTGATCGCGTCCTTCAGCTTCAGCTCGCCGCCGATGGTCTCGATGTAGGACGCGAACAGGGCGACCGCCGCAATGACGGCCGAGCCGATGGCGAAGCCCTTGGTGACGGCCTTGGTGGTGTTGCCCACCGCGTCCAGGCTCACCATGATGCGCTCCGGCTCACCCTCGAACTCGCCGGACATCTCGGCGATGCCGGCCGCGTTGTCGGCCACCGGGCCGAAGGTGTCTTCCGACACCACCACGCCCGTGGTGGCGAGCATGCCGAGGCCGCTCAGCGCCACGAGATAGAAGGAGAACTGGATGTTGCCGCCGCCCAGGGCGATGGCCGCACCGATGGCGATGGCGATGGCGACGATGGCCCACACCGTGGACTCGAGGCCGGAGCTGATGCCGGACAGCACCGTGGTGGCCGGGCCGGTGCGGGCCGACTCGGCGATCTCCCGGACGGGAGCGCGCTCGGTCGAGGTGAAGTACTCCGTGAGGTGGCTCACCACCTGCGCGAGCACGAGGCCGATGACGACGGCGCCGAAGACCTTCCAGCCCGCGTTCGTGGTCTTGCCCGCGTCCGTCTCGTTGCCGACGTAGAGCATCGCCACCGCGAACGTCCCCAGGACGGTCAGGGCACCGGCGGTCATGAAGCCGCGGTTGATCGGCGCCATGGCCGACTTGTCCTTGTCGGTCGCGCGCACGGCGAACACGCCGACGATCGACGCGAGCACGCCGATCGCCCGGGCGATCAGCGGGAAGATGAGCCCGAGGGCCGGGTTCATGCCGATCGACCGGAACGCGGCGACGCCGAGGATGATCGAGGCGACGAGGGTCACCTCGTAGCTCTCGAAGAGGTCGGCGGCCATGCCGGCGCAGTCGCCGACGTTGTCGCCCACGTTGTCTGCGATCGTGGCGGGGTTGCGGGGATCGTCCTCGGGGATGCCCTGCTCCACCTTGCCGACGAGGTCGGCGCCGACATCGGCGGCCTTGGTGAAGATGCCACCGCCCACTCGCATGAACAGGGCGATGAGCGAGCCGCCGAAGCCGAACCCGATGAGGATGGCCGAGGCGGTGTTCTGGAAGATCATGATGATGATCGTGGCGCCGATCAGCCCGAGGCCGACCGTGAACATGCCGGCCACGCCACCGGTGCGGAACGCCACCTTGAGCGCGCCCTTGAGCGATCCGTTGCGGGCCGCCGCCGCGGTGCGGACGTTGCCCCGCACGGCCAGCGACATGCCGATGAACCCGACCAGTGCCGACAGGACCGCGCCGGCGACGAAGGCGAGCGTGCGGTACAGGCCCGACTCGCCTCGGCCGAGCGCGATCGCTGCGTTGGGCTTGACCACCTCGACCGAGGTGGCGAACACGAGGATCGCCACGGGCACCATGATGATCGCGATCGTCTTGAACTGCCGCTTCAGGTAGGCCATCGCGCCTTCCTGGATGGCGGCGGCGATCTCGATCATCTTCGGCGTGCCCTGGTCGGCCGCGAGCACGCCGCGCACGAGCACCAAGCCGACGACGAGCGCCAGGACCGCGGTGGCGGCACAGAAGATCAGCCAGTACCACTCGGTCGACGTCAGCTCGAAGCTCTGGTACCCGCCCTCCGCCGCGAGGATGAGGCTCTGCATCCGGTGCTCGCTCCTTGTCTCGGCCGCGACCGCCCACATCCGGGATCTCCGGCGAGGTGGTCAGGGCCCCCTTGAAGGCGCTCCCCCGGCACCGGGGGGTTCCCGGTTCCGGCGGACGCGCGCGCTCTGTCGCCCGGTCTGGGCGCGGCGGGCACGCTATGGGGGGCGACCCCCGAAAGTCCAATTGTCCGAGGGCCCATTGGGGGCGATTTGCGCAGCTATTCCGTGTGGTACGGGACCGAGGTGACGACGATGCCCTTGCGGAACAGGAGGCGGCCCTTGAGGATCAGGGCGCTCTGGTTGTGGAGGATGTGCTGCCACCAGTGGCTCACCACGAACTCGGGGATGAGCACGGTGATGATGTCGTTGTCGTAGCGGGCCTCGAGCTCGTCGACGAAGCGCAGAACCGGCCGGGTGAGCTCGCGGTAGGGCGAGTAGACGGTCTCGAGCTGGATGTCGAGGTCGAACTCCCGCCACTGGTTCTCGATCTGCTCTTGCTCCTCCTCGTCGGTCACGACGCTGACCGCCAGGAGGTTGTTCGGGTTGAGCGACTTCGCGTACGCGAGGGCGTCGAGCACGCCGCGGTGGACCCGGCCCACGAGCACGATCACGGTGTGGTTCATCCGCCGGGGCCGGAACCCGGGCTCCACGTACAGCGTCTTCTCGATGCGCGCGTAGTGACGGTGGATCCCCCGGAACAGGAGGATGATGAACGGGATCACCACGATCGGCACCCACGCGCCGCTCGAGAACTTCGTGATGGCCACGATGAGGAGCACGATGAGGGTGGCGACAGAACCGATGCCGTTCACCGCGGCGCCGAACTTCCACCCGGGCTCGCGCTCCTTCTGGTGGTGGCGCACCATGCCGGCCTGGGAGAGCGTGAACGAGGTGAACACGCCGACCGCGTAGAGCGGGATCAGCGCGTTGGTGACGCCCCCGAACGCGATGAGGAGCAAGGCCGCGGCGCCGGCCAGGAAGATCACGCCGTTGGAGAACACGAGGCGGTCGCCGCGGTTCGCGAGCTGCCGCGGCAGGTAGCCGTCGCGGGCGATGATCGACGAGAGTCGTGGGAAGTCCGCGTAGGCGGTGTTGGCCGCGAGGGTCAGGATGAGCGCGGTGGCTACCTGGAGCACGAAGAAGATCGCGCCGTTGCCGAAGATCAGCAGGCCCATCTGGGCGATCACCGTCTGCTTCTCGCTCGGGTAGGGCTGGAGGTGGTGCGCGAGCATCGACACCCCGAAGAACAGGGTTCCGAGGATGACGGCCATCCAGACGAGCGTGTTGGCCGCGTTCTTCGACTCCGGACGGCGGAACGCGGGCACCCCGTTCGAGATCGCCTCCACCCCGGTGAGCGCGACCGCGCCGGACGAGAAGCCCTTGAGGATGAGGAACAGGCTCAACGACCCGCCGGTGACCGCGCCGTCCCACCCCGGATCGTTCAGGGGGACGTGGCCGGGGTCGTTCCCGAAGAAGATCCGGAAGAGCCCGTAGAACACGAGCGCCGACAGCATCCCGATGTAGAGGTACGTGGGGAACGAGAAGAGCTTCCCCGACTCCTTGATGCCGCGCAGGTTCGCGACCGTGATGAGGGCGATGAAGCCGAGGCCGAGCAGCACCCGGTGCTGCTCCAGGCTGTGGAACGTGGGGATCGAGATGATCGCGGCGACACCGGCGGAGATCGACACCGCGACGGTGAGGATGTAGTCGACGAGCAACGACGCGCCGGCCACGAGCGACGGCATCTCACCCAGGTTCTCGCGGCTCACCACGTAGCTGCCGCCGCCGCTCGGATAGGAGAAGATCGTCTGGCGGTACGAGAACGCGACGATCGTGAGCAACGTCGCGACGGCGATCGCGATGGGGATCAGCGTGTTGAGCCCGAGCGCGAGGCTCGACGTGCCCAACGCGGTGACGAAGAGGATCTCCTCCGTCGCGTACGCCGTGGAGGAGATGGCGTCGGACGAGAACACCGCCAGTGCGATGGTCTTGGGGATGCGCTGGTGCTCTTGCTCGGTCGTAGCCAACGGGCGACCCACGAGCAGCCGCTTGACCGTTTCCAGCATTGCCTCTCCCCACCGGTTCCCGCGGCCGAATCGCCGCCCCACTCTGCCACCGTCTCCCCATCGCGCACGACCTCGGCAACCCGAGGTGCGCTTCAGGGTCGGGCTCGTTGCAGGCAGCGCGGGGAACCCCGTTAGCATCCCGGCGTCCGAGGAGGGTGCTGTGCACGTCGTCGTCGTGGGATGCGGTCGGGTGGGAACCGAGCTCTCGAGCCTGCTCGAGAAGGCCGATCACACCGTGGCCATCATCGACAAGAACCCCCGTGCGTTCCGGCGGTTGCCGCCGGGCTTCAACGGCCGCACCATCGTCGGGCTCGGCTTCGACCGCGACGACCTCACCGAGGCCGGCATCGAGGGCGCCGGCGCCCTCGCCGCCGTGACCAACGGCGACAACACCAACATCCTCACGGCCCGCATCGCGCGCGAGAACTTCGGCATCGAACGCGTCGTCGCGCGCATCTACGACCCGCGGCGTGCCGTGATCTACCAGCGCCTCGGGATCCCCACCGTCGCGACGGTGTCGTGGACCACCGACCAGGTGCTGCGCCGCCTCCTGCCGAGCACCGAGCAGCCCCACGACTGGGTGGACGCGAGCGGCAAGGTGTGCCTGCTCGAGTTCAACTTGCCCGCCACGTGGGCGGGGAAGAAGCTCGCCGAGCTGAACGAGCCGGGCAAGTTCTGGCTCACCGCGGTCTCGCGCCTCGGCGGAGCCCAGATCGTGTCGCCCACCGTGATGGGCCAGGAGGGTGACGTCCTGCTGTTCGTCTCCGACGTCAACGCCCTCGACGACCTCCGCCACCGTCTCGACCAAGGACCGGATCACTGATGCGCGTCGCGATCGCCGGAGCCGGCAACGTCGGTTCGTTCATCGCCAACGACCTCTTCGCCGCCGGTCACGAGGTGCTCCTCATCGAGCAGCAGGCCGAGATCCGCGAGCGCGCCGAGGTGGCCGAAGGCGTCGAGTGGTACATCGCCGACGCGTGCGAGGTCACGTCGCTCGCCGACGCCGGCCTCGACCGCTGCGACGTCGTGGTCGCGGCCACCGGCGACGACGAGGACAACCTCGTCGTGTCGCTGCTGGCGAAGTCGGAGTTCGCGGTACCGCGCGTGATCGCACGGGTCAACCACCCGCAGAACGAGTGGCTCTTCAACGAGAACTGGGGCGTCGACCTCTACGTGTCGACCCCGCACCTCATCACTGCGCTCGTGGAAGAGGCGGTCACGGTCGGACGGCTCGTGCGGATCCTCCAGTTCGAGGGCGGCAACGTCCGCCTGGTGGAGGTCACGCTCGCCGACGACTCGCCCGTGATCGACAAGGCCATCCACGAGATCGCCGTCCCGCGTGATGCCACGATCGTCGCGGTCGTGCGCCAGGAGCACGTGGTGATGCCCCGCGGCGACACCGTGTTCGAGTCGCGCGACGAAGTGCTCGCCCTCGTCACCCCCGAGTCCGAAGAGGCGATGCGCCGGATCCTCACCGGCACCTGACCCGTGCCCGGCCCGGCCGGGCCAGTCAGCCGAGGAACGTGTAATCGGGGTTGTAGATCAACAGCTGCTTGCCGCTGCGGGCGGCCGTGCCGCTGACGGAGATCTTCCGGCCCGGGGCCATCCCGGCGATCTTGCGCCGCCCGAGGAACACTGCGGTGGCCGAGGCCTGGCCGTCGGAGAACGTCACCTCGAGTGCCGGCGCGCCCGCCCGGGGCACGATCCGGACCGACCGCACCTCGCCGCCCGTGGACACGCGGCGGCGGGGCTCGACCCGGCTGATCGGGGTGAATCCCCGCGCCTGGCAGAACTCGGACAGCTCCTCGCGGTCGAGCTGGTCGACCGGGGTGGTGAGTCGGTGCACGGCCTTGCGGAACGCCACGCGGGCCACGCTAGCGCCGGGAGGGGTGACACCAAACCTCGGGGACCGACTCGTACTCTGACCGCCATGCCCGAGTCGAAGACCAGGGTGTCGCGCGTCCGACGCGCGGCACTTCTCGCGTTCGCCGCGGCCACGATGGTCGCCGTCGGCGTCACGGCCTCCCCCGCCGGCGCCGCCAAGAAGCCGAAGCCCGTCGTGAAGATGAGCGCCGGCGACCTCACCGTCTACAAGGTCGGCAACGACCCGCAGGCGCTCCCCGACGACGTGCGCGACCAGGTGATGGCGACGTTGCTCGGCTACGTGAACGCCGCCACCGTCAAGCCGCTGCAGACCGGATCGGCCGACCCGACGGCGTTGTCCGCCGCGCTCGCTCCCTCGGTCGCCGCGCGCCTCACCGGCCCCGACCGCACGGTGCTGCTCGACGAGGGGCTGCCGAAGTCGGTCTCGAAGATCGTCGTGAACGCCGCGCCCGTGAAGCTCACCGGCCTCGCCGACGGCGACGGCAAGGTCGTGGTGGTGACCGCCAACCTCGACGCCACGACCACCACGAAGACGGCCAAGGGCAAGATGTCCATCAAGCGCAACGGCGAGCTCGTGCTCACCCCGGCCGACGGCACCTGGAAGATCAGCGGGTACACGCTGTTCGTCGACCGCCTCGGCAAGGGCCTGGGCCCGACGACGACCGCCACGACCACACCCGTCACCCCCGGCGCGGCCACCGCGCCGGCCGCGACCCCGGGGTCGGTGGCCAAGTGATGCGCAACCCGATCGTCCGACTGCTCGTGATCATCCCGCTCACCGGCCTCCTGCTCGCCGGCGCGCTCACCGCCGCGTGGCTCGCGCTCGGTGCACCGCAGCCCGCCCACGCCGCCACGTGGTTCACCGTGCACCGGGTGGAATCGGCCGCGAGCTTCACCGAGGCGCCCGACGCGCCCTTCTACGTGCTCGTGCTCGGCAACGACGGCCGCACCGATGCCGACCCCGGCCTCGGCGACGCCATGCACGTGATCGGCGTGAACCCCGCCACCGGCGACGCGAGCATGATCGACGTCCCCCGCGACACCGAAGCGCCGAGCGGCGGGAAGATCAACGCGTTCCACGCGACCGGCGGGCTGCCCGCGACGGTCGACCAGCTCGACCGCATGATGGGCATCAACATCTCGTACGCGATCACCACGAACTTCCCCGGGTTCGTCGCGATGGTCAACGAGATCGGCGGCGTGAACATCGAGGTCACGGAGCCGATGTTCGACCACGACTCCGGCACCGAGTTCGCACCGGGCACGTACACGATGCTGGGCGACTCGCTGCTCGCGTACAGCCGTGACCGCAAGAGCTACCCGGCCGAGGGCGACCGCCAGCGCACCGTGAACCAGGGCAAGGCGATCATCGCCGCGCTGTCCACGCTGCGGGGCCAGAACCCCGGCGCCGCGGGCACCGCGCGGCTCGTGTCGATCCTGGCCCGCCACGTGCGTACGGACAACATGGACCTGACCCAGATGTACGACCTCGGTCGCCTGGCCCTGTCGCTCGACCCCGCGCGGATCAAGAACGTGGTGGTCCCGACGGGTGCTTCCGGCAACGGCACGAACCTCGCGCTCACTCCCGCCGCGCGCGACCTGTTCGCCGACTTCGCCGACGACGCGATCCTCCAGAGCCACTGACCCGACGCGCCCAGCGCGCGTTGCCGTCAGGGAGCGGGGACCACGAGGCCGCGCACCTCGGCGCTCGCGCTGACCCGAGCGACGCGGCCGACCACCGGGACATCGACCTCGACGGTCGCGACCACGACCGGCCCTGCACACTCGCAATCGACCAGCCGGGCGCCGTTGTCGGCGGCGGTTGCCCCGGCATCGCTCACGGCCTGCTCCGCCGTCGCACCCAGCGCGAGCGCGTCGGCAGCCGCCAGCGCCGCGGCATCGGCCGCGGTCTCGGCCCGGGCCCGGCCGAGCAACGCCGCGCCGACCCGGGCTGCTCCGAGCATCAGCACCATCCCCACGACGAACACCGCGAGCATGCCCACCGCCATGGAGCCGCGCTCGGCCCGGCGGGCCGTCACGCTCACCGCTCCACCCGCATCACCGCGCGACTCCGGAGCACCGGATCGGGGAACAGGACACCGACCAGCGGGACGTCGGTGACCGAACGGTACGAGACCTCGACCGAGATCGGCTCGCCCACGGCGGGACGGGACGAGACCTCCACGTCCGCGCCCGGCAAGGTGCGGCGAGCCGCCGCGACCGCGCGATCGGGGTCGGGATCGACGCTCGCCTCCCGCACCGCCTCACGGGCGGCGTGGGTGACCGCCAGGTGGTCCCGCACCAGCAGGCCCACCTGGATCACCGCCAGCATCGCCATGATCAGCAGCGGCAGGACGAGCGCGAACTCGACCGTCGCCTGGCCGGGCTCCCCGCGTGTGCGGAGAGCCCGGCCCTGCGACTGGATCACGGGAGGATCTTCCCGACCACCTCGTCGAAGAGCTTGCCGATCGCGTGGCTGTTCGTGGCCCACGCGATGAGCAGCGTGCCCACCGTCGCGGCACCCAGGATCACCAGCGCGTACTCCGCCGTCGTCTGACCGGCGGCGTCGGCCGCTCGCCGGGCCAGCCGCCCGACGACGCGCTCACGCAGGTCGTGGGTCATCACGTGTGTCCGTGCCAACAGTGTTGTCATCACACCCTCCTCAGGAGTTGCGCAGGCCTGCCGCCAACGCCGGAACGACGGTCAGCAGGCCGAACGCGGGGAGCACGAGGAAGACGAGGGGGAAGAGCAGCCGCACCGGGACCCGGCGCGCGTGCGCCTCGGACCGCCGCCGCAGAGCGACGCGCGCGTCCTCGGCGAGGCGCGCCAGGAGGTCGGCGATCGGGGCTCCGCTGCGCTCGGCCACCGCGAGCGCGTCGGTGACATCACGCAACACCGGCTCGACGCGACCGATGTCGTCGAGTGCGTCGGCGAGCGACGATCCGAGCCGACACCGGGTTTCGACCGTCGCGAGCACCGTGCCCACCACCGACGGGCTCCACCGCGCGGTGGTCGCGAGCGCGAGCCGCGGGGTGTAGCCCGCGCGCGCGGCCATCGTCAGCACGTCGAGCGAGAGCGGCACGGCCCGCTCGACGGCACGCGCGTGCTCACGTTGACGCGCACGCCGGAACGGCGCGCCGACGACGCGTGCGACGCTTCCGCTCCACGTTCCCAGGTGGAGCCGGTCCCGTCCTCGGGCGACGCTCCCGGCGAGGGCACCCGACCGCGCAGGACGCAGCCCGGTCGCGCGCGAACGGGTACTCGAGGATCGACCGCGGATCAGGAACGGCACCGCGACCGCCGTCCCCCACGCGCTCCCGAGGAGCAAGCCGACGATCACGGTTCGCTCCGGGCGATCCGGCGCATCCACAGCGCGCCGAGGGCGTCGAGGGCGAGACCGAGGACGAGGCAGAGCCGGCCGGTGGTCGACGTGACGAGCGCGCTCGCCGCATGCGGATCGACTGCGGAAGCGAACACGACGTACGCGATCGGGGCGAGCCCGACCACGAAGGCCGACAACCGCGCCTGCGCCGACAGGGACGCGGCCTCCGCACGGGCACCGAGCTGGTCGCGCAAGGAGCGGGCCAGGCCCTCGAGCGCGTCGGCTGCCGCACCCCCGGTCTCGGTCGCGACGGCGAGCGACCCGGCGACGGCACGGACGGGGTCGAGTCGGCGCTCCTCCGCCCACCACGCGAGCGCGCCGGAGAGCGGCTCTCCGAGCTCCATGCGCTGGAGCAGCCCACGCACGTCGGGCGCCACCACGTCGGACCGGGCGCCGGCGTCGGCCAGGGCCGTGGCCACCGTGTGCCCGCTGCGCAGACGCGCCGACATCAGCTCCACGAACGCGGGGAGCGCCGCCACGAAGCGGCGCTGCCCGCGTCCACGAGCGAGCACGAGACCGACCGGCCCGGCAACCGCGACCCCCAGTGCCGCCACCGGAGCGAGCGCAACGCTGAACGCGGCGGCGAGGAGCCCGGCCACCAGCACCGCGGTGATGGCCATCCCGACCGCGTCCTCCGGCGTGACCGCGAGCTGGGCGTCGTGGAGGGCGCGGCCGAGGGGGCGCCGCACCGCGACCGGCAGGCGCCACCGCGAACGAACGCGCGCGGCCCGCAGCCGCGCGCGGGACGGCTCCCGCCATGCCCGGCGTCCGAGCACCGCAGCGGTGCCCCCGGCCGCGGCCGCAGCCGCCAGTCTCAACACCGGAACCAGCGCGGGTCGGGCACCGGCGCGTCGGGCCGGCGGGACCGGCGGGACGGCACACCCACCGCAGCGAGCGCGCCGTCGGACCACTCGAACAGCGGGACCACCCCCGTTCCGACCTCTCGACGCGTCACCTCGGCGATCGTCTGGATGCGGCGGCGGCCGTCGCGGCGTACGACGTGCACGACGTAGTCGATCGCCTCGGCGATCTGGAGGTGCGCGGCCTCCGCGGGGACGCCGACCCCCGCCATCAGCACGAGCGCAGTGAGCCGGTCGACGACCGCCTCGACTCCGTTCGCGTGCACCGTGGTGAGCGAGCCGTCGTGACCGGTGTTGAGCGCCTGCAGGAGGTCGAACGCCTCGCCGCCGCGCACCTCGCCGACGATCAGCCGGTCGGGGCGCATGCGCAGCGCGGCGCGCACGAGCGCGCGGACCGGCACACCGCCGGCGCCCTCGGCGTTGGGCAGGCGCGCCTCGAGCCGAACCACGTGCGGCAGGGGGAGCCGCAGCTCGGCGGTCTCCTCGATCGTGACGACGCGGTCGGCCGGCGGCATCGCGCCGGCGAGCGCGTTGCAGAGGGTGGTCTTGCCCGCGGACGTTCCGCCGGACACCACCACGTTCGCTCCGTGCACGACGGCCCAACGCAGGAACGCCGCCGCGGTGCGCGTGACGCCGAACGCGTCGAGGCCGACGCCGTCGGTCGCGAAGCGACGGATCGTGACGCAAGGGCCGTCGACGGCGAGGGGCGGGACCACGGCGTGCAGCCGAGATCCGTCGGGCAGGCGCGCGTCGACGATCGGCGACGACCGGTCGAGCCGCAGCCCGAGCGGCCCGATGACCCGCTCGACGAGCCGCAGCGCGGTGTCGGCGTCGAGCGGTACGGGCACGCGCTCGACGCGCCCGAACCGTTCGACGTAGACGCGATCGGCACCGTTGACCATTACCTCGGTGACCGCGGGATCGGCGAACAGGGGCTGGAGCGGCCCCAGCCCGGTCACTTCGTCGACGAGCTGGTGGAGGAGCAGGTCGTGGCGGGTGGCCGTGAGCAGCGGGGCTTCGACCCGCAGGAGCTCGGCGAGGGCACGCCGCAAGGCGGGGGCGTCGCGCTCGGTGGAACCGGCCGACGTGGCGTCACGGGCCGCGTCGGTGAGCAGCCGGGCGTGGACGCGTCGCTTCAGCTCGGAATCGGACGGCGTCTCGCGTCCGGGCACGACCGCGGGCACGCTCACGCGAGGCCGCGGGACGACGCGTGCATCCGCTCGAGCCGGTCGACGAGGCGTGCCGCGGCACGCGCGAGCGGCTCCGGGGGTCGGACCGCGAGGACCCCGGCGTCGACCGCACGGGCGATCGCCGGACGCACCGGCACGCGCACGAGCACCGGGAGCTCGAGGACGTCGCGCGCTTCCGCGACACCGAGGGATCGGCCCGGCTCGTCGACGAACGCGATGCCCGTGGCCCGGGCGGTGAGCGGCGCGTGGACCGCGCGGCGCAGCGTGAGGTAGCAGCCCCGGACGACCACGACCGAGCAGTCGGCGACCTCCACGACCATCCGGCTCGCGGGCAGATCGGCACGCCCGGCGTCGACCACGCACGGCCGTCCGGTCGCGTGCAACGCGGCCCCGAGCGCCGCGCCGGCCTCCGCCGCTGCGGCGGGCGCGAGCAGTCGCGGCGCGCCCGGCGGGACGAGCTCGAGGCCGGGCGCGACCTCGATGGCGAGCCGGTCGAGCGCCTCGACGGGCGCGTCGGCACCGGTCGCGAGCCAGTCGGCGAGCCCGGTCTCGGGATCCGCACCGAGGCCGAGGATCGCGGGCTGGTCGCCCGCGAGATCGGCGAGTCGACACGACCCCTGCCGAGCAAGCGCCGCGGCGCAGGCGGCGGCGAGGACCGAGGTGCCGGAGCCCCCCTTGGGGGACCAGAGAGCAAGGAGCACGGTGTGCCTCCCGGTGGCGTCCGTCGCGAGGCGACGGAAGGTGCCGGGGAAGCACGGAGGAAGCGGCGCTCAGGTCACGCGCGGCGCCGGCGCCGGGGGCCGAAGGCCCGAATGCTCCGGCCGATCCGTGCGGAAGGGGCCGGAGCCGGGCAACCTATTGCCCGTGGTGCACGGGGTCAAGACCCTCGCTCAGGCGTCGCGGACCTTCTTGGCGACGGCCACACCGATGGCAACCAGGATCAACAGGACGAGGAGCTTCTTCATCGGTTCTCCCGCAGGTCGTCGAGCCGATCGTCGAATCGGTGCCGGCTCGGACCGCATCGTACCCCGCGCATGAGCATCTGGCAGCCGCCGGTCCTCTACGAGGAGCGCCTCCGCCCGAGCGGTCGGGCGTGGTGGTGGCTCCTCGTCATCTGCGTGGTCACCCTCTTCACGCTCAGCGTGTTCGTGATCCCGATCGCGATCCTCGCCTGGTTCGTGAACGTGGGCCGGTACGCCCGCACCCGCATCCGGGTCGACTCCGAACGGATCTGGGTCGGGAACCGATCGCTGCGGCTCACCGCCCTGGACCTCGACGAGGTCGGCCGGGCCACCAACCCGCGGCCGTGGCGCGTGTTCAGCCCCCGCTACCTCGGCGGCAACCCGTTCTGGACGCACGACAGCATCGGGGTCCACGGCACCGACGGCACGAAGAAGTGCTGGGTCTCGGTGGGGACGAACCGGCGCGACGAGCTCGTCGGAGTGCTGCGTGACGCCGCGCGTGCGGCGAACGAGCGGCGCGCCGCCGCGATCGCCGCCTACGCCGGACGGACGTTGCCCACCCCGGGCTGGTACGACGACCCCTGGGACGCGGGCCGCATCCGCTGGTGGGACGGCGAGCAGTGGACGGGCTACGCGGCCCCCCACCCGTCCGGGCGCCCGAGCACCTCGTGATCCCCATCGCCGACGAGACGCCCGTCCGCCGGTTCCCGCTGGTGACGGTGATCCTGATGACGATCTGCGTCGTCGTGTTCTTCGCCATCCAGCCCACCCGCATCACGACGGAGCACTTCTTCTCGCCGGGCCTGGAGCTGGTGAACCAGGACGAGCTGCAGTTCCTGGTGGACAACGCGGCGATCCCGTGCGAGATCGTGAAGGGACGGCCGCTCACCGAGCGCGAGTTCCGCGACACGTTCGACTTCGGCGACGCCAGCGCGTGCAGCGATCGTGGCGGTCGCCGCCACAGCGCCGGGAAGATCGTGTACCTCGGGCTCCTCGCGTCCATGTTCCTCCACGGATCGCCCGAGCACCTCTTCGGGAACCTGCTGTTCCTCTGGGTGTTCGGCAACGACATCGAGCACCGGTGGGGCCGGTGGCGGTACCTGTTGCTGTACGTCGTCGGTGGAGTGATCGCGAGCATGGCGCACGTGCTGTCGGACCCGAACTCGACCGTGCCGATGATCGGCGCGTCGGGTGCGATCGCGGCGGTGATGGGCGCGTACCTCGTGTGCTACCCCGCGAACCGGGTGAAGACGATCATCTTCTTCGGGCCCATGCTGCTGCGGAAGGTGCAGGCGTTCTGGCTGCTGCTCACGTGGCTCGTGCTGCAGCTCCTGCTGATCTCCGGCGAATCCGGGATCGCGTGGGCCGCGCACGTCGGCGGGTTCCTGTTCGGCGTGGTCCTGGGTCTGCTGTGGCGCCGACGCGGGCGCGATCGCGATCTCACCCCGGAACCCGCGCCCGAACCGGAACCGGCGCCGGAACCGCTCCCGGTCGTGATCCCCGGCGCCTGAGTCCCGACATCGCCCCAACGTCTCTGCCAGACTCCGCCGATGCAGCGAACCCGCCGAATCGGTGCGTCGGTCCTCGTCGTCCTGACCGTCGTCCTGCTCTTGCTCTCGGGCTACGGCTGGTGGGCGAAGCGGTACTTCCTCGACTCCGAGCGGTTCAGCGACAAGGCCGGCCAGATCCTCGAGCAGCCGAAGGTCCAGGACGCGCTCGCCGTGGCCATCACCGACAAGATCTCCGACGCGTCGGGCCGCGATCTCCGGATCGCGCAGCCGTTCATCACCAACATCGTCGAGGGCGTGCTGTCGAGCAGCCAGTTCGAGACGATCTTCGACGCCGCAGTGCTCCGGCTGCACGAGGCGGTGGTCGGCGGCGGCGCACGCGAAGCGGTGCTGAACCTGGGGACGACCGTCGACGAGGTGCGCAACGCCATAGAACCGATCGCACCGAGCCTCGCCGAGGAGATCCCGAGCGGCAACAAGCTGCAGATCACGATCCTCGACAAGACCCAGCTCCAGACCGTCTACGACATCACCAACGCCGTCGAGACCGCAGTGGTCGGGCTCACGATCGCGACCATCGTGTTCTTCGCCGCCGCACTCTGGCTGTCGCCGCGCCGCTGGCGCACGCTCGCGCTCACCGGCTGGGTGATGCTCGGGTTCTTCGTGTTCTCGCTCATCGTGGTGCGCACCGGACGATGGCTCACGGGCTCGTTCGCCGACCGCAAGGAGTACTCGGACGCGGCGCAGGCGGCCTACAAGGTCATCACCCGGGGGCTCGTGCTCCAGGGCGTCTTCTTCGCCGTGCTCGGCCTCCTCGTAGGGCTCGGCGCGGGCTGGACCGACCGCCACGGCGGCTGGGCCGGCGTGAAGGACGCGTTCGGCCGCGGCGTCGGCTGGGCCAAGGCGCAGATCCCCGAGAAGGTGCCCGCCCCCGCGCTCGCGACCGCGGGGGTCGCGGTCGGCGCCGGAACCGCGTCCGCGGGTACCGCCACCGAAGCCGCCGCGACCGGCCCCGAAGCCGGCGGGCCCGAAGGCACCCGGGCGGTGGTCGAGGGCATCCTCGCGCCCCGGCTCCCCGAGCCGCCCCGCAAGCCCCGCGTCGCGCACTGGTGGCGCGCCGCCGCGCTGCTCGTCCTCGGCCTCTTCGCGATCTGGAGCCCCGGCAGCCTCACCTCCGTGATCGTGGTGCTCCTCGGCATCGTCGCCGTCTACCTCGCGGTCACCGAGGCGGTCGCCGCCTGGGGCAGCCCCCGCGAGCCCAAGGAACCCGCCGAGTCCGACACGTCCGACACACCGTCCGAGGCCGCCGTCGCGCCCGACTCCGGCGGGGACCGAGACTCGCCCGACGCGTGATAGACCCGTCCCGGAGGTGAACGGGGCCTGGTGGCCCCCCTCGTCTTCAAAACGAGTGGGACGGGCGATCCCCGTCCGGTGGGTTCGATTCCTGCCACCTCCGCTCTATTGCCTCGCTCACTGCGGCACGCCGCCTCCATGGCCTCGCTCACTGCGGCACGCCGCCTCCATGGCCTCGCTCACTGCCGCACGCCGATTGCGAAGCCGGGGCTCCGAGCACGAACTTCCGTGGGATCAGATGAAGGCGTGCCGCGGGCGTTCGCTCGGCGGCTTCCGTCGCTGCGCTCCGTACGCGTGCCGCGGGCGTTCGCTCGGCGGCTTCCGTCGCTGCGCTCGTTGGATCGCCACCGCGCGTGGTTCGGGGGGTTGGGCGACTACAAAGGGGGCCGCTCGAGGGGCGGCCGGGGGCCGCGTGACGAAGGGGTATCCCATGCGCCGTCGACGGGCTGGTCTCGCCGTGGCCTCGCTCATCACCGCAGTCGGGGTGCTCGGCGCGCTCGCGGGGCCGGCGGGGGCGGCGGGGGCGGCGACCAAGCCCGCCGGAGCGCCGATCCCGATCCAGCTCGTCAACCTCGACGCCACCTCGTCCACCGCCTCGGCCCGCCAGGGCGCCGCCGCGGCGGTGAAGTACCTGAACCAGACCGGCGGCATCGCGGGCCGACCCGTCCAGGTCGACGAGTGCCTCACCGACCAGACACCGGAGAAGGGCAAGGCCTGCATCGACAAGGCGATCGCGGCCCCGCCCGCGGCCGTCCTGTCCGTGCAGCCCGGCACCGCCGCGGACAACCTCGCGGCGCTCACCGCCGCGGGCATCCCCTACGTCGGCCAGACCTGCAACACCAACACCACGCTCTCGGGCCAGTTCACCTCGTTCTGCTTCGGCTCCGACTTCGTCGGCCTCTACTCGTCGTCGGCCAACTACCTCAAGACGCTCGGGACGGTGAAGAAGGCCGCCCTGCCCTACGTGAACGTCCCGGCCGCGGCCACCGGGGTCAAGGCGTACGCGACCCCCATCCTCCTGCGGGCCGGCATCGCGCCGGCGGAGGTGCCGATCCCCGAGGGAACGGCCGACGTCACCGCCACGATCACCCCCGCGATCCAGGCGAGCCCCGACGCCGTCATCAGCCTGCTCACCGGCCCCGGTTGCATCAGCACGATCAAGCTGAAGGCGAGCCTGAACGTGGCCAAGCCGTTCGTGTTCCCGGGCATGTGCACCGACGCCGACGTGCTCGCCGACGCCGGAGCCGGGTCGAAGGGCACGCTCTACGTGCGCCAGACGATCACCACCGACAAGAGGAACGCCGACGTGAAGGCGTACCTCAAGGCGATGGCGAAGTACGCGAAGGGCGCCGACCCCGACGACATCTACGCGCAAGCCGGGTTCGCCGGCGTGATGAACCTCGCCGCGGCCATGAAGCTCGTCCCTGCCGGGACCACCGTCGACGCCACGAGCACCACCGCCGCGTTGCGGACCGCGAAGGCGGTCCCGATGTTCCTCACCGGCGGCGCCACCTACACGTGCGACGGCAGCGCGTTCGCCGGGCTCAAGTCGCTTTGCTCGCTCCAGGCGCATGTGCTCGAGTACCAGGGCAAGGACCACTGGACCGACAAGGGCCTCTTCTGAGCCGACGGAGGGCACGACCCTGAGCTCCGCAGCTGCCATCACCGGGATCGCGGAGATCCCACCCCGGCGGGACGCCGGTGGCGCCACCCCGATGGACTTCATCGCCCGCGTCGCCCGTGACGCGATGCTCGACGCCGCGCTCCTGCCCGCCGACGTCGACGGCCTCCTCGTGGCGCCGACGTTCCTCGGCGCACCGATCACCATCGCGTCGATGGTGGCCGACTCCCTTGGCATCCGGCCGGCGTACTGCGACGTCGTCGACCTCGGGGGCGCGACCGCGGCCGGGATGGTGTGGCGGGCCGCCGCGGCGATCGCCGCCGGCGCCTGTCGCGCGGTCCTCTGCGTGCTCGCCGAAGCGCCCGACGCCCGCCCCGGGATGCGGCCGCTGAGCTGGCCCGGCCTCCCGCTCGCGCAGTGGGATCGCTCGTACGGACCGATGGGCGCGACGTCCGGCTACGCGCTCGCGGCCACCCGCCACGCGCACGAGTACGGAACCACCGACGCGCAGCGGGCGAAGGTCGCGGTCGACCAGCGCACCAACGCCTGCGCGAACCCGACGTCGCTCTTCTTCGGCAAGCCGATCACGGAGGACGACGTGCTCGCATCGCCGCTGGTGTGCGACCCACTCCACCTGCTCGAGATCGTGATGCCCTGCTGGGGCGCGACGGCGTTCGTGGTGGCCCGGGCCGACGTCGCGCGCACCGCGCCCCACGCGCCGGTCGAGGTGCGCGGGTTCGGCGAGCAGGTCACGCACTCGTCGCTCGTGTCGCTCCCCGACATCACCCGCACGGGAATCGTCGAGTCGGCCGGGCGCGCCTTCGCGAGCGCCGGCGTCGCCCCCGCCGACATGGACCTGCTCTCCCTGTACGACTGCTACACGATCACGGTGATCCTCACGCTCGAGGACGCCGGCTTCTGCGCGAAGGGCGAGGGCGGGCCGTTCGTCGTCGACCACGACCTCACCTACGCCGGCGATCTCCCCTGCAACACCCACGGTGGTCAGCTGTCGTACGGGCAGGCCGGGCTCGCGGGCGGTGCGAGCCACGTGACCGAGGCCGTGATCCAGCTCCGGGGCGACGCCGGCGAACGCCAGGTGGTCGACTGCGGGCTCGCCCTGGTCAACGGCAACGGCGGCATCCTCGCCGAGCAGTGCACGCTCGTCCTCGAACGGGGCGCCTCGTGAGCACGCTCGAGCCCCGTCCGGTCCCCGAGACCACCGCGTTCGCGGCGCCGTTCTGGGCGGCCGCCCGCGAGCACCGGCTGGTGCTCCAGCACTGCCCGCGCTGTGACCGCGTCCAGCACTTCCCGCGCGCCTGGTGCACGAACTGCCTCAACGACGTCATGGAGTACGTCGACGCGTCGGGCTCCGGCACCGTCTACTCGTTCACCGTCGTGCGCCGGACCCCGAACCCCGCGTTCACCGGGCGCCTGCCGTACGTGCTCGCGCTCGTCGATCTCGACGAGGGCGTGCGCATCTACACCAACATCGTCGGCTGCGACCCCGACGACGTGCGCGTCGGACAACGGGTCCGCGCCAGCTTCGAGGACATCGACGACGAGCACTCGGTCGTCCTGTTCACCCCCACCACCGATACGGAGCCGTGATGGACGTCGGCATCTACCTCGACGGACGCAACCCGCCGCAGTGGGCGCGCCCGTGGCCCGAGCACTACGCGCGCACGCTCGAGCTGGTGGAGGAGGCCGAGCGACTCGGCGCCGCGTCGGTGTGGCTCTCGGAGCACCACTTCTTCGAGGACGGCTACCTCCCGCAGCCGCTCACGTTCGCCGCCGCGATCGCCGCGCGCACGTCGTCGATCCGCATCGGCACCGCGGTCCTCCTCGCCGCGCTGCGTACGCCCGCGCAGCTCGCCGAGGAGGCGGCGATCGTCGACATCCTGAGCAACGGCCGCCTCGACCTCGGCGTGGGCCTCGGCTACCGCATCCCGGAGTACGAGGGCTTCGACCGCACGTTCGACCGACGCTTCGCCCAGACCGAGGCCTGCCTGCGCGAAGTGCTCCGCCTGTGGGACGAGGGCCTCGTCACCCCGCCGCCGGTGCAACGGCCGATGTCGCTGTGGGGCGGGTTCTTCGGCCCCCGGGGCGCGCGGCTCGCGGGCGAGCTCGGGGCTGGCCTCCTCGCCGTGGATCCCGCGCTCATGGACCCGTATCGCACCGGGCTCGCCGACGGTGGCCACGACCCTGCGTCGGCGCGCTGCGCTGCGGTGGTGAACCTCGTGGTATCCGACGACCCCGAGGCCGCGTGGCCCCGCATCCGGCCCCACCTCCAGTACCAGTGGGACTCGTACAACCGCTACGCGGTGGAGGGCACCGGCGCCCCCGCGCCCCGCCCGATCGACCCCGATCGCTGGACCACTCCGGGCAAGGACGGCGCGCGGCCCCGCTTCGGTGTGTTCACGCCCGAGGAGGCTGCCGCACACATCCGCACGATCACCGACGGGCTCCCGGTCCGGCAGGTGTACCTGTGGGCGAGCATCGCGGGGATGCCCGACGACCTCGTCGAGCACCACATGACGCTCGCGAGCACCGAGCTACGCGCCCGGCTGGCCTGACGGCTCGGCTGCCTGCTTCTGGTAGCCGCGCGGGAACACCCGGGGACGGGCGGCCTCGGGGATCCAGTCGTAGACCACGACCGTCTTGCAGACCACGTCCTGGACGCTGCGGTTCCGCCGGTCGAGCACAGCGAGCAGGAGCCCGGGATAGAACGCGGCGCAGAAGAACGCGCGCACGAACGCAACGCGGGGTGCCAACGAATGACCGTCGGCACGGACGACCCGCAGCCCGAGCAGCTGCTTGCCGATCGTGCGCCCGGTCGAGCCCCACCCGAGCGCGAGGTAGATCACGAGGATCCAGAAGATGGCCAGGCCGCTCACCCAGCCCGGCGGCGTGGGGATCTCGACCTTGTCGGAGAAGAACAGGTCCCACAGGAAGTTCACGCCGGCGACGAGGAGCAGGTAGAGCGCGAACGCGATGCCGACGTCGGCCGCGAACGCGAGGCCACGCGACACGATCCCCGCGCGTTGGCCCTGGAGCTCGCGGGCCCGCTCGTTGCGGATCACCCGGCTCATCGCATCTCCCGCGGCACGCGGATCTCCGGCCCGGTGACGTCGTAGCCCTCGAGCACGAGGTCACGCGGCTGCTTGCGCCGCAGGACCTGGTCGACGATGCGGGCCGCCAACAGGTCGAGACCCATGACCTGCACGCGCACCGCATCGACCGTCTCACCGGCGAGGCCCGTCGTGGAGTCGCGGACGATCGCGCCGATGTCCAGGTCGGCGACCACCTCTTCGATCGGCACCCGGTCGATGATGGCGTCGATGTCGATCTTGGCCGCGATCGCGTCGACGTCGACCTTGTCGATCACGTGCTCGATGGGGATCCGATCGATCAGCGCCTCCATGTCGATCTGGTCGAGCACGACCTCCACCACCTGCCCGATGACGGTGTGCATCGCCGCGGCCGCCTCGTCGCGGCTGAGCGTCTCGCGCCGGCGGGCCTCGGAGCGGCGCCGGTCGACCTGCCCGCCCACGGCGTCGAGCGGGCCCTTCGCCACGGCGGGCGGGAGCACCGCACGCGCCACGCGGACGCCGGCGTCGGCCATCTCGGTGGCGAGCAGTCCGGCGGCGTCCACGCCCACCTTCGCGCTGCGGGCGACGAGGTCGAACACGCTCGGCACCAGCGCGGGAGGAGCCGGCGCGGGCGGCGGGGGGACCGGGACGAGGTCGCGACCCGGCTCGGCCGCCGGGACGGGTGACGGGGCGCCCAGGTCCGGCGGCACCTCGGGCGGCCGGCTCACGACTCCCCGGTCGGCGAGGGATCGAACGACACCGGGATCTGGCGCACGTTGGGCCGGAACTCGATCGGCGCGAGCAGCACCTCGCTCAGCCCGTAGAGCACGGGTACGTAGTCGGCCCGCAGCGTGTGCTCCCGCTCGAGGGCCTCCTCGAACGGCCGCACCGTGAAGCCGAAGTCGACGAGCGTGTCGTACACCCGCGCGAACTGCGCGCGCACCACGTCGGGGTCGATCGTCGGCGGGGCGGGAAGGGTGATGTGCTCGTGGCCCCGCACCGCGTCCAGCAACATCACCGCGCGACGGTAGAGGCTCTGGGCCTCGTGGTGCTTGGGCTGGTCGATCGCGGCGAGGACGTAGCTCGCCGTCTCGAGCACGACTCCGAGACCGACCGACCACGAGCGACCCGACTGGCGGGAGCGGAACCACAGCAGCATCGGGTACGCGGTGTGCGAGTCGTAGACGTCGGCGCACCAGTCGTCCCAGCCCCGGAACTCGGCGTACAGCGGGGCGAGGTTGCCGCCGTCGACGTAGCGCCGGAGAAACCCGAGGGGCGTGACCTGGTCGGTGAGGTCGTCGAGCGTGAGCAGCTTCGACTCCCGGCGCATGTACGCGCCGAACAGCGTGGGGAGCAGGCCGATCACCATGGCGGTGGTGAGGACGCCCATGAGCCCCTCCACCACTGCCAGGAGCCGGCTCCCGCCACCTTCGGCCACGATGTCGCCGTAGCCGATGGTCAGGAACGTGACCCCGGAGAAGTAGACGGCCGAGACGAGGTCGTCGATCCCCTCCATGTGCTGCTGGAGGCCCCACCAGATGAGGCCCCAGCCGAACATCAAGAGCGCGACCCACACGGCGAGCAGCCCGACGAGCGACATCGGGCCGTACGGCACCAGGAACCGCTCCCTGCGCTTGGGATCGTCGATCTTGCGCGCCGCGTTCGCGTACCAGCCCCAGGTGAGCCGGTAGTAGCGGCGGGCGGCCGACCAGCGGCGGTCGCGCTGGGTGGTGATGACGGTGGAGATGAGGTCGCGGAACGTCCCGACGACGAGCACGATCCCGAGGACCCCCACCACGAAGTGCACGACTCGCACGGGGAAAGTCAAGCAGGCAGGCCGGTCGAGTGCATCGTCCGGAGCCGCAGGCAACGGCTCCGTCGGGTCAGCCGACCGCGCTCGAGCCCTTCGGCATCGGACCGCGGGCGAGGATGCTGGCCTTGGCCGAGGGCCAGTCGCTCACGAGCTCGGCGATGTTGAGCTCGTCGCCCTCCTTGTGGAACACGGTCGCGTGGCTCACGAACCCATCGCCCGTCCACTGGTGCAGCGCCAGCATCGGCGGCTCGGTCGTGATGCGGGGAGGACAGTCCTCGTGCAGTGCCACCGCGGTCTGGTGGCAGGTGCTCGGGGCGGTGGTGAGCAGCGTGCTGCCCCACACGGTGGCCACCGGACGGTGCACGTGCCCGGCGACGATCTGGCGGACCTGGGGGTTGCGGCGGACGATCGCCTCGAAGTCGCGGGCACCGGTGAGCCCGATGCAGTCCATCCACCAGATGCCCGTGTCGAACGGCGGGTGGTGCATGAACACGAAGGTGGGCCGGTCGGGCTGCTCGCGCAGCCGCGCGTCGAGGGCCAGGAGCTGGACGGCGTCGAGCTCGCCGTCGTGGCGGCCGGGCGTGGTGGAGTCGACCGCCACGAGCCGCACGGGGAAGTCCTCCACCGCGTAGTCGAAGGTGGGGCCGGTCACGTACGCCGGCGTGCCCAGGACGGCGCGCAGGACGTCCGGCTCGTCGTGGTTGCCCGGCACGAGGAACAGCGGCACCTCGAGCGCCGCAAGGATCTCGCCGAGCATCACGTACTCGTCGGCCGTGCCGTGGTCGGTGAGGTCACCGGTCGCGAGCACGACGTCGGGACGCGGCGTCATCGTGTTGAGGTACTCCACGGCACGCGCGAGCAGCATGTTGGAGTCGACGAACTTCCGCATGTAGCTGTCGTCGGGCGCGACGTGGAGGTCGCTGATCTGTGCGATGAGCACGGGACGGGCCGTTCGGAGGCGCGAGCCGTCAGACGGCGAGGAGGTCGCGGGCGCCGGTGTCGGCCGACGGGTGCCGCAGCTTCGACATCGCGCGGGCCTCGATCTGGCGGATCCGCTCCCGGGTGAGGTTGAAGAACTCGCCGACCTCTTCGAGGGTGCGGGGCTCACCGCGGTCGAGCCCGAACCGCAGGGCGAGGATCTGGCGCTCACGCTCGTCGAGCGGGGCGAGCAGCTTCTCGATCTCGTCGGGCAGCAGCGCGGTGGCTGCCACCTCGAACGGCGACTCGGCCGACCGGTCCTCGACGATGTCGCCGAGCTCGGCGTCGCCGTCCTCGCGCAGTGGCTCGGAGAGCGAGAGCGGCTCGGCCGCGAAGCGCAGGGCCTCGGTGACCTTGTCCTCGGGCATCTCGACCTCGATGGCGAGCTCCGAGAGGGTGGCCGGGCGGCCCAGCTTCAGCTCCAGGCGGGAGCGCGCCTTCTGGAGGCGGGCCAGGGTGTCGCCCGCGTGGACCGGGAGGCGGATGGTGCGGCCGGTGTTGGCGATGCCGCGGGTGATCGCCTGGCGGATCCACCAGGTGGCGTAGGTGGAGAACTTGAAGCCCTTGCGCCAGTCGAACTTCTCGACCGCGTGCATCAGGCCGAGGTTGCCCTCCTGGATCAGGTCGAGGAGAGGCAGGCCCGAGGCCTGGTACTTCTTCGCGATCGAGACGACCAGGCGAAGGTTGGACTGGACGAAGGTGCGCTGGGCGTTGTCACCCTCCCGGCCGACCCGGCGCAGCTCACGGCGCTTGGCCGGGGTGAGGTGCTTGCCGCCGGCGGCGAGCTCGGAGCGGGCCTCGTTGCCCGCTTCGATCTGCTGGGCGAGTCGGACCTCGTCGTCCTTGGTGAGGAGGGGGTACTGGCCGATGTCGGTGAGGTACAGCCGGACGAGGTCTTCTTCGTCGCGCTCGACACGCTCCTTCGCCACGAACGACGCCTCCGAGTTCGGCCGTGCGGGACACCGGAGCGGAATCGCTCCTGCGTCTCCGCAGGTGAGACCGCCATTGTCCGCACTGAACGGATTCTGTCAAGGTCGGATTTCCACAGGCTCCGGACACGCCTCGGGACGTTGTGGATGGTGCTCCCGAGCGCTCCGGACCCCCCAGTCCTGCCGAATTCCTCGACCCCCACCCCCTTCAGTGGGGATTCGAGCGTAGCGACCCGGGAGCACCCCTCGGACATTCGCCGACCGCGCGGGCCCGGTGGGCCGAGGCGCCCGGCGGGATCAGCCCAAGAGGGAGCCGGCCCGGACGAGGGCGGCCTCGAACCCGGCCCGGGCGGGGGCGGCATCGGCCGCCCGGAGCCCCTGGAGCAGCGCCCGACCCTCGGCGAGGTCGGCCCGCTCGTCGGCCACCACGAATCCGAGCCAGCGCCGCAACGGCGCCTCCCGGACCGGGTCGGCCGACGCCAGCCAGTCCTCGTACTCCGCGAGCTTGGCCGGCAGCAGGAGCCCGTAGGCCCCGACGAGCCGGTCGGCGGTCTGCTCCAGGCCCTCCAGGTGGGCCAGCAGGTCCCGCCAGGGATCCGGGGGCTCGTCGTGCCGGTGGGGGTCGAGGCCGTTGGCGACCGGGAGCACCCGCTCGAACAGCTCGGCGTGCCAGGCGTGGTGGTGGCTCTGGCGGGCCAGGGCGAGCTTCACCTCGGGCTCCGGCGTGCTCGCCACCCAGCCCCCGAGCACCTCGAAGCACCGCAGCTCGAGCCAGCGCGCGTGAGCGATGCGCCGCGCGGAGTCGTCGATGGTGCCGGGAAGCATGCAGGCAGTGTGGCCACGCCGAGCGCGCGCCGTCAATGTTGCGCGAGCACCGGATCCCGCCGCGGCCCCAGCTCGGCCAGCGCGATGGCGGCCAGGATGACCGCCGCCCCGAACAGCTCGACCGCCCCGAGGCGCTCGCCGTTCACGAAGCTGGCCAGGCCCGCGAACACCGGCTCGAGGAGCAGGATGAGCGCGGCCCGGGTCGGCGGGATGCGCCGTTGCCCCCACAGCTGGAGCGACAGAGCGACCGCGGAGCACGCGATGCCGGTGAAGACGATCGCGAACCACGCCGTGGGCGAGAGCTCCCCGACCCCCTGGCGGGCCATCGCGGGCAGGCCCACGATCACCAGCGTCAGCATCTGCAGGGTGGTGAACGGGATCGGGTGCAGCCGCGCCGCGTACCCGCCCTGGTACACGATCCACACCGCGAAGATGAGCGCACACGCGACGGTCAGGAGCTCGCCGCGGCCGAGCGCGAGATCGGCTCCGGTGAGCAGGTAGAGCCCGATCGTCGCGAGCACGGTCGAGCCGATGACGCGGCGCGGCGGCCACGCGCGGTTCAGCACCGCCTCCACCAGCGGTGTGAACATCACGTAGAGCCCGGTGAGGAACGCCGACGTCGAGGGCGTCGTGTACTGCAGCCCCACAGTCTGCGTGGCGTACCCACCGAACAGCAGCACGCCCGCGATCGCGCCCACACGCAGCAGCGTGCGCCGGTCCTCGCCGTCGCGGCGCACGATCAGGATCGCGAAGGGCGCGAGGACTGCCACCGCGATGGCGAACCGGAGCACGAGGTACGCGAAGGGCGTGACGTCCTCCAGCGCGTTGTGGACGAGCGGGAACGTCATGCCGAACAGGAACGCCGCGACGACGAGCGCGCCCTCCGCGGCGAACCGCCGCTGGTTCACGACGGTCCTAGCCCGGCCAGCGGTTGGTGATCGGCAGGCGCCGATCCTTCCCGAACGCCTTGGGCGACACGCGTACGCCCGGCGCGCCCTGGCGTCGCTTGTACTCGTTGAGGTCGACGAGCCGGGCGACGCGCCGCACGATCTGGGGGTCGTGTCCCTCCGCGATGAGATCGGCGATCGAACGGTCGAGCTCGACGTAGCCCTCGATGATGGGGTCGAGCTCCGCGTAGTCGGGAAGCGAGTCGCTGTCGAGCTGGTTGGGCCGCAGCTCCGCGCTCGGCGGCTTGGTGATCGCGGACTCGGGAACGAGCGCCCGGCCGGCCCGATCGTTGCGGTCGCGGCACAGCGCGTAGACGAGCGTCTTCGGCACGTCCTTGATGACCGCGTACCCGCCGGCCATGTCGCCGTAGAGCGTGGAGTAGCCGGTCGCGGTCTCGCTCTTGTTGCCGGTGGTGAGGACCATCCACCCGAACTTGTTGGAGATGGTCATGAGAATCGTGCCGCGGATGCGGGCTTGCAGGTTCTCCTCCGCGAGGCCGGGCTCCAGGCCGGCGAACGGCTCGGCCAGCATCTCGAGGAAGGCCTGATGGGCGGGCTCGATCGGGATCGTCAGCGTGCGGATCCCGAGGTTCGTGGCGAGCACGTCGGCATCGGTGACGCTGTGGTCACTCGAGAACCGTGACGGCATCAGCACGCCGACCACGTGGTCGGCACCGAGCGCGTCGACGGCGACCGCGGCCACCAGCGAGGAGTCGATCCCGCCCGAGAGGCCGATGAGGCCGTCGGTGAAGCCGTTCTTGGTCACGTAGTCGCGTGTGCCGAGCACCAGCGCCTCGTACACCTCACGCACCGGATCGAGCGGCTCCTCCCGGCGCGGCGTCGCGGCGACCCGCGTGGGCGGCGGACCGGTGACGAGCACCTCGGGGAGCGTCTCGGTCGCGACGCGGCCCCCGACGGGCTCGAGCACGCGACGGTTGGCCGCGGGACGCACCTCGAGGTCGACCACGAGCAGGTCCTCGACGAACTGGAGGGCGCGGGCCACCACCAGACCGGTCTCGTCGACAACCATCGACGCGCCGTCGAAGACGAGCTCGTCCTGGCCGCCCACGAGGTTCGCGTAGAGGATCGGCACCCCGGCGTCGGAGGCTCGCCCGGCGAGCATCGTCTCGCGCTCGCGCAGCCGCCCGGCGTAGTACGGCGAGGCGTTGATGTTCACCACCAGCTCGGCGCCGGCCGCCGCCTGGGTCAGGATCGGCCCGCTGGGGAACCACGCGTCCTCGCACACCGTGACGGCAACGCGCACCCCGCCGATCACGAACAGTGGTCCGTCGCCCGGCCACGGCTCGAAGTAGCGCTCCTCGTCGAACACGGCGTAGTTGGGGAGCAGGTGCTTGCGGTAGACGCCCTGCACGCCCCCGTGGGCGAGGACCGCGGCCGAGTTGTAGAGCGCGCGGTCGGCCTCGGGGAACCCGACCACGGCGGCCGTGGCCCCCGTGCGGGCCGCGACCTTGTCGAGCCACTCCCGCGCCTGCTCGACGAAGGCGGGGCGCAGGAGGAGGTCTTCGGGGGGATACCCGGTGATCGCCAGCTCGGGGAAGGCGACGAGGTCGCACCCGGCCGCCTCGGCCCGGTCGTAGGCCGCGAGGATGCGCCCCGCGTTCCCCTCGAGATCCCCGACCACGAGGTCGAGCTGCGCAGCGGCGACCCGCAGACGGTGCACCGGGCCAGGATACGGCGGAACCGGCTCGCCATCCCGGGGCCGCGGGCGCTTGACTGCGGGCGTGGATGCGGAGGCCCTCCTGGCCGAGCCCGAGATCGTCGCCACGGTGGAGCGCTCGGCCGATCCCGATCTGGCCCGGGCCGGCATCCTCCGGCTCGCCGACGCCGACCCGGCGGCCGCGGCGCGCCTCGTCGAGCCCCGTCGGGGCGAGGCCTTCGTCGCCCTGGCCTGTGCCTCCCGCTCGCTCACGGCCGCGGTGGCCGCCGACCCGAGCCTGCTCGACGTGGTCGACGACCCCGACTTCGACGCGGAGCGCGACCCGGACGCAGCTCGGACGGTGCTCCGAGCCCGGGTGGGCGCCGCCGACGACGGCGTCGCGGCGCTGCGGCGGGCGAAGCGGCGCGAGTTCGTACGCATCGCCCTGCGTGACCTCCTCGGCCTCGCCGACCTCGTCACCGTGGGCCGCGAGCTCACCAGCCTTGCCGAGGCGTGCCTGGCCGCCGCCCTCGACCTGGCCGCGTCGCAGATCCCGTTCGCGGTGATCGGGATGGGGAAGCTCGGGGGGAACGAGCTCAACTACTCGAGCGACGTCGACGTGCTGTTCGTGCACGCGGGCGACGACACGAAGGAAGCCGACCGCGTCGCCCGTTCGGTGCTCGCCACGATGTCGAACATGACGGCCGACGGGGTCGTCTTCCGCACCGACGCCGACCTCCGGCCCGAGGGACGAGCGGGCGCGCTCTCCCGCACGATCGACAGCTACGTCGCCTGGTACGACCGCTGGGCGCGGCACTGGGAGTTCCAGGCGCTGCTGAAGGCCCGCCCGGTCGCCGGCGACGAGGCGCTCGGCACCGAGTTCATGGTCGCGAGCCGGCCGTACGTGTGGCGCGAGGTCATCGACCCCGACGCGATCCGCGAGGCGCGCACCATGAAGGCCCGGGCCGAGGCCGAGCTCACCAAGAAGGGCCTCGGCGACCGCGAGCTCAAGCGCGGGCGCGGCGGCATCCGCGACATCGAGTTCGCCGTGCAGCTGCTCCAGCTCGTCCACGGCCGTCACGACCCGCGCATCCGCTCCGCGACCACGCTGGTCGCGCTCGCGCAGCTCGCGGCGGGCGGCTACGTGGAACGGCGCGACATCGGTCGGTTGGGAGACGCGTACGTGTTCCTGCGCACCGTGGAGCACCGGCTCCAGCTCCGCGACGAGCGTCAGACCCACACGCTCCCCGACAACGACGCCGAGCTCACCCTGCTCGCTCGCGTGCTCGGCTACCGCGACCAGCCGCGCGCCACCGCGCTCGCGACGTTCCTCGCCGAGCACCGATCGCACCAGCACGCGGTGCGCTCGATCCACGAGCGGCTGTTCTTCGCTCCCCTGCTCGACACGCTGGCCGGGCGCGGCTCGCTCAGCGCCGAAGCGGCCGAGGAGCGGCTCGCGGCGTTCGGGTTCGCCGACGCCGACCACACGCGCGTCGCGCTGCGCGAGCTCACGAGCGGGTTCACCCGCACGTCGCGCGTGCTGCAGGAGCTCCTGCCGGTGATCCTCGACTGGCTCTCGACCACGCCCGACCCCGACCTCGGGCTCCTCCAGCTGCGCCGCATGGCCGAGGGCCCCACCCGGTCGTCCGCGCTCGCAGTCACCTTCCGAGACTCCACCGGAGCGGCCGAACGCGCGTGCCGCGTGCTCGGGTCCAGCCGCTTCCTCGGCGATTCGCTGCTCCACCAGCCCGCGTTCATCGAGATGCTCGGCGACGACGACGAGCTCGTGCGCGAGCACACGCGCGAGGAGCTCGTCGACGCGGCGACCGAGACGCTGCAGTGGCGGGCCGACGTCGACCACCGCCGGGCCGGGCTGCGGCGGTACAAGCGGCGAGAGTTCCTGCGGATCGCGGCGCGCGACATCCTCGGGCTCGCACCGATCGAGGTCACCGAACGGGAGCTGAGCAACCTGGCCGACGCGTGCGTCGAAGCGGGGCTGCAAGCGCTCGAGCCCGAGGTGCCGTTCGCGGTGATCGGGATGGGCCGGCTCGGGGGCCACGAGCTGTCGTACGCGTCGGACATCGACGTCTTGTTCGTGTACGACGGCGAAGGCGCGTCCGACTTCGACACGGCGACGCGCGTCGCCACCGAGCTCGTGCGGGAGATCGGCGCGACGACGGCCGAGGGACAGACCTTTCGCATCGACGCGCACCTCCGTCCCGAGGGCAAGAACGGCCCCCTCGCCCGCTCGCTCGACGCCTACCGCTCCTACTACGAGTCGTACGGGCTGCCGTGGGAGTTCCAGTCGCTGCTGCGGGCCCGGCCGGTGGCGGGCAACCCCGACGTCGCCGCGCGCTTCATGGAGCTCGTCGAGCCGTTCGTGGTGCGCGACCCGTTCCCCGAGGCGTTCACGCAGGAGATCCGCCGCATCAAGGTGCGCGTCGAGCAGGAGCGCATCCCGCCGGGCGAGGACCCGCAGTTCCACCTCAAGCTCGGCAAGGGCGCGCTCACCGACGTGGAGTTCGCGGTGCAGCTCCTCCAGCTGCAGCACAGCGGCGCGATGCCGGAGATCCGCACCCCCGCGACGATCGACGGACTCCGTCGGCTCGTCGCCGCGGGCCTCGTCGACCCGACCGACGGCGAGACGCTGGAGGAGGCCTACCGGTTCTGCGAGCGCGCCCGCAACGCGCGGTACCTGATCCTCGGACAGCCCGGGGACGCGCTCCCCGGCGGGGCCGACGACGTGCGGATCGGCCGCCTCCTCGGGTTCTCACACCAGCCCCAGTCGGAGCTGCGCGACGAGTTCCGGCGCGTCACCCGCCGCGCACGGCGCGTCATCGAGCGCGTCTTCTACGGCCGCACGACCGACTGACCCAGCCGCGATGGCCCACCAGACCTGCCCGCGCGGCGACCGCCGCGCACAGGGTTCGGCCTGACCCCACGCACCGCTGTCCTGGCTGGAGTGGGTAGACCGGGCAAAAGGGACAACAATGGCCGGAGTGAAGGCCGGCCCGATCACGCTGCTCGTGGCGCTCATAGCGCTGACCGTCGTCGCGTGCGCTCCGGAGCCACCCGCGCCTCCTCCGCCTCCCCCGCTCCCCGCCGCGCCGGGCGGCGCCCCGGCCGCGCCCCTCATCGGTGAGAGCTCCGCGGATCCGTTCGTGCTGTCCGTCGACCCGCAGTACTGCACCACCGCACCACCGCCCACGACTACGACGACCACGACGACCACGACGACCACGGCCCTGCCGACGAGCACCACGACGTCCCCGACGACGAGCACCACGAGCACGCCGACCACCACCAGCACCACTGCGCCGTCCGGTCCGCCGGCGACCGGCGCGGCGACCGAGACCGTGGGCCTGGGCACGCAGCCGGGCTGCTACTACGCCTACACGACCGGGTTCTGGCTCTTCCTGGTCCCCGTATGGCGCTCCACCGACCTGGTCAACTGGACCCAGGTGATCGACGACACCGTCCGCGGCTCCGCGCTCGCCGCGATCGCACCCTGGTCCGCGTTCGAGAACCACTGGGCGCCGTCGGTCCTCGAGCGGCCGGACAACCCCCCGGACTCACGCTTCGTCCTCTGGTACACCGCGAAGGAGCTCGCGACGGGGAAGCAGTGCCTCGGGATGGCCGCGGCCGCGACACCGGCCGGGCCGTTCCGGGACGAGGCGACCACGCCGGCCTTCTGCCAACAGAACCTGGGAGGAACGATCGACCCCGACCCCTTCGTCGACACGGACGGGACGCCGTACCTGCTGTTCAAGACGGAAGGGGTGGCCTTCGCGGCCCGCACGAAGATCTGGGCGGCCCAGCTCAGCCCCGACGGACGCTCCGTGATCGCGGACTCGCAGCGTCAGATCCTCGAGGTGGACTCGAGCCCGACGAGCTGGGAGGAGCCGGTGATCGAGGGCCCCTCGATGATCCGCGTCGACGGCCGGCTCCACCTCTTCTACTCCGCCTACTTCTGGGACACCGCGGCGTACAAGGTTGGGGTTGCGCACTGCGACACGGTGTTCGGACCTTGCACGCGCACCTACTCCACGCCGGTGCTCGGCACGCGCGGCGCCATGCTCGGTCCCGGCGGGCAGACCGCGTTCCAGACCGCCGAGGGCGAGTGGCGCATGGCCTTCCACGCCTGGAGCCCGACCGTGGGCGACGCCAGCGGGGGCCGGCGCCGGATGCGAATCCTCCCGCTCACCTTCCCCGGAGGGAACCCCGCCATCGGCTGAGCCGCGGCGAAGGCCGCTCGCGCGGCCCGCCTCAGTCGTCGAGGGCGCTGAGGTCGCCGGGGACGTCGACCGCGTATTGCTGGAGCACGTCGAGCGGCACGATGTCGAGCGCCCGCTCGTGCGTGGACGCGAGCACCACGGGTGCGGCGAAGCCGTCCATGTGGGCACGCAGCCAGTTGACCGCGGTGACACACCAGCGGTCTCCGGGGTTGAGGCCTGCGAAGTTGTGCATCGGCATCGGCGTGCTGAGGTCGTTGCCGATGCTGCGCTGGTGCTCGAGGAACTCCGCGCTGACGACCGCGCAGATCGTGTGGCTGCCGCGGTCCTCGGGGCCGGTGTTACAGCACCCGTCCCGGAAGAAGCCGGTGACGGGATCGAACCCGCACGGCTCCAGCTCGTCGCCGAGGACGTTGCGCTCGCTCATGGGCTCAGCCTAACGACGAGGAGCGGGGCGTACTCTCCCCCGACATGGACTCCCCCGAACCCCCGACCGACCCGGCCCTCGCAGGAAGCGCCTCACCGGCCGAGCGACTCGTCCCCCTCGCCGTCGCGTGCGTCTTCATCGCGCTCGGCGTCTGGCGCGCGACCGCCGTGGGCGACGCGGACGCGACGGGCATCGTGGAGGAGCCGCTCGGCGGTGCGGGGACCGCGGTGTTCCTCGCCGGGCTGTTCATCGGCATCCCGGCCGTCGTGGCCGGCGTCGTCGACGGGCTCATCGACCGCGTCCGCCGCGGCGGCACCCGCATCGTGCTCCGGATCGTCGTGGTCGGCGGGTTCGGGCTGTGGGCCGGGCTCTGGGTCTGGGCCCTCGCCGACATCGACTGCGACGGCAGCTGCACGGAGGCGGAGCCGGACATCGTCGTCGCCGCGGCCGTGACCGCGTTCGCCCTGCTCCTCGTGGAGGCCGCGATCGGGTGGCTCGTCGGCCGCCGGGCCCGAGTCCGCCGCTCCGAGGACGCCGCCACCACCAGCTGACGCGAAGCGCCGGGACCCGGAGGCCCCGCCGTCCGCAGGAACAGGCGAGCGGCCGGCCTCTGACGGAACACAGACGGAACGCGACAGCCTCTCTACCGGGCGACGGTGACGGGCAGTCGTGTACTACGAGTCGGCGGTGGCGTGGATGGTGATGTTGACGGAGCCAGCAACGGTGACGGTGGCACGGCTACAGGTAGCGGCGGGATCGACGACGGTGCGGATGTTGGCGTCGGGATAGCCGAGGGACGCCGCGGTGGTGCGGGCCCGGGTCGTGGCCAGGGTGGCGGTGAGACACCCGGCGCTGACCGCGTCGGAGACGGCGTGGCCGAGGGTCCGGTACGCGACCTCGGCGGGTGTGGTGCGCTCGGCGGTCCAGCGGGCCGCATCGACCCCGCGCACGACGACCGAGTTCGACTCCGGATCGAGGAAGCCGAGCCCGCAGGCGTCGCTGGTACCCGGCGGCTCGGGAGTCACGGTCCAGGTGTCGGTGAGCTCCAGCTCGGTGAGCTTGGACGTGACCTCGGTGACTGCGGTGTCGTACGGGATGCACGGCTCGGACCACAAGCCGCTGGCGTAGTCGTGGAGCCACGCGTCGAGCTCGGCGGCGCGGTTGACCTGTGGCTCCGAGGGATCGGCGTCTTCGAGTGCTACCGCGCCCGCAGGCGGGTCGGCGTCGGCGCGCAGCACCAGCACCGAGCCCCCGACCTGGTACGCGCGCAGGGCTGGCGCAGTGCCGTCGTGCGTCTGCTCCCACAGCGCGCGGCAATCCTCGGTCGGGTCGCTGCTCACGGCGTCGACGACGGAGGTGGTGCCTGCATCGAACTGACACGTGACCCGGGTCGGCTCCGGTCCGTCAGATCGGGTGGCGGCGTACACAGCGGTGGCACCGAGGAGCACGGCTGCTACCGGAACCGCTACCCAGCGACGGCGGCTCGCCTTCCGGGCCCGACGCTGTGCGCGATGCGCGGGTGCCCTCGTCTGCTCGGAGTTCCCGAGGAGCTGCACAAGTCGCGCCCGCTCCTCCGCGAGGAACGCGTCGGTAGGTGCTACGTCGTCGGCGCAGAGTGCGCGTACGAGCTCGAGATCAGTGGCCATCGTCGTCCCCCAGGTTCACCAGATCGGGCGTCGAATCGGAGAGTGCGGCCCTCAGGCGAGCACGGGCCCGGCTGATGCGAGACCGCACGGTTCCAGTCGGCACGTCCTGTGCGACCGCGATCTCCGCATACGTCAGCTCTTCCCACGCGTAGAGCAGCAGCGCATCACGCTCCTCAGTGGGCAAGCGCTCAAGGGCTCGAGCTGCCTGCCCCAGCCGAACGCGGTCGTCGAGTTGCCCAGCGCTCGACGCCATCGGGTCGGTGCTCGGGGATGTTCGCCCGTTCAAGCGGGCGAGTGCCGCGAGCTCACGGACCTCACTGCGGCGGCGCCGGTGCACGAGGTTCGCCGCGATCCCGAACAGCCACGGGCGGGCGCTCGGAGCGTCCGGTCGATACGAACCGCGCCGCTCGAACGCGATACGAAAGACCTCTCCCAGCAGGTCTTCTGCACCATCGCGGCCCACCCGGCGCGCCAGGAAGGCGAAGACCGCCGCTGCGTGCCGATCGAAGACACCGGCGAAACGCGCTGGGTCGCCCAGCGACTCGAGAACGAGCACATCGTCGGACGCAGGCACACTCATCACCCCACTCTTGCCCGAACCCGCGTCATCGGTTCGCGGCCCTCGGCGCTCGGACACGCCGCAGCCCGCCGACACAGGTGCGTCGTGGGCCCTGCTCCGATCGAGGCAGTCCCCGACCAAGACCTGCTCGACCTCCCGCTGAGCATCCGGTCCTCGACAAGTGGGGTCACAGTCAGAGCTATAGGGGCGCTCAGCCGGTCGTCGCGTCATGCCGCCACCATCTCGACAGTTTGTGTACGGGGCTCGGCAGGAGCGTTCGCGACTTCCCGAGCGGCACGCCGTCCCGGTGGCTCTCGAGCGCAAACGGGATGTTGCGCGGGAGGTCACTGCAGAACACCTGCCACCACCGGTGAGTGCAAAGGTGTGATCGCTGGATCTGCCGTTCATGACGATGCTGAGCGTGGTGACGGCGGCCGCCTGCGCAGCCCGTCGGAGTCGGTTCGGCTTTCGGACGCGCTCCGCGAGATGTCCGCGAAGTTCCGCGCGCCGTACCGGCCTACGTGGTCAAACACGGACTCCAGTGGAGCAGAGCATGGCCACGCGCAGCTTCGACACCCCCCCCCCCGCGTCTCCGCCGTGTTCGGCGCCGCCGTCGACGACGGACTGATCGCGACGAACCCGTGCCGGGCCGGATCGGTGAAGCTCCCGAAGCGACAGGTCCGCACGATCGAGCCGTGGCCGCTCGAGCAGGTCGAGGCGGTCATCGACGTGCTGCCGAGCCGCTACCGCGCGCTCGGGGTCGTCGCAGCCGGCTGCGGGCTCCGCCAGGGCGAGGCGTTGGGACTCCGGGTGCGCGACATCGACTTCCTGCGCCGACGGGTCCACGTCGAGCAGCAGGTGAAGATCGTGCGGTCGCAGCTCGTGATCGACCGGCCCAAGGGCGGCAAGACCCGCTTCGTCCCGCTCCCCGACACCGTCGCCACCGCACTCGCCGCCGCGATCGCCAGTTGGGTACCACAGGGCCAGTTACAGCCCGCGACTGGCGGGACTCAGCTCGGTCGACCCCTGAATCTGTGCAGAAACGGTAGCGTAGATAGTGCAGAAACAGTAGGGTAGGGACTGCAGAAATGGTAGTCTAATGGGGTCTGAACAGGAACTATGCGGTTCGCAGGTGACTATGTCCGAAGGGTAGTGGATGACGAGCTCGATGAGCTCTTCCCTTCCCTGCCCGCAGTACTCCTGGATGGCCCGAAGGGGGTAGGCAAGACCGCCACAGCCCTCCAGCGCAGCCGGACCGTCCGACGCCTCGACATGCCCGATGAGCGCGGTGTCGTCGAGGCCGACCCGATGGTCGTCGGACTCGACGCCCCGCCGGTCCTGGTGGACGAGTGGCAACGTGTACCCGAGGTGTTCGACGCCGTGCGCCGCCTTGTCGACGCCGACCCGACCGGCGGCCGGTTCCTCCTTACGGGCTCGGCGCCAACGACTTCCACGCACTCCGGGGCCGGGCGCATCACGACGATCCGGATGCGACCGCTCACACTCCCGGAACGGCTCGACCTTGCGCCGACCGTCTCCATGAAGGCCCTCCTCCGCGGCGACGCCAACGTCCACGGGCGCTGCGATCTGACCCTCGCCGAATACGTGGAGGAGATCACCGCCAGCGGCTTCCCCGGTCTGCGCAACCTCGCACCCCGCGCCCGGGACCGCCAGCTCGACAGCTACATCGACCGCATCATCGACCATGACCTCCCCGAGCTCGGGCACGCGGTACGACGCCCGGAGGTCGTCCGCGCGTGGCTCCGTGCCTACGCCGCCGCGACCGCATCCACCGCCTCCTTCGAGTCGATCCGAAACGCCGCGACGAGCGGAGTCTCCGACAAGCCGGCCAAGACCACGACGGGCCCGTACATCGCGCTCCTCGAACGCTTGCGGATCCTCGACCCACTCGAGGCGTGGCTCCCGACCACGAACCACTTCACGACGCTAGGCACGAGCCCGAAGCACTACCTCGCTGACCCGGCGCTCGCCACCCGCCTCCTGCGGGTATCCGCGGCCCGTCTCATCCAAGGCGAGACGCCCGACATCGTGATCCCGAGGGACGGCACGTTCCTCGGCGCCGCCTTCGAAGCGCTCGTCGCGCTCTCCGTCCGCACCTTCGCCCAGCGCAACGATGCGCGCACGTACCACCTCCGCACACACGGTGGGCGCCACGAAGTCGACTTCATCGTCGAGACCACCCACGGCATCATTGCGATCGAGGTGAAGCTCTCAGGTGCCGTCACCTCCAGCGATGTCGAGCACCTCCTATGGCTCCGCAGACAGAGCGCGGTGGACTGCATCGACACCGTCCTCGTGAACACCGGCAGGGAGGCCTACCGACGCAAGGACGGCGTCGCGGTCATCCCGCTTGCACTCCTCGGCCCGTAGCCCGGGCTACGCCCCTGACGGCAGCGGGCCGGCCTACACAGCCGCCTACCGCGATGGCCTTCGATCCGCCTCTCGGCGGTGGGCGTAACCTGAGACCTGGAGGAACACGATGACCGCACTCGTGCTGAAGGCCGAGATCCCCGTCGAGCTCGACACGATCGTCGACGGTCGCACCGTCGTCCACGAGCTGGCCCTCGACGGTGACGAGAACCTCCAGGTCGGTGACCACGTCGCCCTCGTGAGCGACGGCGTGTCGCTCGTCGCCGTCGTGACCGCCATCGACGCCGACGGCAACCTCCACATCGCACTCCGGTAGCCGGCGCCACGGTCGCCCGCTGTCGGGCCACGCGCCTTCGGCGCGCCCTCAAACAGCCCTCCGGAACCGAAAGAGCCCGCCGTGAAGGCGGGCTCTGACGGAACACAGACGGAACGGGAGGCCCGCCGACCCGCGTTTCCGCAGGTCAGCGGGCTTTCCGACTAGATGTCGTAGTAGAGGTTGAACTCGTAGGGGTGCGGACGCAGCCGGATCGCGTCCACCTCGTTGAGCCGCTTGTACTCGACCCACGTCTCGATGAGGTCGTCGGTGAAGACGCCACCCACCTTCAGGAAGTCGTTGTCGGCCTCGAGGGCGTCGAGCGCCTGCTCCAGGCTGGCCGGCACCTGCGGGACGTTGGCCAGCTCCTCCGGCGGGAGGTCGTAGAGGTCACGGTCGACTGGCGCCGGCGGCTCGATGCGGTTCTGGATGCCGTCGAGGCCCGCGAGCATCATCGCCGAGAAGCCGAGGTACGGGTTCGACGTGGAGTCGGGGCACCGGAACTCGACGCGCTTGGCCTTCGGGCTCTGCGACGCGAGCGGGATGCGGCACGACGCCGACCGGTTGCGCTGGCTGTACACCAGGTTGACCGGCGCCTCGTAGCCCGGCACGAGTCGCTTGAACGAGTTGGTGGTCGGGTTGGTGAAGGCGATGACCGCGTGCGCGTGGGACAGCAGGCCCCCGATGTACCAACGGGCGATGTCGGACAGGCCGGCGTAGCCCTTCTCGTCGAAGAAGAGCGGCTCGCCGCCCTTCCACAGCGACTGGTGCGTGTGCATGCCCGAGCCGTTGTCCTGGAAGATCGGCTTCGGCATGAACGTGAGCGACTTACCCGCCTGCCACGCCACGTTCTTCAGCACGTACTTGAACGTCATGAGCTGGTCGGCCTGCTTGAGCAAGGTGTCGAACTTCATACCGATCTCGCCCTGACCGCCCGACGCCACCTCGTGGTGGTGCAGCTCGGTCTCGATGCCGACGCCGTGCAGCGCGAGCACCATGTCGCCGCGGAGGTCCTGGTAGTGGTCCATCGGCGGGACGGGGAAGTAGCCCTGCTTCGTGCGGGGCTTGTAGCCGAGGTTCGGGCCCTCGTCGGCGCCGGTGTTCCACTCCGCCTCGACCGAGTCGACTTGGTAGAACGAGCCGTTCGGACGGGTCTCGAACCGCACGTCGTCGAACACGAAGAACTCGGCCTCGGGCCCGAAGTACGCGGTGTCGGCGATGCCCGTGGACTTGAGGTAGTCCTCGGCCTTCTTCGCGATGTAACGCGGGTCACGCGAGTAGCTCTCGTGCGTGACCGGGTCGGCGACGAAGCAGTGGATGACCGCGGTCCTGTGCTTCATGAACGGGTCGATGTACACGGTGTCGGGGTCGGTGATCAGCACCATGTCGGATTCCTGGATCTCCTGGAATCCACGAACCGACGAGCCGTCGAAGCCGTGCCCCTCGGTGAAGTGGTCCTCGCTGAGAACATGGGCGGGGATCGTGACGTGCTGCATGATGCCGGGAAGGTCCGAGAAGCGGAGGTCGACGAACTCGCAACCTTCGTCCTTGACCAGCTTCAGCACGTCCTGCGGGGTACGGCTCTCCACTTCGGGGTCCTTTCACGTCGTCCGCCAACGGTTTCGGCGGGAGCCTAGGTCTGGATCGCGGCGGGCGCCGAAGGCGGTCGAACCGCCTCGGCACACCCGACTGGGCGCGCCGGCCCTCCGCGACCGTTGGCAGCCTCTCGGGGAGCCATTTCCCACCTGTTGCTCCGATGTGAACGGAGTGTGAACTGGCCCCCCTGGCGGAATCCGGGCCGGGAAACCCCCGCGCGGGACCTGCCACACTGGCCCCATGCAGCAACAGTCGGACTACGTGCTGCGGACGGTGGAGGAGCGCGGCGTGCGGTTCGTGCGCATGTGGTTCACCGACGTCCTCGGGCAGCTCAAGAGCTTCGCGATCACCCCGGCCGAGTTGGAGAACGCCCTCGAGGAGGGCATGACCTTCGACGGCTCGGCCATCGAGGGGTACAGCCGCGTCCAGGAGTCGGACATGCTGGCCGTGCCCGATCCCAACACCTTCGAGATCCTGCCCTGGCGCGGCGACGACGCCCCGGTTGCCCGGATGTTCTGCGACATCCACCACCTGTCCGGCGAGCCGTTCGAGGGCGATCCGCGCCATGTGCTGCGCAAAGGCCTCGAACGCGCCCGGGAGAAGGGCTTCACCTTCTACGCCGGGCCGGAGATGGAGTTCTTCTACTTCAGCTCCGACACCAGCCCGGAGCCGCTCGACCGCGCCGGCTACTTCGACCTCACCGAGATGGACATGGCGAGCAGCCTGCGTCGCCAGACGATCCTCACGCTCGAGGCGATGGGCATCCCGTGCGAGTACAGCCACCACGAGATCGCTCCGAGCCAGCACGAGATCGACCTGCGGTACACCGACGCGCTCACGATGGCCGACAACGTGATGACGTTCCGGATCGTCGTGAAGGAAGTGGCGCGCGACCTCGGCGTGTACGCCACGTTCATGCCGAAGCCGATCGCCGGCGCGTTCGGCTCCGGGATGCACACACACCTCTCGCTGTTCGAGGGCGACGTCAACGCGTTCCACGACCCGGGTGACGAACACGGTCTCTCGAAGGCCGGCAAGCACTTCATCGCCGGGCTGCTGCGCCACGCGCGGGAGATCACCGCGATCACCAACCAGACCGTCAACTCCTACAAGCGGCTGATCGTGGGCTACGAGGCTCCCGTCTACGTGTGCTGGGCCCGCAACAACCGGTCGGCCCTCGTGCGCGTGCCGCTGCCGAAGCGGGGCAAGGAGAGCTCGACCCGCATCGAGTTCCGCTCACCCGACCCCGCGTGCAACCCGTACCTCGCGTTCGCGGTGATGTTGGCGGCCGGCCTCAAGGGCATCGAGGAGGGCTACGAGCTCGCGCCCGAGGCGACCAACAACATCTACGAGATGACCCCCGACGAGCGCGCGGTCGAGGGCATCGGGCAGATCCCGCAGTCGCTGGCCGAGGCCATCGATGTCATGGAAGGCTCCGAGCTGGTGGCCGAGGTTCTCGGCGAGCACGTCTTCGAGTACTTCATCCGCAACAAGCGTGCGGAATGGGCCGCCTACAAGGCGCAGGTCACTCCCTGGGAGATCGACCGGTACCTGGGCTCGCTCTAGGACCCACCACCATGACCACCGGACCGCTCCTCGTCTTCCCCGACCCGCCGCCGCCATTGCTCGCCCAGACGCTGGACCTGGGTGGACACGTGTGGAAGGCGGTCGCCAACGCGTCCGTCGCCACGCAGCACGAGCCGCCCGACGGCTGGGCCGGCGCCCTCGTGGTCGCCGAGGAGGACCCCGAAGGCGCCTTCGTGGTGTGTCGCTCGCTGCGCAAGCGCGACTCCGCGTTCACCCCGGTGCTGCTGCTGATCGGCGGCGCGCAGCTCAACGAGCTCGAGCACCGCGAAGACCTCTTCGACGACTTCTGCCTGTCGCCGTTCCACCCCACCGAGCTCGAAGCGCGACTGCGTCACCTGCTGTGGCGGACCGGGCGGGGCACCCAGGCCGAGATCGTCGAGTACGGCGACCTCGTGCTGAACCTCGAGACCTACCAAGCCGCGCTCTCGCACCGCCCACTCGACCTCACCTACATGGAGTACGAGCTGCTGAAGTTCTTCTCCACCCACCCGGGCAAGGTGTTCACCCGCGAGCAGCTGCTCTCACGGGTGTGGGGCTACGAGTACTACGGCGGCGCGCGCACGGTCGACGTGCACGTGCGGCGCCTGCGGGCGAAGCTCGGCGAGGAGCACGCGAACCTGATCCAGACGGTTCGCTCGGTGGGCTACCGCTTCGGGCAGACCCGCCTCGGGCCGATCCCGTAGGCCATCGCTCGGCCGGGCCCCTTCGGGCTCAGTCGCAGCCGCCGCGCTCCGCGGCGTCCTCGCTGGCGAGGTACCCGAAGAGCGCGCTCCATACGGCCCCGCCGAGCATCACCGCGATGGGGATCCCGAGCACCATCACCGCACCGAACACGATCGCTCCGGCCATGCGCAGGACGGTATCACCCGCCTCTTCTTCGCGTTTTGGCGTCGCCTGACCCACCGATTCGGTTGCCGAACGACGCCAAAAAGGACGGTGGGGCGGGCGGGGGGCCTGGGCCTGCGACGCCTCGTGGGGGTCAGCGGCGGAGGGCGCGGGCGGCGCGGGTGTCGCGAGCCGGCCAGGTCTCGGGGCGGGTGCCCTCGGCCCGGGCGATCGCGTTCCAGGTCGCCGCGGCGACGGCGGCGAACACCGAGTCGGACGCCTCGGGGAGCGGGGGGCCCGGGTCGTCGACGACCGTCACGTCGATCGGTGGAGTGCGCGCGGGGCGGACGACGCCGAACGAGCGGATGGTGAGGTCGAGCACCTCGCCGGTGTCGGGATCGACCGCGAGGCCCTCGGTGCACACCCAGCCCAGGGCCATGTGAGCGGCACCGATGCTGTACGAGCGCAGCACCACCTCGTCGAGCGGGTCGCCCGCCGCGACGCGGACCTCGACCCGCGTGACGACGCCGCTGCGCGGATCCAGATGCACCCGGGCGCCGGCGCACGCGTCGTGCAACCCGGTGACGCACGAGTCGAGCGCGACCGACGCGTACCGGTCGTTGCGGAGCATGGCGGTGCGCTCCTCGCCCGATACCCCGAGCGACTCGTCGATCGCGGCGTCGACCAGAACGGCGTGCTCCGCCATCCCCAACGCGCGGACAGCGCCGGTCGGCGGGCCCGCGAGGGCTCGCGCCTCCCAGTGGGCGTCGACGTCGACGGAGTAGGGCGTTCGGGGCCTCGGGTCCTGCTCCCACGCGCCGTTGGCGACGATCCCGCGGACCTGCACGACATCGCCCTCACGCCACGCGTACGCGGCGATCGGCGGGCGCTTCGGGCCCAGGCGCACGGTGTCCTCGCGGGAGTAGACGACGCGCACGATCCGGCCGTACGCGTCCGCGAGCTCCCGCGCGGCGAGCGGCGCGAGAGACGCGGCCTTGCCCCCGAACGCGCCGCCGTTGGCCAGGGGTGACGCGGGCATGCCGCCGGGGGCACACCAGGACGCGTCGGGTTCGAGATAGGCGGGCTCGACCCAACCGGTGGCGAGCCGCACCGCGTCCGCGGCGGCGCCGGACGGCCGCGCCGCAAACGCGAGCGGCGGCCGCTCGTCGACCGTGGTGCGCCGACCCTGGACCTTCTCGGCTCGGACCCGCGCGTCGGCGAGGGACTCGCCGACGACCCACCACTGCCCCGCGACCTCCCGCGCACCGACGGCCTCGGGGTCGACGCCCGGCGGGAGCGGCACGGCCACCAGCGCGTCACGCGGTGCGTTGTCGTCGGCGAACCCCACGTCGCCCACGGGCACCGCGGTCCCCACCCGTTGGGCGACGCCACCCTCGAGCGCGGCGCGCAAGGACGCTGCGTCCAACGACCGTGCCGGCGCGTCCGGCTCGGCCTCGTCGGTCACACCGGCCGCCGCGGCGAGGTCGATCGCCTCGTAGACCGACTGCCACCCCGTGCAGCGGCACAGGTGCGCGGCAAGCGCGCGGTCGACGTCGACCCGTCCGGTGCGGCCCTTGGCCAGCAGCGCGGCGGCTCGCACCATGATCCCGGGAGTGCAGAACCCGCACTGCGACCCACCGGTGGCCACGAAGGCCTCGGCGAGTCGGGTGCGCAGCGCAGCATCGAGCCCGGCCGTTGTGGTGACCGACCGGTTCGCCACCCGCTCGACCGGGGTCACGCAAGCGACCCGGGCCTCCCCGTCCACGAGGACGGTGCAGCACCCGCACTGCCCCTGCGGCGCGCAGCCGTCCTTCACCGATTCGAGACCCAGGCGCTCCCGCAGCACCGAGAGGAGCGACTCCCCGGGCGCGCACTCGACGTCGACGTCGCGTCCATCGCAGGCGAACGCGACCCGATGACCAGTTGCGTCCACGAGACGGCAGGATAGGAGCCATGGATTCCGCACCCGTATCCCGGCGCGCCTTCCTCGCGGGCGGCGCCGGCATCGCCCTGGCCGCGGCCACCGCCGGCGCGACCGCCGGGTCGGCCGCGGCGCTGCTCCCGGCCAAGAACACGGCGATCTCCCCGCTGGTGCTCTCGAGCGACCTCCACGCGTCCGCCGACCCCCAGCGCTTCGTGTTCGCCATCGCGCGCGGGTCGAGGTACGCGTCGTTCGGCCCGGCCCAGGTGGCGTTCGCCGCGCCCGGCACGAACGAAGGCACGATCCTCGACACCAGCCTCTACAAGGAGGGCCTACCCAAGGGCCGCGGGATCTACGTCGTCGAGGCCACGTTCCCCACCGCGGGCTTCTGGAAGGCCCAGGCGCTGCTCCCGGACGCGCAGGGCAAGCGGGTGCCGTTCGCGGTGACGGTGAAACCCTCAGCCGAGGCGCCGCTCCCGGGGGCACCGGCACCCCGGGCCGCGTCACCCACGGCGGCCGTCCCGCTCGGCGTCAACCCCATCTGCACCCGCACGCCGGCGTGCCCGCTTCACGACGTGTCCCTGTCCGAGGTGATCGGCAACGGCAAGCCCGCGGCCGTCATGTTCGCCACACCCGCGCTCTGCACGTCGCAATACTGCGGCCCCGTGCTCGACGAGCTGCTCGACATGATGGGCCCGTACCGCGACCGGGGCGTGCAGATGGTGCACGTGGAGATCTGGGACTCGACCAAGGGAGCCACGCCGTCGCCGACGGTTACGGCGTGGAACCTCCCGAGCGAGCCGTGGCTCTTCACCATCGGCGCGGACGGCGTCATCCGCGAGCGCCTCGACGGTGCGATGGCCACGAACGAGATCCAGGCCGCCCTCGACCGCCTGGTCGCCTGACCCAGCGCGCCGATCGGGCGCGGACGGTACATTTCGTCGTGGGGCAGGGCAGGGCATCCGAGTACGCGCGCGTCGCGCCCGACGCCCGGCGGTTGCTGCCCACCAGGGGCGAAGCGCTCCTGATCGCCGCGTTCGCCGGCGTCGTCGGCGTGGGCCTGATCCGGCACCCCATGTGGTTCGACGAGACCCAGTCGTGGAACATCGCCCGCGCGAGCCACTCGCTCCCGGACCTCGTCGAGAACCTCCGCTACGAGGGCCATCCGCCCCTCTGGCACGCGTTGCTGATGGGCGTCATCCAGATCACCACCGACGTCCGCGCGATGCAGGTCCTGACCTGGGTCATCGCGGTCGCGTCGGTGGCGATCGTGATCACGCGGGCGCCGTGGCCGCTCTGGGCCCGCATCGGGGTGTGCGCGGGCTACTTCTTCGTGTTCGAGTACGGCGTCTTCAGCCGGTCGTACGGGTTGGGCCTGCTGCTCCTGCTGCTCGCGCTCGCGTCCCGGCGCGCGTCGGTGGCCTGGGTCGTGTGGTTGTCGCTCCTGGCCCTCACGAGCGCGCTCGGGGTGGTGCTCGCGGGATCGGTGGGTCTGGCCGCGATCGTCGCCGGACACCCCACGCGGCCCGACCGGCGGACGGTCCTCGCGGTCGGCACCGTCGGGATCGTCGCGCTGGCGTCGGTCGCGAGCATCGCGCAGCCCTCCGACAGCCGCGGCGGCACGGGATTCGGACAGGCACTCGCGTCGACCATCCACGGGCGGGTCGGGGTCGCGCTCTCGGGTGCGGGGCGCGGCGTCGTGCCGTTGCCCAACGGGCACATCGACTGGAACAAGAACCTCGTCAGTGGGCTGCCACTGTCGGTCCAGGCCCTGTTCGGGATGGTGGTCCTGGCCGGCATCGCGTGGGTGCTGCGGCCCTGGCGCGATGCGCTCGCCCTCTGGGTGATCGGATCACTCGGGCTCCTCGTGTTCTTCTGCGTCGCGTACCCCGCCGAGTACGTCCGCCACGTCGGGCACTTCGCGATCCTCGGGCTCGCCGCCGCGTGGCTCGCGGGCGCCGATCCCCGACCCGTGGACCCGCCGCGCGTCGAGCTCGCCGGCCGGGCCTTTGCCGTGCTCATCGTGCTCAACGTCGTCGCCGGGGTGGCGCACTACACGCACTTCACGTTCGACCGGCGCTTCCGCCCGTCGCAACACCGCGCGAGCGTGATCGAGCGGGCGACCGACGACCCCGCCATCCTGTCGCTCGTCGACGGCACGGCCACCAACATCGGCGCGTACCTGGACCGCCCGGCGTACTCCGTACGCCTGGGGCGCGAGATCCGGTTCGTGCGCTACGACGAGGAGGCCTACCGCGGCGAGCAGCTCGCCCCGAACCGGGTCGCGAAGCGAGCGGCGAAGCTGATCGCCGAATCCCACCGCGACGTGGTCGTGATCGCGGGACCCCGTCGTCTCGACGACGCCCTCGCGCGTTACTCGCCGGGTGGGCGCAAGCTCACCGACGGCGTGTACCTCTACGCCGCGAAGTCGCGCGGCGACTCGCAGGACTGACTACGAGAAGGACTGGCCGCAGCCGCAGGAGCGCTGCGCGTTCGGGTTCGTGACGTGGAACCCGGCGCCCTGGAGGCCGTCCTTGAAGTCGAGGGTGGCGCCCTTGAGGTGCGGCTGGCTCGCGGGGTCGATGACCACGGTCACCTCGCCGTACTCGAACTTCATGTCGTCGTCGGCGACGTCGGAGTCGAAGAACATCTCGTAGGAGAAGCCCGAGCAGCCCCCGGGGCGCACGGCCACGCGGAGCACGAGCTCGTCGGTGGTGTCCTCCGCCGCGATGAGGCCCTTGACCTTCTCGACCGCGGTGTCGGTGAGGAGGAAGACCTGGCTGGCGTCGGTGACGGCGAACACGGACATGGGGACTGCCTTTCTTCGGACTCTGGAGGAGAAGGTTACCCAGTGGCCACGGTGACGTGGCACGGCTCCGGGTCGTACAACGTTGCGAACTCCTGCATGCTTCCCCCGCCCGCGGCGTCGATCACGCCGGCGCAGATGCCGCGGTGCAGGTTGCACACCAGCTCGGGGTAGGCCTCGGCCAGCTCGCGGAACGGGCAGTGCAGGAACTCGACCCGCACCGCGCCCTCTGCGGTGCCGTCGCCGGGCCCGAGCGCGGGCTCGAAGCCGAGGCGGTCGAGCTCGTCGGCGAGGGCGGTGACGCAGCTGCGCGAGCGGGTGCGGCGCACGAGCTGCGAGCCCCACTGCTCGCCGATCGCGGCGGCGTCGTCGGGACTGGCGCCGAGGTGCTCGGCGAGCGACCCGAGCAGCCCCGCGAGCAGCGCGTGGGCGGGCGGATCGAACCCGAGGGACGGGGCCCCGGGCGCGAGCGAGTAGAGGTGCTGGGGGCGCCCGACGGTGCCGCGGTGCATGGCCTCGGCCTCGACCAGGCCGGTCTCCCGCAGGCGGTCGAGGTGCAGTCGGACGGTGTTGGCGTGAAGACCGAGCCGGTCGGCCAGCTCCTGGGCCGACAGGGGCCGGGTGGACGTGGCGAGCTCGCGATACATCGCGTACCGGGTCTCGTCGCCCAGCGCCTTCAGGACCGCCAGCTCCACGCCTTGACGGTAGCGACTCCAGGGCATATTTTCAAGACCAACGCTGTTTTTATTGCCGTGAACGACTCCCCGACCACGCCCATCGCTCCCGCGTCCCCGCTCCCAACGTCGGAGGACGTGCGCCGGATGCTCGCGGGGGTGATGGATCCCGAGCTGCACGCCAGCATCGTCGACCTCGGGATGGTGGAGGACGTGCGGGTCGAGCCCGACGGCCTCGTCACCGTCAAGGTGGCGCTCACCACCGCCGGCTGCCCCCTGCGCCACCAGATCAAGACCGACGTGCAGTCGAAGGTCGCCGGACTCCCCGGCGTCACCAAGGTCAAGGTCGAGTACGGCGAGATGACCGCCGAGCAGAAGGCCAAGGCGATGGACCGCGCGCGGTTCAACGCACGCGAGAACGCGGAGGCCACGGAGATCGCGCCGACTACGCGCGTGATCGCGGTCGCGAGCGGCAAGGGCGGGGTGGGCAAGTCCTCGGTGACGGTCAACCTCGCCGCCGCGCTCGCCGCCCGCGGCCTCACCATCGGCATCCTCGACGCCGACATCTGGGGCTTCTCCGTCCCCCGCATGCTCGGGGCCGACGGCCGCCTCGGCGGCGCCGACGGCAAGATCCACCCCAACGAGGTGGCCGTCCCCAACCGCGACCCCGCCGGGCCGGCCGGGCTCGTGAAGGTCGTGTCGATGGGGTTCCTCGTGGAGGACGAGACCTCCGCGCTCATGTGGCGCGGGCTCGTCCTCACCAAGGCGGTCGAGCAGTTCCTCAAGGACGTGCGCTGGGGCGACCTCGACTACCTGCTGATCGACATGCCTCCCGGCACCGGCGACATCCAGATGGGCCTGGCCCGGATGCTCCCCCAGGCCGAGATGCTCGTGGTCACCACCCCCGCGCTCGCCGCCCAGAAGGTGGCCGCCCGGGTGGCCGACATGGCCCGCCGGTCCTACATGAAGGTCATCGGTGTGGTGGAGAACATGAGCGAGTTCGTCACCCCGTCAGGCGAGCGCTTCGCCCTGTTCGGCGAAGGCGGGGGCGAGTCGCTCGCCACCGACATCGGCGCGCCGCTCGTGGCCCGGATCCCGCTCGAGCCCGAGGTGTCGCGCGGCGGCGACGCGGGTCGCCCGGTGGCACTCTCCGATCCGGAGAGTCCGGCCGGATCGGCGTTCCACACCCTGGCGACCCGCGTCGTCGAGGATCTCCTCCCACCCGTGGAGATGAGCGGATGCACCGCTCGGATCCTCGAGTTGGCCATGACCAACCTCGCCGCTTCTTCCGGTTCGAGCACCCCCTCGAACCGGTAAGACCCGACGGCCGTCATGGTGCGCCCGCCGGTCGGCGGGAGGTAGGGCCCTAGGACCCGAATCGGACCCGGCCTCGGGCCGGGGTCGGGCTACGGCGCCGACCAGGCCGACTTCGCCGACGCGCCGGTGACCTTGCCCGCCTTCTTCAGCTTCTGGAGGTGCGCGAGCACCTGCCAGCCGGCGGCGTCCACCAGCTCCGGCGGCAGGTCTGCGTCGCCGTAGATCTGGCCGACGAGGTTGCCGATCTTGGCCGGCTGCTGCTTCACCAGCTCGAGGATCTGGGCTTCGCGCGCCGTGCGGTGGTCGATGTAGTCGCGGATGCGGACCTTGGGATCTTCGATCACGTCGCCGTGCGCGGGGCACAGCCGGGAGAGGCGCAGTCGCTCGAGCCGCTCGAGCGACTCGACGTACACGGCCATGTCCCCGCCGCGGGTGGGGTTGATCACCGAGTACATGCCCTCGAGCACGACATCGCCGGTGAAGAGCACGCGCTCCTCCTCGAGGAGGAAGCACAGGTGCTCGGGCGCGTGGCCAGGCGTGCGCAGCACATCGAGGCCGAACTCGGTGCCCTCGATCGTGTCGCCCTCGCCGATCACGCGGTCGATCGTGACGTCGAGGTCCTTCGGGACCTTCTTCGTGGACGCCAGCACCTCGGCTCCGGTCTCGCGCACGAGGCGCGCGGTGCCGGGCGCGTGGTCGGGGTGGAAGTGCGTGAGCAGCACCCAGCGCACACGTTCCTTCATCGACGCGCCGACGATCGCGTCGATGTGCCCGGCGTCGTCGGGGCCGGGGTCGATCACCGCGACCTCATCGATCCCGACGAGGTAGGTGTTGGTCCCCGGACCCGTGAACGGCCCGGGGTTGGGGGCGACGATCCGCCGCACGAGCGGCGAGAGCGCGCTCGGCACGCCCGGCGTCATGTCCGGCACGTCAACCCTCCCACTCGACCCGCACGTCAGCCACCCACCGCTGTGCGCGCGTCCCGCAGGGCGAGGCGCTCCATCCCGACCACGAAGCTCGACGCCTCGTTGTCGGCCCGGTGCTCGTCCTCGCTCGTCACGTCGAGCTGCCAGCCCTGCTCGTGGTCCATCACGCGGAGCGCTCCCGGCGCAGCCCACCGCGCGTGCGCGGTGTCGAGGACCGCGCGGGCACTCGGGAACCGCCGCAAGACGAGCAGCGACCGGATGGTCGGGTAGATCAGCTCGATCTCACCGGAGCGCGCCCGTTCCAGCGCCGCGTCGGGGTGCACCCACTCGGACGCGACCATCTCGCCGTCGTCGTGCTCGTAGGCGTGGCCGTCGGGCGCGGGAGCCACGAAGAACCAGGTGTCGAACCGCTTCGGCGCGCCCACCGGCGTGATCCAGCGGGCGAAGGGCACGAGCGCGCCGAGGTCGAGCAGCGCGTCGTGGGCGTCGAGCACGGACACGAGGTCGGTGTCGCCGCGCAAGAGGCGGGTGCGGTCGCCGGCGAGCGCGGTGCGGGTGACGTCGTTGGCGTCGAGCAGCTCGCCGCCCGACCGGGCGCGGGCCACGAGCACCCCGGCCTCCTCGAACGACTCGCGCACCGCGGCAACCCAGTAGCGGGCCGCCCCCGGGGTGCCCAGCCGCGCGTCGGCGGACGCGGCGTCGAGCCCCGCGGAACGGGCGAGCACGGCCGGCGACGCGTCGGCCGCGTCGACCTGGCCGCCGGGGAACACGTAGGCCCCGGGCACGAAGGTCGACCGGGGGTTGCGCCGCACCATGAAGACCTCGAGGCCGGGTGCGTCGCGCACGAGCATCACGGTCGCCGCTTCGCGGACGGCGACTTCGCTCGCTTGCACTCGGACATTGTAGGAGCATCCCGGCTGGGGTTCGGCCGGGCGCGCCCTACGCTGCTGGCTGCATGACCGCCACCCCGCAGCCCAGTGCGGCCCCGGACCCCGGTTCCGAGCCGGCGATCGATCCGCGACGCACGGTGCCCGGGGTCGACCGCGTGGTCGCCGAGCTCGACGGCCTCCCCCATCCGCTGCTCGTGGAGTGCGCCCGGCTCGCCGTCGACGCCGCCCGAGACCGCGCCGCGGCCGGGCAGGCGGTGGACCCCGACGCCGTGATCGACGACGCGCGGTCCCGAGCCGATGCCCTGCGCCGCGGCCTGCTCCACCGGGTGGTGAACGCGACGGGGGTCATCGTGCACACGAACCTCGGGCGCGCCCCGATGGATCCCGAGGCGATCGCGGCGGCGGCCGAGGTGGCCACCGGGTACTCGAACCTCGAGTACCGCATGGACGCCGGCGAGCGCGGCTCGCGCCACGAGCACGCCGGCACGTTGCTCGCGCGTGCGTGCGGCGCCGAGGCCGGGATCGTGGTCAACAACAACGCCGCTGCGGTGCTGCTCGCGCTCGGCGCGGTGGCCCGGGGCCGTGAGGGCGTTGTGTCGCGCGGGGAGCTGGTCGAGATCGGTGGTGGCTTCCGCGTCCCCGAGATCATGGCGGAGTCGGGGTGCCGGCTCGTCGAGGTGGGCACGACCAACCGCACGCGTCTCGCCGACTACACCGCCCAGCTGCGCGACGAGACCGCGCTGCTGCTCAAGGTGCACGCGTCGAACTACCGCATGATCGGGTTCATCGAGTCCACGCCGGTGGCGGAGCTCGCGACCCTCGGGCCACCGGTGATGGTCGACGCCGGCTCCGGCCTCATGGACGACACCACCCCGTGGCTCGGCGGGCGCCCCGCGTGGCTGCACGACGAGCCGGGCGTGCGCCAGGTAGTCGAGGAGGGAGCGGCGCTCGTCACCTTCTCGGGCGACAAGCTCCTCGGCGGGCCGCAGGCCGGCGTGATCGTCGGGAACGCCGACCTCGTGGCCGCGTGCGCGAAGCACCCGCTCGCGCGCGCGGTGCGCGCCGACAAGGTCACCCTCGCGGCGCTCCAGTACGTCGCGCTCACCTACCTCTCCGGCGCGGCCGGCTCGCTGCCGCTGTGGCGGATGGCTGCGCTGACCGTGGACGAGCTGCGAACGCGCGCGGCCGCGCTCGCGGCCGCGGTGCCCGGCGCCGAGGTGGTGGACACCGAGGCGGTGGCCGGCGGCGGCTCGCTGCCCGGGCTCACGATCCCGTCGGCCGGTCTCCAGGTGCCGGTGGCCGACGCGCGCGCCGCGCTCGCGCGCCTGCGCGAGTGGTCCGTCGTCGCGCGGATCGACCGCGGCACCGTCGTGTGCGACCTCCGCACCGTAGACCCCGACGACGACGAGCGCCTCGTGCAGGCGCTGACCGACGCCTGCCGGTAGCGGCGCACCGTGCGGACCATCGCCACCGCGGGCCACGTCGACCACGGCAAGTCGTCGCTCGTGCTCGCGCTCACCGGCACCGATCCCGACCGGTTCCCGGAGGAGAAGGCCCGCGGTCTCACGATCGACCTCGGGTTCGCGTTCGCCACCCTGCCGTCGGGCACCGAGATCGCGTTCGTCGACGTGCCCGGGCACGTGCGCTTCATCAAGAACATGCTCGCCGGGGTGGGCGCGGTCGACCTCGCGCTCCTCGTCGTGGCCGCGACCGAGGGGTGGATGCCCCAGACCGAGGAGCACCTACGCATCCTCGAGCTGCTCGGCGTCTCCCACGGCATGGTCGCGATCACCAAAGCCGACCTCGTCGACGACGAGACGCTCGAGCTCGCCGAGCTCGAGGTGACCGAGCACCTCGAGGACACGCCGCTCGCCGACGCGCCGATCGTGGTCTGCGACTCGCTGTCGGGCCGCGGGCTCGACGACGTGCGGCGCACGCTCGACGAGGTGCTGGCGGGCGCGCCGTCGGCCCGGGACGCGGGGCGGCCGCGCCTGTGGATCGACCGGGTGTTCGCGGCGAAGGGCGCCGGGACGGTGGTGACGGGCACGCTCAGCGGCGGCTCGGTGCGCGTCGACGACGAGCTCGAGGTGGGCGGGCGCGACCAGCGCGTGCGGGTGCGGGGCATCGAGAGCGCCCGGCAGCACTTCGACGCGATCGGGCCGGGCAACCGCGTCGCCCTCAACCTCGCCGGGATCGACCACCACGAGCTGGCCCGCGGCGACGCGCTCGTGCGGCCGGGCCAGTGGGCCGCGCCGGCGGTGGTCGACGTGGGGATCCACCGCGTGCCGGGCGAGAAGCTCGCCCGACGCGCTCGGGTGCAGGTGTACGCAGGATCCGGAGAGCACGGGGCGACGCTGCGGGCGCTCGACCCCGACGCCGACTTCGCCCGCCTGCGACTGTCCCGCGCGCTGCCGCTCGCGCCGGGCGACCGCCTCGTGCTGCGCGACCCGGGGCGCGGGCGGACCGTCGCCGGAGTCGAGGTGCTCGACGTCGCGCCCGTGCGCCGCGCCGCGGACGCGGCCGACGCGCTCGGGCTTCCCCTGGGCGAGCGGCTGATGCACGCGCACCACTGGATCTCCGTGGCCGACCTGCCCCGCGTCGCCGGTCTGGCCGACGCCGACGTGGACGGATTCGTCGCGTCGCTGGTGGACGCCGGCCTCGCCGAGCGGGCCGACGGCTGGCTGGTGGAGCCCGCCACGCGGGCCCGGCTGCGCGACGAGTCGCGCACGCGCGTGGGCGCGTTCCACCGCGAGAAGCCGACCGAGCCCGGCCTCGACCTCGCGGTGCTGGCCCGTTCGCTGAAGGCGGACGCGGCCCACCTGCGGGCCGCGCTCGCCGACACCCCGGGCCTCGTGGTGGAGCGCGGCGTCGTGCACGACGAGCAGCACGCGACGTCGGTGGCCGACTCCGACGAAGGGCGCGCGCTCGTCGCGCGGTTCGCGGCGTCGCCGTACGCGCCGCCCGCGCCGGCCGACACCGGCGCGCCGGTCGCGTTGGTGCGTGCGCTCGTACGGGAGGGTCAGCTCGTCGACATCGACGGCGTGGTGTTCGCCGCGTCGGCGCTCGGCGCGGCGCGCGCGCAGGTGGTGGCGCTGCTCGCCGAGCGTGGGACCGTCACCATCGCCGACATCCGCGACGCGCTCGGCTCGTCGCGCAAGTACACGCTCCCGATCGTCAACTGGCTCGACCGCAACGGCGTGACCCGGCGTCGCGGCGACGACCGCATCCCCGGCCCCACCTCCGGCCTCACCTGACGAAACCCCGGTCAGGCTTGGTTCGGGTCGCCTTCGGACTGCTCGCGGGCCGCGCGCTCCTTGGCCTCCTGCGCCAGCCGCTTCTTCTCGCGATACCGCTCGCGGTGGTCTTCGGCGCCGCCCTCCTCGGGCTCGACCTCGAGCACCAGGCCGTCGACCTCGACCACCCGCAACACGTCGCCTGAGCCGATCGGCGTCGCGCGGTTGGTGCGAGCGCGCCAGCGGGCGCCGTCGATCAGCGCCACCCCGTCGGGGTCGATCGGCACCTCGGCGGTGCCCATCCGCCCCACCATGCCCTCACGCCCGACGGTCGGCGTCGAGAACCGCGCGCGCACCGCTGCGGTCATGCCCCAGATGAAGAAGAGGATCGTGCCGCCGACCACGAGGAGCATCACCCACCACGGCACATCGAGGCGCGACGACCCGCCGTACAGGAACATCGAGCCGGTGACGAGCGAGATCCCGCCCACGCCCGTCCAGAAGCCCAGTCCACCCGCTTGCACGTCGACCGAGAGCCCGAACATGGCGAGCAGGAGCAGGCCCACCGCCCACCAGTGCGTGGGCAGGTGCGAGAACCCGTAGCACCCGCCCACCAGCGCGAACGCGCCCGCCAGGCCGACCAGCCCGATGCTGATGGCGAAGAACTCGAAGATGATGAGCGCGAGCCCGACGATGAAGAGGAAGTAGGCGACCGACGGGCGGATGAGCCCGTGCTGGAGCTGGGCGCCGAGGCCCATGCCGTCGAACACGACCTCCTGGTTCGGCTGCCGGCGCCGGTCCCGGCCCTCGCCGATCACCTTCGCGGTGTTGAGCGTGACCTCGCCCGCCGCGGTCTCGACCGTCTTGCCGTCCATGCTGACGACGACCTCGCCGAGCGTCGGCCGCACGCCGTCGACCACGCCGGCCGACGCGGCCTCGCCGGCCGAGAAGCCGCGGGTGGCGGACCGGGCCGCGCCCTGCGGGTCGCGCCCGTTGCGCTCGGCGAGCCGCGCGAGCTCGTCGGCCGTGGCCGCGGTGGGCGGATCGCTCGGCGTGTCGAGACGCTCCGGTGCACCCGGTCCGACCGATGCGCCGTTGGCGACGAACGCCCGGTGCGAGGCCTGGAGCAGCAAGGTGGCGCCACCCTGGGCGGAGCCACCCGACGGGCCGGCCCACGCGATCACCGGGATCCGGGACCGCTCGATCATCTGGACGATCTCGTCGACGTCGACGTCGACCGTTCCCCGGGAGTCGATCTGCAGCACGAGCATCGTGCGGCGCTGCTCGTTGGCCGCGGTGATGGCGTCCTTCACCAGCGAGGCGGTGGGCGGGTCGAGCAATCCCTCCACCTGGACCACCGAGATGCCCCGCTGGCCGTCGGCGGCCGCCTCCGCCGAGGGCAGGAGCGTGACCAGGCCGCCGAGCACGAGAACGAGGCCGGCGAGCAGGCGCGCGAGTCGACGCCCCGCCACCCTGAGGCTGCGGGGCCCACCCGTACCATGCGAGGCATGGAGCTCGCGCAGTTCTGCGCCTCCTCCCGGATCGTGATCGTTGCGGGCAAGGGCGGGGTCGGGAAGACGACGGTCGTCGCCACCCTCGCCACGATGGCCGCACGAAGCGGCCTGAGCGTGCTGGTCGTGGAGGTGGAAGGCAAATCTGGCCTGTCCGCCTGCCTCGGCCTGCCGCCGCTCGCCTATGAGGAGGTGGAGGCTACGCCCGGACTGCGCGTTCGTGCCCTCTCGGCCGACGACGCCCTCCTCGAATACCTCGACCAGCGCGGCCTCCACCGGATCTCCGGCCGGCTGGTGCGCTCGGGCACGATCGACGTGGTTTCCACGGCCATCCCCGGCATGCGCGACATCCTCCTGCTCGGGAAGGTGAAGCAGCTCGAGCAATCGGCATCGGCGCCCGACCTCATCGTGCTCGACGCCCCCGCGGCCGGCCACGCCATCACCTTCCTCCTGTCGCCCCGGGGCCTCCAGGACGCCGTGCGCATGGGGCCGGTGCGCCAGCAGGCCGACGACGTGGTGGAGATGCTGGCCGACCCGGCGCGCTGCCAGGTGCTGCTGGTGACGCTGCCCGAGGAGACGCCGGTCAACGAGGTGACCGAGACCGCCTACGTGCTCGAGGATCGGGCCGGTCTCGCGCTGGGGCCGGTGGTCGTGAACCAGTGCCTCCCCGCGCGCTGGAGCGGCGCGCCGAACGCGGTGGCCGACGCCGCGCGCGCCGGAGTCGACATCTCGGACCACGACGCCGCGGCGCTCGACGCCGCGACCGGGTTCGTGGGCGCCCGCCGGGCGATCCAGCAGGAGCAGATCGACCGGCTCGCCAAGATGCTCCCGCTCCCCCAGATCCAGCTGCCGTTCCTCAACGAGGAGATCGGGCCCGAGGCGATCGGTCACCTCGCGGACGCGTTCGCCGCTCAGGTCACGGCAATGAAGGCCCGGACATGAGCACCGCGGCGCTCGGCGCGCTCGTGGCGGAACGTCATGTGCTCGTGTGCTGCGGCACCGGCGGGGTGGGCAAGACCACCACCGCGGCCGCACTCGCGGTGGAAGGCGCGCGGCGCGGTCGCCGCGTCGCGGTGATCACGATCGACCCGGCCCGGCGGCTCGCCGACACGCTCGGCCTCGCGGGGACGAACGACCACGAGGTGGCGCGCGAGCTGTGGGATCCCGACGGGCGCGCCCCGAGCACCGGACGGCTCACC
>JBAZYX010000006.1:0-63200 GCA_041659105.1 Acidimicrobiia bacterium
CGTACGGCCTGACCTGCGACAACGTGGTGGGCGAGGGGGGACTTGAACCCCCACATCCTTTCGGACACAGGCACCTGAAGCCTGCGCGTCTGCCAATTCCGCCACTCGCCCGAGTGGGTGGAGAATCGTATCAGCGGCACCCCGGTCGCCCCGATGGGAGCCGGGCCCGCCCGTACACTCGCGCCGTGGGAATGCAGCGGTTCGAGCAGCGCCTCGAACGCCTGGTCGAGGGTAGCTTCGGCAAGGCGTTCAAGAGCGGCCTCCAGCCCGTCGAGATCGGGCGCAAGGTCACCCGTGAGCTCGACGCGCACCGCCAGATGGGCGTGCACGGCGTGCCCGTGATCCCCAACAACATCGGGGTGTACCTCTCCCCCGACGACTTCGACCGCTTCGAGTCGTTCGCCGACACCCTCGCCCGCGAGCTCGCCGAGCTGGTGCGCGAGCACGCCCGGGAAGAGGGCTACCAGTTCGTCGGCTCGGTGACCGTCCACCTCGTCCCCGACGAGGAGCTGCGGGTGGGCGAGTGCGACGTCGTCAGCGAGATCGCGGCCGGCTCCCGGGTGGGGTCGATCCTGCTGTCCGACGGGCGCCGAATCGCGCTCGGGGAAGCCGTGCTGACCATCGGCCGCCTCCCCGACAACGACGTCGTCGTCGCCGACCCGAAGGCGTCGCGCAAGCACGCCGAGATCCGTCCGTCCGGCAACGGGTTCCTCCTGGTGGACCTCCAGTCCACCAACGGCACCCGGGTCAACGGCACCAACGTGGGCGAGCACGTCCTGGTCGACGGCGACCACATCGCCATCGGGGCCACCGAGTTCCGGTTCGAGGCGTCGTAGGGTCCGACGACTGTGCCCGAGTCGGCCCTCACCCTCCTCAAGTTCGTCTTCCTCGCGCTCATCTACCTGTTCCTGTGGTTCGTCGTGCGCGTCGTGATCCGCGAGCTGCGGGCCCCGGCGCTCGCACCCGCCGGAGGTGCGGGGACCGCCAGCCCGGCCAAGCGGCGGAGCGCGCCGCCCAAGGCGTTCGCCACGTTGCGCGTCGTCGCACCCGAGGCGCGCAAAGGTGAGCTCGTGCCCGTCGACGGTGAGATCACCGTCGGCCGCGGCGGTGGCTGCGCACTCGTGCTCGCCGACGACCACTACGCGTCCACCGTGCACGCGCGTGTGTTCCGCCGTGGCAACGACCTCTTCGTCGACGACCTCGAGTCGCGCAACGGCACGTTCGTCAACGGCAAGCGCATCACCACCACCACGAAGCTGAAGAAGAACGACCGCGTGCAGTTCGGTCAGACGGTCTGTGACGTGCAGCGATGAGCGGGCGGTTGACATGAGCGTGCGGCTGCGCATCGCCTCGCGCACCGACGTCGGGCGCGTCCGCTCCGGCAACGAGGACGCGTTCCTCGTGGCCGACGACGTGCGACTCGTGGCCGTGGCCGACGGCATGGGCGGCCACCAGGCCGGCGAGGTCGCGAGCGCGACCGCGATCACCGCGCTCCTCGACGGCCTGCAACAGGGCGAGTCCATCGCCGACGCGATCACCGGCGCGAACGACGCCGTGTGGACCAAGGCCGCCGAGGACCCCGCGCTCCGGGGCATGGGCACCACGCTCACCGCCGGCGTCATCGACGACACCAGCCTGGTCATCGGGCACGTGGGCGATTCGCGCGCGTACCGACTGCGCGCCGGGGAGCTGCGCCAGGTCACCACCGACCACAGCGTCATCGCCGAGCTCATGGCCGCCGGCGAGCTCACCGAGGCCGAGGCACTCGTCGATCCCCGTCGGGCCATGATCACCCGCGCCCTCGGCATCGACCCGACGGTCACGGTCGACGTCCTGACCGTCGACCTCGAGCCCGGCGACCGCCTGCTCCTCTGCTCCGACGGCCTCACCACCATGGTCCGCGACGACCGGATCGAAGACATCCTCGCCACCGAGGCCGACCCCGGCGGCGCGGCCGACGCGCTGGTGGCCGCGGCCAACGCGGCCGGCGGCGCCGACAACATCACCGTCGTGGTCGCCGACGTGGTCGCCGCGGACGACCCCGACGCCACCCCGCCCGAGCTCCCCGTCGCATCCGCCCCCGCGGCACCGCCCGAGGCGATCGAGGACACCGAGCAGGTGCCGGTGGTGGATGCCGACGCGCTGGCCGACGCCGACGCGGCCGATCCGCCCGACGAGATCACCGCCGAGTCGGGCGGTGACGACGTCGCAGCCGAGACGGACGACGAGGCCGACGAGGCCGCGGCCGGCGCCGCGCCGCGCCGGCGCTGGTGGCAGCGCCGGCCGCGCCCGTGAGGAGCCCGACGGCCTCCCGCCGGCGCATGCTCGAGCTGGTGCTCGGGCTCATGGCGCTCGGCATCACCACGTTCGGCTACGTGCTCGTGCAGCTGGCCGACTCGCCCGACCTGCCGCCCGACCTCTGGCTGATCCTCGCCGGTGTGATCGGCCTGTTCGTGGTGGCGCACCTCGCGGTGCGGAAGTGGGCACCCGAAGCCGATCCGACGCTCCTGCCGCTCGTCGCGTTCCTCACGGGGTTCGGGTTCATGATGATCTCGCGCCTCGACCGCGACCTCGCGCGCGTGCAGGCGGTGTGGGCGCTGGTCGGCGTGCTCGCGTTCGTGGTCACGCTCGCCATCGTGAAGCGCATCCGTACGCTCGAGCGCTACCGCTACACCTTCCTGCTGCTCGGCGTGCTCGCGCTCATCCTCCCGCTGTTCCCCGGCGTGGGTGAGGAGATCAACGGCGCGCGCCTCTGGGTGCGGTTCGGGCCGCTCAACTTCCAGCCCGGCGAGGCGGCCAAGGTGCTCCTCGTGATCTTCTTCGCGGCCTACCTCGTCGACAAGCGCGAGCTGTTGAAGGAAGGGACGCGGCGAATCGGCCGGATGTCGCTGCCCGACCCGAAGTACCTCGGCCCCCTCCTGCTCGCCTGGGGCGCGTCGGTGCTGATCATGGTCCGCCAGAAGGACCTCGGCTCGTCGCTGCTGTTCTTCGCGGTGTTCGCGGCGATGCTCTACATCACGACCGAGCGCGTGTCGTACCTCATCGTCGGCCTGGTGCTGTTCCTCGGCGGGGCGACGATCGCGTACCACCTGTTCACGCACGTGCAGGAGCGCGTGTCCACCTGGCAGAACCCGTGGCCCGTCGCTCAGGACGAGGGCTTCCAGCTCGTGCAGTCCATGTTCGCGTTCGGCAGCGGGGGCTTTGGCGGGTCGGGGCTGGGACTGGGGAACCCGACCACCATCCCCAACGTCGCGACCGACTTCGTGTTCTCCGCGATCGGTGAGGAGCTGGGGCTCATCGGCGGCGTCGCGATCATCGCCGCGGTGATGCTCATCTGCGGGAGCGGCTACCGCATCGCAGTGCAGTCCGAGCGTCCGTTCTCCAAGCTCTTCGCCGCCGGGCTCACGACGATCATCGGCCTCCAGACCTTCGTCATCATCGGCGGCGTGACGCGCGTGATCCCCCTCACCGGGGTGACGCTGCCGTTCGTGTCGTACGGCGGGTCGTCGCTCGTGGCGAACTTCGTCATCATCGCGTTGCTGATCCGCATCTCGAACGACAACGCGACGAGCACGGCGGCCGCCGTCAACCTCGAGCCGGTGGGGGCACAGGCAGACGCCGCGGCACCGGTGCGCCGACGGTGAACCGCGGCATCCGCAGGGTCGGTGGTGCGGTGACGGTGCTGCTGCTCGTGCTCGTGGCCCAGCTCACGTACCTGCAGATCATCGACGCCAGCAAGCTCGACAACGACCCGCGCAACCTGCGGTCCGTGCTGCGCGACATCAACCGCGCGCGCGGTGACATCCTCACCGCCGACGGTGAGGTGCTGGCCCGGTCCGTCGAGGCCACCGACGGCACCGAGTTCGAGTACCAGCGTGAGTACCCGCTCGGCGGCCTGACCGCGCAGGTGGTGGGCTACCAGTCGTTCGTGGTCGGCAACGTGGGCATCGAGCGCTCGTACAACAGCGAGCTCGCCGGGCGCGCCTCCGAGCTGCGCAGCCTGGGCGACGTGCTGCGGGGCAAGGAGACCACCGGCACGGTCGTGCTCGCGATGCGCGCGTCGGTGCAGCGCGCCGCGGCAGAGGCACTCGGTGATCAGCGCGGAACGGTGGTGGTGCTCGACGTGAAGACCGGCGGGATCGTCGCCCTGTACTCCAACCCCACCTACGACCCGCAGCCGCTCGCCGGGCACGACACGAAGGCCGTCGCCGACTACTTCGCCGCGCTCTCGGCCGACCCGGCGAAGCCCAACCTGCCCCGCGCGTACCGCGAGATCTACCCGCCGGGCTCCACGTTCAAGATCGTCACCAGCGCGGTCGCATTCGACACCGGAACCGCGACCCCGGCCACCGACTACCCGGCGCTCACCGAGCTCGACCTCCCGCTCACCACGAACACCCTGAAGAACTTCGGCGGCGGAACCTGCGGCGGCACCGTGTTCGAGAGCTTCGTGAAGTCGTGCAACACCACGTTCGCCAAGATCGGTCTGGAGCTCGGCGACAAGTTCCCACCCGGCCTCGAGCAGTTCGGGGTGGAGGGCGAGGCACCACCGCTCGACATCTACCCGGGCGCGGTGCGCAACACCGGCCTCGAGGGCGCCGACTTCGAGACCGACGCCCCGCAGTTCGCGTTCGCGGGCGTAGGCCAGGGGACCGTGGCCACCACTCCGCTCGAGATGGCGATGGTGGCGGCCTCGGTGGCGAACGGCGGCGTCATGCTCGAGCCCCGCGCGGCGCTCGAGATCCGCGACCCCGAGGGCTCGGTCGTCCAGCGCTTCGGGCCCACGCCGTGGAAGACGGCGATGACGCCGGCCACCGCGCAGGCGCTCAACGCCATGATGCGAGCGGTGGTCGACCGCGGCACCGGTACGCATGCGCAGATCGCGGGCGTGACCGTGGCCGGCAAGACCGGCACCGCCCAGAACTCCAGTGGGAGCCCGCACGCGTGGTTCGTGGGCTTCGCCCCGGCCGAGACCCCCCAGTACGCGGTGGTCGTGCTGGTGGAGAACGGCGGCTCCACCGGCAGCGAGGCCACCGGCGGAGCGGTGGCCGCACCGATCGGCGCCCGGGTCCTCCAGGCCGCGCTCGCACCCTGACCTCCGGTCGAGCCGCAGCCCGCGGGGAGCGAACCGCCCGAATCACCCCATCGGAGTGCCACGGAGTCGCGGGGTCCCACCGGTAGCGTTGGGCCGCGAATGGCGCAGGTAGGCGACGTATTCGCCAGTCGATACGAGATCGAGCGCGAGCTGGCGCGGGGCGGGATGGCGGACGTCTATCTCGCCACCGACCGCCAGCTCAAGCGCAATGTCGCCGTGAAGGTGCTCTTCCCCGAGTTCGCCCGCGACCCGAGCTTCGTGGAGCGCTTCCGCCGGGAAGCCCAGAACGCCGCCAGCCTCAACCACCCCAACATCGCGGCGGTGTACGACTGGGGCCAGGAGCACGGCACGTACTACATCGTGATGGAGTACGTGGAGGGCCGCTCCCTGCGCGACATCATCCGGGCCGAGGGTCAGGTCCCGGCGGTGGCCTCCGCCCGGATCGCGGCCGAGCTCGCCGACGCCCTCTCCTTCGCCCACCGGCGCGGGGTGATCCACCGTGACGTGAAGCCCGGCAACGTCCTGCTCACCGCGACCGGTCAGGTGAAGCTCACCGACTTCGGCATCGCGGCCAACCAGTTCGACGCCAACCAGGGCCTCACCCAGACCGGCGCCGTCATGGGCACGGCCACCTACTTCTCGCCCGAGCAGGCCCAGGGGCATCCGGTCGACGGGCGCTCCGACGTCTACGCGCTGGGCGTGGTGCTCTACGAGATGCTGACCGGCGTGCCGCCGTTCTCGGGCGAGAGCCCGGTCGCCGTCGCCATGAAGCACGTGCGCGAAGTCCCGCCGCCGATGACCACCCGGGTGCCCGACGTCCCCTCGCAGCTCCAGTCGATCGTGAACGCCGCGCTCACCAAGGAGATCGAGGTGCGGTACCAGTCGGCCGAGGAGATGCGGGTCGACCTCGTCGACTTCGGCCGCGGCCGGCCGCTCACCTTCGCCTACGAGCCCGGCGCGGGCGAGCTCCCGGTGGCGGCGCCTCCCCCGACGGTCGCCGCCGCGGTCGCGCAGCAGGTGATCCCGGCGCCGCCCGTGCGCCGGCGGCGCAACTGGGCCGGGATCGTGGCCGCGGTCCTCGGGCTCGGCCTGCTCGGCGTGGTGGTGGTCTACCTGCTCGTCAGCACGAGCGAGTCGAAGAAGGACACGCCGAGCGTCGAGGTTCCCAACCTCGTGGGTCAGCAGTTCGACGCCGCGTCCGCCACGCTCAGCACCGCGGGCTTCACCGTCAACCGGGTGGACGACGGGTTGAGCGACGCGCCCGCCGGCACCGTGATCGGTCAGGACCCGGCCGGGGGCCGCCTCGCCGACAAGGGCTCCGCCGTCACCCTCACCGTCAGCGGCACCGAGGTCACGATCCCCGAGGTGGTCGGCCAGCAGGTCGACGCCGTGACCGCCACGCTCCAACGCCTGACCCTGGTGGTCGCGCGCAACAACGTCGACTCCGACAAGCCGCCCGGCACCGTGCTCGAGGTGAACCCGGCCGCGAAGACCAAGGTCCCGAAGGGCTCCACGGTCACGCTGACGGTCGCGGCCGAGCCCGGGGTGGACATCCCCGACGTCAAGGGCCAGCCGCAGGACGCCGCCATCGCGCTCATCAACGGCGTGGGGCTCCAGCCCGCGGTCATCGCCTTCCCCAGCGACACCATCCCGTCCGGCTCGGCGATCGGCACCGACCCCGTGGCGGGGACGCGCGTGCCGAAGGGCACGTCGGTGCGGCTCGTGATCTCGAACGGGCCGGCCGAGGTCGACGTCCCCATCGTGATCGGACAGCCGCAGGCGGCCGCGACCGCGAACCTCATCGGGCTCGGGTTCAACGTGGTGGTGCAGCAGGTGTCGGGCCAGACGCCGGGGATCGTGTTCAACCAGAACCCGACCGGCGGCAAGCTGACCAAGGGCGGCACCGTCACGATCTTCGTCGGCGTCTGACGGGCGGCCCCCGGTGGCCCGGCCGCGCTCGCTGCGCACCTGGTACGCGCGCCACGGCCGCCACGACCTCGTGTGGCGCCGGACGCGCGACCGCTGGCTCGTGCTGACGTCGGAGGTGATGCTCCACCAGACCCAGGTCGCCCGCGCCGAGGCGGCCTGGCCCGAGTTCGCGGCCCGGTTCCCCACCCCCGAGGCCACGGTCGCGGCGGGGCCCGCGGCGGTGATCCGGGCCTGGGGCCGGCTCGGGTACCCGCGCCGGGCCCGGCACCTGTTCGACGCCGCGGCCGCGATCGCGGCCGGCGGTTGGCCCGACGATCTGCGCGACCTTCCCGGGGTCGGGCGCTACACCGCGGCCGCGGTGCGGGCCCAGGCCGACGGTCGGGACGTGCCCGCGGTCGACGTGAACATCCGCCGCGTCGTGCAACGCGTCACCGGCCGCCTGCTCACCGACCGGGCGGCCGAGGAGGAGATGGTGCGCGTGGGTGCGCCGCTGCGCGGCCGCGACCGCCTGCTCGCGCTGATGGACGTTGGCGCGATGCTGTGCCGCCCGCGTGACCCCCGCTGCGACGAGTGCCCGCTCCTGGGGCAGTGCGCCACGCGCGGTCCGCTCGACGGCGAGGTGCGCACGCGTGCCGCGCCGTACGCGGGCTCGTTCCGGGAGCGGCGTGGCCGGGTGATGGCGGCACTGCGGGAGGGCCCGGTGCCGGTGGCCGAGCTCGACGCCGACGCGCTCGCGTCGCTCGTGACCGACGGCCTCGCTCGCCTCAGCCGTGGGACGGCCCGGCTCCCCTGACGCGGGGCGTCGGGTCAGGCCCGGACGAGCGAGAGGAAGTTGCCGAGGAGGTCGTGACCCGACTCGGTGAGGATCGACTCGGGGTGGAACTGCACCCCTTCGATCGGGAGCTCGCGGTGGCGCAGCCCCATCACCAGGCCGTCTTCGCTCTCCGCGGTGATCTCGAGCACGTCGGGCACGCTGTCGCGCTCCACCACCAGCGAGTGGTACCGGGTCGCGGTGAACGGGTTGGGCAGGCCGGCGAAGACGCCGCGCCCGTCGTGGGTGATGGTCGAGGTCTTGCCGTGCATCACGTGGGGCGCGCGCACCACGTCACCGCCGTAGAGCGCGCCGATGGCCTGGTGCCCGAGGCAGACGCCGAGCACCGGAACGCCGGCCTCGCCGAAGTGACGGATCGCGCCGTTGGACACCCCCGCGTCCTCGGGGCGGCCGGGGCCCGGCGAGATCAGCACGGCGTCGGGCTCGAGGGCGGCGAGCGCGTCGAGGGTGAGGTCGTCGTGGCGGTGCACCACCGGATCGGCGCCGAGCTCCCCCAGGTACTGCACGAGGTTGTAGACGAACGAGTCGTAGTTGTCGATGACGAGCACCCGGGCGGCCACGCCTGCACGGTATCGCCCGCGACGGCGGCGCTCCCCAGGCCTTTCGCTACAGTCGGCGCCGATGGCACGCCAGAACCAGGCCGGTCGCACCACGGCGAAGGGCACCCAGGCTCCCGTGAAGGGTGGGAAGGGCGGCGGCAAGCCGCGCCCCGCACCCGGGTCGGGTCGCTACACGCCGCCGCAGCCGAAGTCCAAGAAGCGCAGCCCGCTGTGGGTGCCGGCCGCCATGTTCGCCATGCTGGGCAGCGGGCTCCTGGTGATCGTGCTCAACTACCTCGGGCTCCTGCCCGGCGGCGAGGCCCAGAACTCCGACCTGATCCTGGGTCTGGTGCTCATGGTCGGCGGGTTCGTGCTCTCGACCCAGTACCGCTGACACCCGACCCGCTCGCAGCCCGCAAACCCTGTTCCGACAACGGCGGCAGAATCCCAGGCGTGTAACTCTGCACAGACTTGTCCACAGTCTGTGGATGACGGGGATTCGGTCGATAGCGGACGAACCGACCACACGTTCGGGTCGGGGTCGAAGCCGCCGGCTCAGACCGGGATCATGTCCTCGCGGCAGTGGCGCGGCGCCTCGATCTCCTGCTCCGCGTTGGCCGCGGTCATCACCACCTCGGCCCCGCACACCGTGCAGCGGAACCGCTGGTCGACGGGCACGATGTCGTCGGGGTCGGGCTCGGCCGGCGGCGCGATCTTGAACTTGGCCAGCACCCCCGCACCGATCACGTAGATCAGCACGACCGCGACCAGCGCGATCGCGATCCGCAGGACCCACCCGAGGAACGAGACGGCGATCAGCACCGTTCGATGATGGTCGCGTTGGCGAGCCCGCCGCCCTCGCACATCGTCTGGAGCCCGTACCGCCCGCCGGTGCGCTCGAGCTCGTTGAGCAGGGTGGTCATCAGCCGCGCGCCCGACGCTCCGAGCGGGTGGCCGAGCGCGATGGCGCCGCCGTTGACGTTGACCCGGCTCATGTCGGGGTGGTGCTCCTGCTCCCACGCGAGCACCACCGGCGCGAACGCCTCGTTGATCTCGACGAGGTCGATGTCGTCGAGAGTGAGGCCGGCGCGCTCGAGCACCTTCGTGGTCGCGGGGATCGGCGCGGTGAGCATGAGCACGGGATCGTCGCCCGCAAGCGCGAACGCGTGGAACCGCGCGCGGGGCGTGAGCCCGAGCCCGGTGGCCCGCTCCTCGCTCATGATCAGCACCGCGGACGCGCCGTCGGTGATCTGCGACGAGTTGGCGGCGGTGATCACACCCCCTTCAGCCTTGAACGCGGGCTTCAGCTGGGCGAGCTTCTCGACGCTGGAGTCGGGCCGGATGCCCTCGTCCTGCGCGAACATGTGGCCCTCGCCGTCGAGGGTGACGGCCACCGGCACGATCTGGCCGTCGAATCGGCCTTCCTCGCGGGCCCGGGCCGCGCGCCGGTGCGACTCCACCGAGAACACGTCGTTCTGCTCCCGGGTGATCCCCCACTTCTCGGCGATCATCTCGGCCGAGATTCCCTGGGGCACGAGGTCGTAGCGCGCCATCACCTTCGGACCGAAGGGCAACCCACCCTGGAAGGACGCGCCCATCGGGACGCGGGTCATGTGCTCGACGCCAGCCGCGATCACCACGTCGTACGCGCCGGCCATCACACCTTGCGCGGCGAAGTGGATCGCCTGCTGCGACGAGCCGCACTGCCGGTCGACCGAGGTGCCGGGCACGCTCTCGGGGAAGCCCGCCGCGAGGACGGCGTTGCGCCCGACGTTGCCCGCCTGCTCGCCGACCTGCTGCACGCAGCCCATGATCACGTCGTCGACGAGCGCGGGGTCGAGGTCGGTCCGGGTGATCAACGCCTCGAGCGTGAGGGCGGCCAGGTCGACCGGGTGCCAATCCTTCAACGAGCCGTTGCGCTTCCCGAGCGGGGTGCGCACGGCGTCGACGATCACGGCGGTAAGCATCGCGGGCTCCTCTCGTGCGGGTCGCGACGGTACCGCTCGGGAGCACGGGTCTTCCCGACGGCCTCGCGCGGTGTCGTACGCTCACCGACCCATGACCCCGGACACCCCGCCCACCCGCGACATGGACCGCGCGCTCGGCGACGGCGGCATGCCGCTGCTGGGGCAGCTCGGTGTGTCGTTCGACGGCTACGGCACCGGCTGGGCCGAGGCCGCGTGGGTACCCACCGCGCTGGCGTGCAACCCCGCCGGCATCGTGCAGGGCGGCGTGTACGGCGTGGTCCACGACGCCGCGATGAACTTCGCGACCAACAGCGCACTGGCCCGGGGCGACCGATGCGCCACGCTCGACGTGCAGTACCAGACCATCCGGTCCGCGGCCGCCGGCGACGCGTTGCGCGTACGGGGATCGGTCACCCGCGCCGCGAAGCAGGTCGCCTACGTGGAGTCCGAGGTGACCGCCGCCGACGGCGACGTGGTGTCGCGCGCGACCGCGACCTTCATCCTCCGCAGGAAGGAGACCCCGTGACCACCTCCGACCCCATGCTGCCCACCGCGGTGCTCGGCGCGCGCTTCTCCGAGGCGGTGCGCTGGGCCGCGATGCTCCACGCCGACGACGTGCGCAAGGGCACGCGCATCGCGTACGTGTCCCACCTGCTCGCCGTCGCGTCGCTCGTGCTCGAGGATGGCGGCAGCGAGGAGGAGGCGATTGCCGCGATGCTGCACGACACGATCGAGGACCGAGCCACGCCCGAGGCCGAGATCCGGGCCCGCTTCGGTCAGCCGATCGCCGACATCGTGGTCGCGTGCAGCGAGCCGCCCGGCATCGACCGCAACGCTGCGACCTGGCGGGAGCGCAAGCAGCACTACCTCCACCACCTCGCCGCGGGCGTGTCGGAGTCGGCGCGGCGGGTCGCGGCGGCCGACAAGCTGCACAACGCGCGCTCGATCCTCTCCGACCTGCGCGACCACGGGCCCGCGGTGTGGGAGAAGTTCAACGCGCCGGTCGAGGACCAACGCTGGTACTACACCGAGCTCGCGCGGGTGTTGACCACCGCGCACGACGGGCCGACGGTGCGCGAGCTCCAGCGCGTGGTCGACGCGCTCGTCGCGGAGATCGACGCGGCGTAGCCGGGGCGGCCCCGCCCGCGAGCCCGACTACTTGTCTTCGGACTCGGGGATCTCGCTGTAGTCGAGCTCCTCGACCTCGGCGATGTCGGGGATGCCGTCACCGTCGACGTCGACCACCGTGGTGCGCGTGATGGTGACGGAGTCGGCCGTGCCGTCGCCGTCGAGGTCCATCATCACGGCCTCGGTGATCTCGGCGCCGTCGATCGTGCCGTCGCCCGTCATGTCGACCGTGGTGGTCTCGGTCACCACGACGATGTCGGTGGTGCCGTCGCCGTCGACGTCGATGCGCTCGACCTCGATCGTGACGTGACCGTCAGGAGTGCCGTCGCCGTCGAGGTCGACGTCCATGTCCTCGACCACTTCCACCTCGCTGGTCGGCTCGGCGATCTCGGGCGTCTCGTCGCTCATCACGGGTTCCTCTCGCGTCGGGAACCCGGGACCCTACTCCGGCGCGACCGGCGCGCAGCGGGCGGCGAGGTCCGCGCCCCACTGCCGCGCGTGCGCGTCCTCGTCGTCGGCCAGGTGGTTGTCCTTGGTGACGAGGAAGCTCATGGGCTCGGCCACCATCCGGCAGCCGTGGTGATGGAGGCGCTTGGCGATGCCCTTGCACGCGCGACCCGTGAGCGCGGGCGGTCCCGGCATCCGCGTGTCGAACGCGGCGGCCATCGCAGGCAGGGTGCCCACCTCGTCGAACCAGTCGCGCAGCCCCGGGCCCTCGGCGTCGGGATCGAGCTCGAGGCCCTTCTCCGGCTTGGCCGCGTCCTCGACCGCCCCCTTGCGCGACATCGCCGAGCTCATCCCGTGCACGTGGGTCGGGCCACCGACCACCACGAGGTCGGCATCCGCGAGCGTGTCGGGTGTCGCGCCCCCGACGGGGACCACCACCACCTCGCCCAGATCCGCCATCCCGGCGGCGACCGCGTCGGCGATCAGGTGCGTGTTCCCGTACATCGACTCGTAGACGACGATTGCCTTCATCGTCCACCTCCCGTTTCGTCGGACGGGTTCAGTGTCCCGCCGAACCGGAGGCATCCACCAGGGGCGAAGGGCTCACTTCGGAGCGACGATCAAGCCCTGGCCCGACGAGAGCTCCAGCACGCGCCGGCCCGACGCGTCGGAGAACTCGCGAGCCGCCTCGCGCACGCCCGGCCAGCGCACCGAGCCGTGGTCGTCGATCACGAGCGCGCCGCCGGGTGCGAGGCGGGGGACGAAGAAGCGGAGCGATTCGAGGGTGGGCCCGTGGAGGTCGAGGTCGAGGTGGACGAAGCGGTACGGCCCCTGCGGGGCGTCCGCGAAGCAGTCCGGAACCCACCCCGGATGAAGCGCGACGTCGGGGAACTCGGCGAGCCCGCTGCGGACGCTCTCGACCGACGCGGCGAACAGCCCCGCGCGGCGGGGCACCCCGCCCACGGCCACCGTGGGATCGTCGACGCCGTCCTTGGTCGTCGGTTCGCTGATCCCCTCGAACGAGTCGAACAGGTCGACCCCCGCGCCGCGGAACGCGCCGTCCTCGTCGCGCAGGGACGCACAGAGCATGTAGGCCGACATTCCCCGGAACGTCCCGACCTCGGCGACCCGCCCCTCGACGCCCTCGGTGTACGCGAGGATCCGGACGAGGTTGTAGAGCCGGCCCCGGCGCCAGGGCGGTGCGGCCTCTCCGGCCGCCGCCGAGCCCGTCTTCGTCAGTGCGTCTTCGACCATGCGGTTGAACCGCTCGTCGATCTCGAACCGGACCGTCGACTTGGGGAGCTCGGCGGGGGCGGCCGGTGCTGACGCGGGCCGGACGCGGCGCACCTCGACACCGAGCCAGTTGCGCGCGAAGCGGTGCATGCTCGTACGCACCGTTCCCCGATTGCCCGCCGCCATGCTCGAACTCTAACAATCCGGCCATTCCGGCGGCCAAGACGACGCCACCCGCGCCGATTCACCCCGGCGGTGGCGTCGAAGGTGTTGACCAGGCCTTTCGCGGTGGAGACGATGGGACTCGAACCCACGACCCCCTGCTTGCAAAGCAGGTGCTCTAGCCAGCTGAGCTACGTCCCCGTCAGCGGAGCCAGGATACCCGGGAGCCCTGCCTCGGGGACCCCCGGGCGAGCCACCCGAACGCGCGCTACTGCCGGTTGGCGAACGCCATGAGGCCGCCGCCCACGGCGAACAGCGCGCCGAGGAAGGCGAGCCACAGGCCGTTGCCCACGTTGGTGACCGCACCCGCGGGCACGCCGAGGCGCGCGGCGCGGTCGGCCACGTCGGCGATGTCGGCCGCGGTCACCGCGAGCGCGGCCGCACCGGCGACGAGCGCGCCCATCGCCGCCACCTTGGTCCCGCCGAACCGCGTCATCCGGCCGCTGACGATGGCCGCGCCGAGCACGGCCAGGACGATGCCGAGCACGACGGTGATGCGGCCGTCGCCGAGGTTCATCCCCGTGGCCGTCCACGCGTCGCCCACCTTCGGACCGGTGACCTCCATCCAGGTCAGCCCCGAACCCACGAGCAGCGCGATCGCGCCGCCGAGCACGAGGCCGCCCGCGATGCGGACCTTGGCCGTCGTCCGCGCCGGCGCGCGCGTGTGTCCGGGCTCGGGCTCGTCGACCGCGGGAAGGGTCGCGAGCGAAGCCTGCCCGGCGCTGACCGGCTGACCATCGGGTCCGACGGCGCCGGCCGCGGTGTCGAGCAGCTCGGAGGACCATGCCCCGACCATCGGGTCGACGGTCGAGCCGTCGGCGGCCACCCCGGCTGCGGCCACCCCGGGAAGCGGATCGACGCTCTCCACCCCGAAGTCGGCCACGCGACCGGTCCACTGGGTTCCGTCCCACAGGCGGGCCTGGTGGCGCGTCGCGGGGTCGGGGTACCAGCCGGGTGCCGGGCCGGTGGAGACCGGAGCCGTCGAGGTCTGCAGGGTCGGCGTCGGGTCCACCACGAAAGACGCCGCCGCGACTTCGGCCGGCTCGGTGAACGGCGCCGGGTCCGGCGTCGGCGCGGGGGACGCGGGCGCGAAGGGGTCGGTGACCGCCATCCCGCCGTGGCCGTTCGCGCCCGGCTCCATCGCGAAGGTCGGGAGATCGGTGCCGTAGTCCACGATCAGGGGCGGCTCGGGTGCAGGCGGCGGGACGTCGGTCGCGGCCACAGCGGCCACGGCCTCGGCCACCCCGGCCACGGTGTCGGCCACGGCGTTCCCGGAGCCGGCCGCCGGAGCGGACCCTGCGCTGCTGGGGGACGACTCGGCCAGGTCGTCACGGACCTGCTCGGTCCAGCTCGCGCCATCCCAATAGCGGGCGCGGTGCTGACCGGACGGGTCCGTGTACCACCCTGCGGACGGACTGCCGATCTGTGCCATGGCTGTGGCGTCGGCAGCCTCACGGCGTACCTTGACCGGCTTTTGGCCGTTCTTCCCCTGATTTCCCGGGGTTTCGCGCCCGACCGCCTCGCGATCGGTGGGCGATCTCCGCCGGGGAATCAGGAGGGGACGACGCCCTCGAACATGGCCGCCTTGACCCCCCGCCGGGCCAGCTCGGTGAGGTAGGGGACAGGGGACACGACCTCCCCGAGCGTGCGGACGCCGGCCGGTGCCGCGATCCCTGCGTCGGTCACGCCGGCCAGCCCGGCCGCGGTGACGGCCAGGACGACGCCCGTCACGACCGCGGTGCGGTCGACCACGCCGTAGACGATCGTGTCCGCGGCGCCGTTGCGCCAGCCCGTCACCTCCACGCGGGCCGCGCCCCAGCCCTGGTCCTTCGGGTCGCGGCCGAGGCCGCGCCGGAACCGCCCGGTGTTGGGCTGCACCCCGAGCCGGGACGTGACGTGCCCGGCGCCGGGCACGGTCGCGACGCAGGCCGCGACCCCGCTGCGCACGAGCTGGCACTCCCGGACCCCGATCGGCTCGGGGAACCACAGCAACTCGGGGCCGAACGCGCGGTCGGTGTGCCACGCGTTGTCGCGCCACTCCCCCGGGGTACCTCGTCGCGCCTCGCGCACCGCCTCGATGCAGGCGTCCCCCGCCGCCCCCACGCGGGCGACGTGCACTTCGTCGACCCCGTCGAACGCGTCGGCCGCGTGCCGGGCGAGCACCTCGGTCAGTCCCGGGCCGAGGCCGCAGCCGGTGACCACCGGCGCCGCGTGCGCGACCGCCGCCGCCTCGAGCTCCCCGAACCCGTCGTCGGCGACGACCGCGACCGGCACCCCGGCCTCCACCGCGGCCCGCACCCAGCCCCGGGCGTCGGGTGCGACCGTGGCCACCGCGACCGCGGCGACGTCGGTCGGGACGGAGGGCGGGCGGTGGGCACCCCAGTCGAACGTCGCGGCCCGATCCCCCATGGCCTCGACCAGCTCGGCCGCCCGCCGCGGGTCACGCGAGGCGACGAGCAGCCGGTCCAGGCCGGGAGTGTCGACGAGCTGGCGCGCGGCCCGCACTCCAACCTCGCCCGTGCCCACGAGGAGCACGGTCCTCACCGGAGGTCCGGGCCCTCGAGCTCGCGCCAGCCGCCGCTGGAGGAGTTCACCGGGGATCGGCCCCGCAGCCGGACCACGATGCCGGCCAGGATCGCCATCAAGGCCACGAGCAGTCCCCGGCGGAGGTTCTTCATGGTGGGGCTAGCTGGAATCGAACCAGCGACCTCATCCTTATCAGGGATGCGCTCTAACCGACTGAGCTATAGCCCCCAAAGGGTGGCGCAGCCTACCGTTTCGGCGGCTGCTCCTCCTCACGGATCACGATCTCGACGCCCCCGAAGAGCTCGGCGAAGATGTTGTAGAAGGACGCCGCGATGATCGTGAACGCGACCATCAGCGCGACCACCACGACGCCGACCAGCACCGTGCCCCGCAGCACCTGGCCCGAGGCGAAGTGGAAGTCCTCCGAGGAGAACAGGTCGCCGATGAACTTCTCGACGTTGTCGATGATCCCGGCGGAGTCGGCTACCACCCACAGGGCCGTCAGCGACACCACCATCACACCCATCGCGCTGATGTAGAAGCAGAGCGCCATCTTGGTCACCGACCAGAGGTCCACCTTCTGGACCGTCTGGCGGAAACGGCGCTCGGGGCGCTTCGCGGCCTTGACCTTCGCCGGACGCGGCGACGTGGCCCGCTCGAACGGGATCTCCGGCTCCACGGGTTCCCCGTAGGGATCAGCGGTGGCCGGCGTGGCGGTCGTGGCCGCCGCCGCGCTCGCGAGCACCGTGGCGTCGCGATTCGTGGTCGTGGCCGGGGTGTCCCAGTCGAACGTCTTCGACGAACCCGGCGCCGGCTTCGGGCCCGGGTCGCGGCCCCGGGTGCCGGTGCCCGACCGGGACGAAGACTTGGCCGACTTGGCCGCCTTGGAGGGCGTCGTGGGCGCGGCGATGGTCGGCTCGGGTTCGATCAGCGCGTCCAACGCGTCCAGCTCGTCGAACGACGGACGGGTGGTGGGCGCGCCCCGACGGGTGCGGGGCGGCGGCGTGCGCGTCGTGCCCGCCGTCGCGGAACGCGGCTCGGAGCCTTCGTCTGGGCTGCTCATGACCGTTCGGGGTCCTCTCCTGAGTCACCCTCGAGCACGGGGGCGACTGCGACGACGGTCTCACCCGAGGCCACTCGTGCGACGCGCACCCCTGTTGCGTCGCGGCCCTGGGACGAAATCTCCTTGGCGAACATCCGAATGATATTGCCGCCCGACGAGAAGACCAGAATCTCGTCGTCGTCGGCCACGGTGAATGCTGCCACGAGACCGCCCCGCGATGCGGTCACCTTCATCCCCCGCACGCCCTGCCCACCCCGGTTCTGGGCGTGGAACAGATCGAGCTTCGTCCGCTTGCCGTGGCCGCTGCTGCTCACGAACAGCATGACGGCGCCGGGCGCGGCGACGGCACAGCTCACCACGGTGTCACCTTCGCGCAGGCGCATGCCCCGCACCCCGGCGGCGGCGCGTCCCATCGGACGCACGCCGGACTCCGAGAACCGGATGGCCTGACCCTTCGTCGACACCATCACGATGTCGTCCTCGCCGGTGGTCTGCACCACCCGGACGAGCTCGTCGTCGGCGGCCAGGTTCAGCGCGATCAGCCCGTTGCGCAGCGCGGAGTCGTACTCGCTCATCTTCGTCTTCTTGACCGTGCCCTTGCGGGTGGCGAAGAAGAGGAAGCGGCCCTCCTCGTAGGAACGGGTGTCGATCACGGCCTGGATGCGCTCGTCCTGCGCGAGCGGGATGAGGTTCACCAGCGCGATGCCGCGCGCGGTGCGCTCCTTCATCGGGATCTCGTGCGCGCGCACCCGGTACACGCGGCCGCGGTTCGAGAACAGCAGCAGGTAGGAGTGCGCGGTGGTCATCAGCAGGTGCTCGACGTGGTCGTCGTCCTTGCGGCTTCCGCGCACCCCGCGCCCGCCGCGGCCCTGGCGCCGGAACGCGTCCTCCTGGACGGTCTTGATGTAGCCCTTGTTGGTGAGCACGACCACGACCTCTTCGTCGTCGATCAGGTCGAGCACGTCGAGATCGCCGGTGTCGTTCGTGATCTGCGTGCGGCGGTCGTCGCCGTACTTGTCGCGGATCTCGGTGAGCTCGGTCTTGATGACCCCGAACAGCTTCTCCTTGGAGTCCAGGATCGACTGGAGCTCCTTGATCGTGGCCTGCAGCTCGGCCAGCTCGTCGCGCAGCTTCTGGCCCTCGAGCTGGGTCAAGCGCCGCAGCTGCATGTCGAGGATGTAGTTGGCCTGGATCTCGGAGAACTCGAACGGTGCGACCATCAGGCCCTGGCGCGCGGTGTCGACATCGGCGGCGCCCCGGATCAGCGCGATGATCGCCTCGATCATGTCGAGTGCCTTCACGAGGCCCTCGACGATGTGCTCGCGGGCCTTCGCCTTGCGCAGCCGGAACTCGGTCCGTCGCCGCACCACCTCTTCCTGGTGGTCCTTGTAGTGCGTGAGCGCAGCCAGGAGCGAGAGCACGCGGGGAACGCCGTCGACCAGCGCGAGCATGTTGGCCGCGAACGCCGTCTGCATCGGGGTGTGCTTGTAGAGCTGGTTGACCACGACGTTGGCGTTCGCGTCCCGCTTGAGCTCCACGACGAGTCGGCGGGTGTCCCCGGCGGACTCGTTGCGGACGTCGCGGATGCCCTCGATCCGGCGGTCGTTCACCAGCTCGGCGATCTTCTGCCCGATCACCTCGACCGAGGTCTGGTACGGAACCTCGGTGACGACGATCCGCTGGCCCGTCTTCGTCTCTTCGATCTCGGCGACCGCGCGCATCTTGATCGAGCCGCGCCCCGTGCGGTGGGCGTCACGGATGCCTTCACGACCGAGGATGAGCGCGCCGGTGGGGAAGTCGGGACCCGTGACGATGCTCATCAGGTCCTCGACGGTGGCGTCGGGGTGGTCGATCAGGTGGATCGTCGCGTCGATGACCTCGCGCAGGTTGTGCGGCGGGATGTTGGTGGCCATCCCGACCGCGATGCCGCCGCCGCCGTTGACCAGCAGGTTCGGGAACCGGGACGGCAGGACGGTCGGCTCCTCGTTCTCACCGTCGTAGGTGGGAACGAAGTCCACCGTCTCCTCGTCGATCTCGCCGATGAGGTCCATCGCGATGGGAGCGAGCTTGGCTTCCGTGTACCGCGCGGCGGCCGGGCGGTCGTTGGGGTCGGGCGAGCCGAAGTTCCCGTGCCCGTCCACCAACGGGTAGCGCAGCGAGAAGTCCTGGGCCATGCGCGCCATCGCGTCGTAGATCGCGGTGTCGCCGTGCGGGTGGTACTTCCCCATCACCTCGCCCACGGTCTGCGACGACTTGCGCGACTTCCGGTCGGGTCGGGTCCCGGAGTCGTACATGGCGTAGAGGATCCGCCGGTGCACCGGCTTCAGGCCGTCGCGCACATCGGGAAGGGCGCGCGCGGTGATGACCGACATCGCGTAGTCGAGGAAGGAGCGTTCCATCTCCTCCTGGATCTCGACCATCTCGATGTTGGCCGTGTCGAACGTTTCCTGCACACCGTCGTCAGGCATCGATGAACCGCACGTCCTTCGCGTTCTCCTGGATGAAGGTCTTGCGCGAGTCGACGTCGTCGCCCATCAGGCGGGAGAACATGTCGTCGGCGATCGCGGCGTCTTCCACCGACACGCGCAGGAGGTTGCGCGTCGGGGGGTCCATCGTCGTCTCGCGCAGCTCGTGCCAGTCCATCTCGCCGAGGCCCTTGAACCGGTTGACCTCGATCTTGCGGCCCTCGTGTTCGGCCTCGAACGCGCGGAGTGCGCCTTCGTCCTTGAGGTAGTAGCGCTCCTTGCCGAGGTCGGCGCGGAACAGCGGCGGCTGCGCGATGTACACGTGGCCGCGCTTCACGAGGTCGGGGAGCTGGCGGTAGAAGAACGTCATCAGCAGGGTCCGGATGTGGCTGCCGTCGACGTCGGCGTCGGTCATGAGGATGACCTTGTGGTAGCGGAGCTTCTCGGAATCGAACTCCTCGCCGAGGCCGGCGCCGATCGCCTGGATGAGCGCCTGGATCTCCTCGTTCTTCAGCATCTTGTCGAGCCGGGCCCGTTCGACGTTGAGGATCTTCCCCCGGATGGGCAGGATCGCCTGCACGCGCGGGTCGCGCGCCTGCTTGGCGCTGCCGCCGGCGCTGTCGCCCTCGACGATGAAGATCTCGCACTCCTCGGGCCGGCGCGAGGAGCAGTCGGCGAGCTTGCCGGGCATGGCCGACGACTCGAGCAGCGACTTGCGCCGGGTGAGGTCGCGGGCCTGACGGGCGGCCATGCGGGCCCGGGCGGCCTGGGTGGCCTTCTGCACTGCTGCCCGGCCCTCGCTCGGGTGCTCCTCGAACCACTCGGCGAGCTTCTCGTTGGTGGCCTTCTCGACCATCGAGCGCATCTCGGTGTTGCCGAGCTTCGCCTTCGTCTGCCCCTCGAACTGCGGGTTGCGCAGCTTCACCGAGAGGATCGCCGTGAGACCCTCGCGGATGTCCTCGCCGAGGAGGTTCTCGTCCTTCTCCTTGAGGAGGCCCTTGCCCTTGGCGTACTTGTTCACCACGTTGGTGAGGGCCTTCTTGAAGCCCTCCTCGTGCATGCCGCCCTCGGTGGTCGCGATGTTGTTCGCGAACGAGTGGATGCCCTCGTAGAACCCGGTGTTCCACTGCATCGCGATGGACACCTCGTGGTCGTCGCCGCCCTCCTCGAACGCGATGACCCGCTTGAACAGCGGCTCCTTCGACGCGTTGAGGTGGCGCACGAAGTCGACGATGCCGCCGCTGAACTTGAAGTCCTGGGCCATCGCCGGGGTGACCCGCTCGTCGCGGAAGCGGATCTCGAGGCTCTTGTTGAGGAAGGCCATCTCGCGCAGCCGCTCGATCAGCGTCTGCGAGCGGAACTCGGTCTCCTCGAAGATCGTGGGGTCGGGCCAGAACGTGACCGTGGTGCCCGTCTTCTTCGACGCGGCGACCTTCTGGATCGTGCCCTGAGGCGCTCCACCCTTGGCGTAGGTCTGCGTCCACTTGCCGCCGTCGCGGTGGATCTCGAGCTCGAGCTTCGCGGAGAGCGCGTTGACCACGGAGACGCCCACCCCGTGGAGGCCGCCGGAGATCTTGTAGCCCTCGCCGCCGAACTTGCCGCCGGCGTGGAGCACGGTCATCACGACCTCGGCCGCCGACTTGCCCCGGTAGTCGGGGTGGTTGTCGACCGGGATCCCCCGGCCGTTGTCGACCACACGGCAGGCACCGTCGGGGAGCAGGGTCACGTCGATGCGGGTCGCGTACCCGGCCATGGCCTCGTCGACGGCGTTGTCCACCACCTCGTAGACGAGGTGGTGGAGCCCGGAGAGACCGGTGCTTCCGATGTACATCCCGGGGCGTTCGCGGACGGGTTCGAGGCCTTTGAGAACCGTGATGTCCTTGGCGCTGTACGCCACGCGGTGCCACCTCTCGGGAATCGGCGGGAATCGGGTCGTCGCCCGAGGCGAGCTCGAGGTAAAAGCCCAGGTCAGAGGCCCTAACGGGCCTTGATCATGTTACCAGGCGAGCGCCCGGGAACTGGGGCGGAACACCCCGCATATCGGGGCTTCGCGACGGGGATCGAAGCGGGCGGTGCGGGAGCTACCGGGAGCGTCGCCCACGCGGCTCGGGGGCCTCCCCCGGTGGCCCGTCCACCACGGCGCGAACCGAGGCCACGACCCCCGCTCCGACCAGCCGTGACGCCCGTTCCACGAGGTCGGACTCGAGGTAGCGGAACTCCGTGGCCCAGGCCGGCGAGTCCACCCCGATCTCGAGCACGCCGTTGCGCACGCCCCGCACGCGGCTGTGCGCGGCGACGGCCGGACCCACGAGCTCGGCCCACGCGTCCACCAGCCGGGTGAACACCAACGGCTCCGCGAGGCCCAGCTCCGCGCCCACGAGCGCGGCGGCATCGCCGACCGACACCGGCTCGCCCATCTCCCCCGGCAGCTTCGGACGCGACAGCCGCTTGCGCGGATCGCGCGACGGCCGACTCACCCGCTCCGCTCCTGGCCCTGGCGGGCCGGGCCGCTCCGGCCACACTCGCGTCGCGTCCAGCCAGGCCACGTCCCGCGCTCGCTCACGACGCCTCCACTGCGACTCGGCCCGCGTCGACCCGGAGATGCAAGTCGGGAGCGACCACGTCAGGGAGCGCCGTCGCCGTCGTGATGAGGGTCTGGCCCGGGGGGAGCGCGGTCGCGAGTGCGGCAGAGCGGCGGTCGTCGAGCTCGGAGAACACGTCGTCGAGGAGGAGCACCGGCGCCGCCCCGATCGTGTCGCGGCACACCGCGTGACCCGCGAGGCGCAACGCCAACGCGAGGCAGCGCTGCTCACCCTGGGACGCGTGGCTACGGGTGTCGAGCCCGTCGAGGAGCAGGCGCCACTCGTCGCGGTGCGGCCCCGCGAGAGTGATCCCCCGCTCCGTCTCGCGGCTGCGCAACCGGCCGAGCGCCTCCCGCAGCACGGCATCGGCGCTGTCGGCGACCACGCCGTCGGGCGCCCAGTCGGCCTCGTAGCGACCGGCGATCTCCGCGGCTTGCCCGGCCAGGTGCTCGTACGCGGCCGTGATCTCCGGCGCGAGGCGTTCCACCAGGCGCAACCGGCCCCGCACCAGCTCGGCCCCAGCGCGGGCGAGCTGGTCGTCGAACACGTCCAACGTCGCGGTGGCGTCCTCACCGCGGGCGCCGCCCTTCAGCAGCGCGTTGCGATGCCGGAGCACGCGGTCGTAGTCGCCGCGGGCCGCCTCGTATCGGGGCGCGAGCACCACGAGCAGGTCGTCGAGGTAGTCGCGCCGCCCGGCCGGGCCCCCCTTGACCAGGGCGAGGTCGTCGGGAGCGAAGATCGTCACCCGGAGCAGGTCGAGCCGGTCGCGCGTGCGGGCGAGGGGGTGCCCGTTCACCAGCACCCGGTTGCGGCCGGCCGCGCGCAGCTCGGCCTCGAGGGTCTGGCGGCGGCCGCCCTCGTCGACCACTGCCCGCACGATCGCCGCGTCTTCGTGCTCCCGCACCAGCGCGGCGTCGGATACGCCCCGGAACGACCGGCCGAGCGCAACCCAGGCCACGGCCTCGAGCAGCGTGGTCTTGCCCGCGCCGTTGAGCCCCTCGATCACGCTCACCCCGGGACCGAAGTCCACCTGGACGTGCTCGTACCGCCGGAAGTCGCGCAGCTCGAGCGACGCCAGGTACACGAGGCGGGGTGGGAACGCCGCTCTAGGCGATGCGGACGGGCATGAGCAGGTACAGGAAGTCGGGCGACTCGACGTTGCGCATCACCGCCGGCTTCAGCGGGTCGATCGTCTCGAGCTGGAGCTCCGTGCCTCCGACCGACTCGATCCCGTCGAGCAGGAACTGGGCGTTGAAGGCCACCACCAGCTCGCCGCCGTCGAAGCTGCCCTCGACCGACTCGTGGGCCTCACCGACGTCCTGGGCGATCGACGACAGCTCCACGCCGTCGGGCGTCATGTGCATGCGGATCGGCGAGGTGTCCCGGCTCTGGCCCACGAGCCGGACGCGATTCACCGCGGCGCTGAGGGTGTCGCGTCCCACCACGAGCCGGTTCGGGTATCCCGCCGGGATCAGCTGCTGGTAGTTCGGGAAATCGCCCTCGATGAGCCGGGTCGTGATGTCGGCGGTCCCCACTCGGAACGTCACCTCGCGCTCGGCGAGGAACACCTCGATGTCGCCGTCGCCGAGGAGCCGCTGCACCTCGGCCAGGCCCTTCGCGCCCACCAGCACCTTCTGGTCCGCCGCGAGCATGCTCACGCCGGGAAGGTCACGCATCGCGAGCCGGTACGAGTCGGTCGCCACGAGCCGCAGCCCGTCCTCGTGCGCGGCGAGGAGCACACCGGTGAGGATCGGCCGCGCGTCGTCCTTCGACGCCGCCGGCACCACTTGACGCAGTGCCTCGGCCAACGCCGTCGCACCCACAGTGACCCCGCTCGCGGGCACCTCGGGCAGCCGGGGGAAGTCGTTCGCCGAGAGCGTCCGCAGCGTGGTCGCGAACCGGCCGGCTTCGATCTTGGCATCGTCGCCCACCAGCTCCACCGAGACCGTGTCGGCGTCGAGGCGGGCGAGGATGTCGGCGAACAGCCGCGCCGGGAGCACGACACTTCCCTCGCCGTCGCCCTGGGCCGGTGTCGTCACACGGATGGTGAGCTCGAGGTCGGAACCGACCAATTCGACCGATCCCGCGCCCAAGGTGACCCGGAGCCCGGAGAGCACGGGCAGGGCACCGGTACGAGATGCGACGGCGCGTTGGGCCGTGGCGACTGCGTCGGCCAGGGCCTCGCGCTCAGCGCGGAACTTCACGGGTTCTCCTCCCTCTGGCCATCGGGTCGCTCCGCTCGCGGCGTGTCCGGGGAACCCCGGACTTTCGGCGGGTTGCGCTCCAGTGGCTCTTCCTCAGAAGTACTTCTTTCATCTCGTTGCTGTTGTAGGGCCTGTGGATTGTGGATGAAGGTGCATCATCGCAGGTCAGGGCGTTTTCGTTGTCCACAGTCATCCACCGACGTCCACAGACCCCCGGACGGAGGCCTGGCAGCGGTGAAGTTCGTCCCTGATCAGGAGGACTTCATCCCCAAGATCCACAGCGTTATCCACCGGTCCCGAGTCGGATTCGGGTGATGAGCTCGTTGACCTGCTCGAAGATGATGTGCCGTTCGGTCATCTGTTGCTTGATCTTGTCGACGGCGTACATGACCGTGGTGTGGTCGCGGCCGCCGAAGGCCTCGGCGATGCGCGGATAGCTGAAGTCGGTGAGCTCCCGCATCACGTACATGCCGATCTGCCGGGCGGTCACCAGCGGTCGGCGCCGGCTCTTGCCGCAGAGGTCGTCGACGGTCCAGCCGAACATCTTGGCGGTCTCGTCGAGGATCAGGTCGGAGGTGATCTCGCGGGGCTGGGTCGCGGGCAGCAGGTCGGCGAGGACCTTGCGGGCCACCTCCTCGGAGAGTGGCGCCCGGTTCAGGCTCGAGTAGGCCGCGACCCGGATGAGCGCACCTTCGAGCTCGCGGATGTTGTCGCGGATGTGGGTGGCGATGAAGGCGAGGACCTCGGCCGGGATGCCACCCAGGTGCTCGGCCTCGGCCTTCTTGCGAAGGATGGCGAGGCGCGTCTCGAACTCGGGGGGCTGGACGTCGGTGATGAGGCCCCACTCGAACCGGCTGCGCAGCCGGTCCTCGAGCGTGGCGATCGACTTCGGGGACCGGTCGGACGAGATGACGATCTGCCCGCCCTCGTTGTGGATCTGGTTGAACGTGTGGAAGAACTCCTCCTGGAGCTCCTGGGTGCGCTCGAGGAACTGGATGTCGTCGATGAGGAGGACGTCGAGCTCGCGGTAGCGCCGCTTGAACACGGGCATGCGGGTGCGGTCGCGGATCGCCTCGACGAAGTCGTTCATGAACGACTCGGTCGACACGTAGCGCACGCGCTTGCGGGGGAACATCGCCCGGACGTGGTGACCGATGGCGTGCAGCAGGTGGGTCTTGCCCAGCCCCGCGGGTCCGTAGATGAACAGCGGGTTGTATGCCTGGGCGGGCGCCTCGGCGACGGAGAGAGCGGCCGCGTGGGCGAAGCGGTTCGACGCGCCGATGACGAACTGGTCGAACGTGTAGCGCGGATTCAGCGTGCCGGACGCCCAAGTCGTCTCGCTGCGAGGCGGCGCGGAGGTGGAGGTCTCGGAGGCCGCGGGCGGCGTGGTGTCCTCGAGGTCGAGCTGGTTCGCCGGGCGGGAGCCGGTGTCGACGAGGAGCTCGACGCGGATGTCGCGGCCGGTGGCGTCGCGCAGGGAGTCGTCGAGCAGGCCGCGGTAGCTCGAGCGGATCCGCTCGCACGCGACGGTGCTCGGCACCGCGAGCACGAGGACGTCGCCGTCGAGGCGAACCGCGCGCACGCCCTGGAACCACGCGTGCCACGTGGCTTCGGCGAGCTGGGTGCGCAGCGCGGTGGCGCCGGCGTCCCAGACCTTGACCGCGTCGGTGTCGTCGGTGCCGATCCCGAGGTTGTCTGCGGCCGGAACGGCCCGATCCGGATTGTCCACAGGCACTTCCACAAGTGTGGAGAACCGCGGTCGGGGGGTACCCCGGCCTCGCTGCGTTCCTCGAGAGGGCGGAATTCTGGTCGGCCGGGAGGCGATGCCTCGGGTCGTGCTGAGCCTTGCGCCACCTCGGTCGGACCGTCGACCGTGGGGTGCCGGAACGTAGCACCGGCAATGGTTCGCGACAAGCGGAGCCACCGCGTTGCGATTCCGGCGGGTGCACCCGTACACTCACTCGGTTCGCCTTTGGCGCGGCCGCCCCACCCCCATCCTCGGGTGGCATGCCCGCCGCAGCCGTTTTCAGGAGGCCATGCGTGAAGCGCACGTTCCAGCCCAACAACCGGAAGCGATCGAAGAAGCACGGCTTCCGCTTGCGGATGCGGACCCGCGCCGGCCAGGCGGTGTTGAAGTCCCGCCGCCAGCGGGGCCGCAAGCGCCTGTCCGCCTGATCTGGCGCGTCCGCGATCGTGGGACCTTCGAGGCCCTCGGCCGGGCGCCATCGCGGGCGGTGGGGCCGGTGCGCCTCCGATCCGTCCGCACGGCGCCGGGTGAGCCCTGCGTCGCGTACGCCGTGGGGCGCTCGGTCGGCAACGCTGTCGAGCGGAACCGGCTCCGCCGCCGCCTGCGGGCAGTGGTCCGCGGGCATGCGGCCCTCCTGCAGCCGGACACGGCCTATCTCCTCAGTGCCGGCCCCCGGGCGGCGGCCATGACCGCCGCCGACCTGACCGCCGCGGTGGTCGAGCTCCTGGGCTCGGGGAAGTCTTCGTGAGCGCCGTGGCCACCCGCCCGAGCCTGCCCGCCCGGGTCCTGGCGCTCCCGATCAAGGCCTGGCGGCTGCTGAGCCGTGCCCTGCCGCCGCGCTGCCGGTTCCACCCGTCGTGCTCGGCGTACGCCCTCGAAGCGCTCGAGCGCCACGGTGCGGCGCGAGGCTCCTGGCTGGCCGCCCGCCGGGTCTCCCGCTGCCATCCATGGCACGAAGGCGGGCTCGACCCCGTCCCCGAACCGAACGTACGTTCGTCCTCCGCCCCTTCCGGGGCTCGTCTCGCGAAGGCTCCCGATGGCCATCTTTGATCCGCTGCTCAAGGCGCTCGGCTTCTTGCTGTCGCTGTTCTACGCGCTGCCGCCGCACAACCTCGGCGTCGCGATCATCCTGCTCACCTTCGCGATCATGCTCGCCTTGTACCCGCTGACCGCGAAGCAGGCGCGGTCGATGATCGCCATGCAGATGGTGCAGCCGGAGATCAAGCGGATCCAGGCCAAGTACAAGAACGACAAGACCAAGCTCAACGAAGAGATGATGAAGTTCTACCAGGAGAACAAGATCAACCCGCTCGCGGGTTGCTTGCCCCTGGTCGTGCAGATGCCGATCTTCTTCGCCCTGTTCCGGGTGTTGCGCAACTCGTACGAGTACGTCCCGACGTCGTCCAAGCTCTACACCTTCCTCTGCACGAACGCTTCCGGCGTCACGGTCAACGTGGACCAGTGCGGGAAGTCGCCGAAGCTGCCGAACCCGACGTACTTCCTCGGGCTGAACCTGTCGCTCTCGGCGCCCGACCAGCTCTCCACCTGGGCGAAGATCCTGGGCTTCGCGCTGGTGATCGCGGTCATGTTCACCGGGTACATGCAGTCCCGGCAGGCCCAGAAGCGAACCCCGGCCATCAACAAGCAGATGGCCATGGTCACGAAGGTGCTCCCGATCTTCTTCGGGTTCATCTCCCTGCGCTTCCCGGCTGGCCTGGTGCTCTACTTCTTCGTGAGCAACCTGTGGCGCCTGGGCCAGCAGGAGGTCATCTTCCGCCGGTTCGGCACTGCCGCGGCCCCCAAGCACAAGTCGTTGCAGGGGCCGACCAAGACCGCGGTGATCGACGTCGAGAGCCGTGAGCTCGAGGAGGGCGAGGCCGACGCGGCACCTCCGGCCAAGGCGAAGCCATCGGGGAAGGCCGGCGCGACGCCCACCAAGGCCACCCCGGCCAAGGGGACGACGCCGGCGAAGTCGGGCAAGGGCAACGGGGCCGCGGGCGGCAAGCCCGTGGTGGGCCCGACGCCGGCGGGCGGCGGCCTGCGGGGCCTGTTCCGGCCCCCTCCCCCGCCGTCGGGTACGCCGACCCCCCGGTCGTCGTCGAAGCCCGCGGCCAAGCCGGCTCCGAGCAAGAAGCCGTCGTCGCCCAGCTCGAGCACCAGCACCAGCCGACCCGGCGAAGCCGGACGACGGACCAGCAAGAAGAAGAAGAAGCGCTGAGGGATCGTCATGGAGTGGGTTGAGACGACCGGCCCCACGGTCGAGGCGGCGTTGGACGCTGCACTCGACGAGCTTGGGGTCGACGAGGACGAAGTGGAGTTCGAGGTCCTGCAGGAGGCCAAGGCCGGCCTGTTCGGGCGGATCGGCGGCAACCCAGCCCGGGTTCGGGCCCGGGTGAAGCCGATCTCCCGGGAGAAGCCGGGCGACCGCAATCGCAACCGGGGTGGACGGCCGGGCCGCCGCCCCGGGGGTGGCCGCGGTGGTTCAGGCTCCGGGGGTCGGGGCAGTTCGGGTGGGGGCAGGGGTCGCGGTGACGCGGCGAAGTCCCCGAAGGCAGCCGCGACCGACGCGACCGAGTCCACGGAGCCGACCAGCGCAGCCGAGGCACCTTCGACGGGCTCGGGTGCGGAGAACGGAGAGGCCCAGGCCGCCCGGTCGGGCAACAAGCGTCGCCGGCGCAGCCGGGGACGGAGCGGGAGCGGAGGCGGTCAACGACCGCAGGAGGAGAGCGACGTGACCACCACGACGGAAGACGTTCCCATCGGGGAGCAGGCGGATGTCGCCGACGAGTTCATGCGGGGCCTGATCACTGCGTTCGGCGTTTCGGCCGAGGTCTCGGTCCGGATCGAGGAGGACGTTGTCCTCGTCGATGTCGAGGGCGACGACCTGGGCCTGCTGGTGGGGCCGAAGGGTGCCACGCTGCGTTCGATCGAGGACCTGGTTCGCACCGTGGTGCAGCGCCGGACCGACGGTCACGGCGCCCGCATCCACGTCGACGTGGGCGGGTACCAGGCGAAGCGGCGGGCAGCGCTCGAGACGTTCGCCACCGACCTCGCCGGCCGGGTGATCGAGAGCGGCCAGGAGCTGGCGCTCGAGCCGATGCCGCCGGGCGACCGGAAGGTCGTCCATGACACTGTGGCCGAGATCGACGGTGTGGTCACCATCTCGGAGGGCGAAGAGCCTCGCCGTCGAGTGGTCCTGCGGCCTGCGTGAGCACGGCTCACCGTTCCGGCGCCGGAACGGCCGACAACCCGGAGCTCATGGCTGTTCTCGAGCGCGCCCGGGAGCTCGGCTTCCTCGGCCCGGGACCCTTGGAACCGCAGATCGAGCATGCTCGGGGGTTCGCTTCCATGGTGGAGCGGACCCCCGAGTCGTTCCTGGACCTCGGATCGGGCGGCGGGCTCCCGGGTCTCGTGCTTGCGCTGGCGTGGCCGTCCTGCCGTGCCGTCCTGCTGGATGCTTCGAGCCGCCGGACCGAGTTCCTGCAGGAGGCCGGTGAGCGACTCGGCATCAGCGCCCGGGTGACGGTGGTGTGCGAGCGGGCCGAGATCGCGGCGCGGACTGCCACGCTCCGGGGGAAGTTCGACTTGGTGACCGCGCGATCGTTCGCATCGCCGGCGGTGACGGCGGAGTGTGGGGCGCCGTTCCTGGGTGAGGGCGCCGTCATGGTCGTCAGCGAACCGCCCGAGGATGTCGAGCGGTGGCCGGCGGACGGCTTGGCCCAGGTCTCGCTCGAGCTCGCCGTCCCGGCCAGCCCTTCCACCCGGTACGTCGTGCTCCGTCGCACCGCTGCGGTGGACGAGCGCTGGCCCCGACGAACCGGGATCCCGGCCAAACGGCCGCTCTGGCGCTGAGCGCCGGGGCTCCTCCCCGACGCGCCCGGGTGAGGGCGCCACGCTCGGGGGTTCCACGTGGAACCGTCAGGATCAGCGTTCGGCATCAGACGGACGCTGCGGAGAGGCCCGAGCAAGGCTCTCGTGGCTGGTTCCACGTGAAACACGGTCATATACCGGGATTCGCGCCCGGAAAGCCTCGCCTCGCCCTGTAGACCGGCGTATCCTGCGACGACCAGTCGTTCGCGTTCCGCCGGGAGGCAAGGGTGCTGAAGAAGGGTCGCGGCCTGCGCAGGCGGCAGCGGGGCGAGCCGGACGGAGTGGAGGAGCCGCCGCGGCCTCGACCGGAGCCCGAACCGGAACCCGAACCGGAACCGGAACCCGAACCGGAACCGGAACCCGAACCGGAACCGGAACCCGAACCGGAACCGGAACCGGAACCCGAGCCGGAACCCGAGCCGGAACCCGAGCCGGAAACCGAGCCGGAACCCGAGCCGGAACCCGAGCCGGAGCCCGAGCCGGAACCCGAACCGGAACCCGAGCCGGAACCCGAGCCGGAACCCGAGCCGGAACCCGAGCCGGAACCCGAGCCGAAGCCGAAGGCCGCACGGAAGGCGAGTTCGCGGGACGCGCAGCTGCCGCCCGGGCCGGTGCTCGAGACCCGCAAGCTCCCCGAGCCCCCGGTGGGCGGGGTCAAGCCGATGGAACTGCCCCGGGTCGTGGCGATCGCCAACCAGAAGGGCGGAGTGGGCAAGACCACCACCACCGTGAACCTGGGCGCGGCCCTGGCCGAGCTGGGCTTCCGGGTGCTGGTCCTGGACCTCGATCCCCAGGGCAACGCCAGCACCGGTCTCGGCCTGAACCCCCGGGACGTGGAGGGGTCGGTCTACGACGTCCTCCTCAGCGACGCCACGCTCGACGACATCGTCGAGCCGACCAGCTTGAAGAACCTCTTCGTGGCCCCGGCCACCATCGATCTCGCCGGTGCCGAGATCGAGCTGGTCCCGGTGATGAGCCGGGAGCTGCGCCTCCGCAAGGCCATCGAGGGGGTGAAGGACGACTACGACATCATCATGATCGATTGCCCGCCGTCCCTCGGCCTCCTGACCGTGAACGGGCTGGCGGCGAGCGACGACGTGATCGTGCCGATCCAGTGCGAGTACTACGCCTTGGAGGGCCTCGGGCAGCTGCTCCGCAACGTCGGGCTCGTGCAGGCCAATCTGAACCCGGGCCTCGACGTCCGGGGGATCATCCTCACGATGTACGACGCCCGGACCAAGCTGGCCGACCAGGTGGTCGCCGAGGTGCGGGCCTACTTCGGGGAGAAGGTCTACGAGACCGTGGTGCCCCGGACGGTGCGTCTGAGTGAGGCCCCTTCGTTCGGCCAGCCGATCATCGTGTTCGATCCGACGTCACGCGGGGCCAAGGCCTACCGCGATCTCGCCAAGGAGGTCAGCCGTGGCGCGACCCGGCGGTCTGGGTAAGGGACTCGGTGCGCTGATCCCGGCGGGGGCCACCGAGCCCCAGCCGGCATCCGGCGGACCGGGCATGCAGGAGATCGACGTCTCGGCCATCCGGCCGAACCAGTACCAGCCCCGCGACCAGTTCGACGAGGAGGCGCTCGGCGCGCTCGCCGACTCGATCCGCGAGGTGGGTGTGCTCCAGCCCGTCCTCGTGCGGCCCACCGACGACGGCTACGAGCTCATCGCGGGGGAGCGGCGCTGGCGCGCGGCCCGCCGGGTCGGGCTCCAGCGCATCCCCGCGCTCGTCCGGGAGACCGACGACAGCTCAGCGCTCGAGCACGCCTTGGTGGAGAACCTCCAGCGGGAGGAGCTCAACCCGCTCGAGGAGGCCGGCGCATACCAGCAGCTCATCGAAGACTTCGGGCTCACGCACGAGCAGGTGGCCCAGAAGGCCGGCTGCAGTCGGGCATCGGTGAGCAACACGCTGCGGTTGCTGAGCCTCCCGCCCTCGATCCAGCGCATGGTCAGGGAGCGGCAGCTGAGCATGGGCCACGCCCGCGCCCTCCTCGGGACGCCGGATCGAGCGTTCCAGGAGCAGCTGGCCCGGCAGATCCCCAAGGAGGACCTGTCGGTGCGCGCGGTGGAGCAGGCCGTGCGGTCGCACAACGACGAAGTGGCCGAGACGGCGCCCACCCCGGCCGAGCGGGCGAGCCGGGGCCGGCGTCAGCGTCCGGCGGGCATCGCCGAGCTCGAGGAGATGCTCGCCGACCACCTGGAGACCCGGGTGAAGATCTCGATGAACGCCGGTGGCCGCGGTCGCATCGCGGTCGACTTCGCCGGACTCGAGGATCTCGAGCGGATCTACCGACGCCTGACGGAGGAGCCGGTCCCGGTCACCGAAGAATGATTGCTACGGCAAACAACAGATTGCTGTAGCAACTACTCGGGGGAGTCGTCCCGGCCGGAGCGCTCCCAGGCCTGGCGCACGCCTCGGACCACCGCGCGCGCGACCGCGCCGGAATGGCCGACGACGGAAGCGACGGCAGCGGCGTCACCGGCCGCGGCCAGCTCGCAGATCACCGCGGCCATGCGGGTCTCGCGCAGCACTGGATAGGCACGGCCGACGAGATCGACCGCACCGCGCAGCTCGGGCGCGAGCTGGTCGTGCAGCTCGGTGGCCACGAGCAGCCCGAACTCGGAGCGGAAGCCCACGGTGGCGAAGTAGGCGCAGCGGGCGCCCGGCGCCGCGCCGAGCGCGAGGCCGACGAACAGGTCGGCGCCGAAGCCGTTGGCCGCGCGGGCCATCACGGCGTCGTCGTCGCCGGACGTGTCGAGCACGGCGACGGCGCGGGAGAGGTTCAGCCCTCGGGCCACGTTGTCGCCGACCACCGCAAGGCCGGGCGTGGTGGCCACGAACACCTTCCGGCCCTCCAGCCGGTGCGGACCCTGACGCATCGCGGCGCGCTCGCGCGCGACGGCGACCGAGCCGTCGGCGAAGCCACCGACCCGGTCGAGCGCCTCGACCGTGGACGGCCCGCAGATGCCGTCGGCCACGAGACCGGTGCTGCGCTGGAACTCCATCAGCGCGCGGTGGGTGTCGGCGCCGAAGAGCCCGTCGACCCGGCGCGCGTCGAAGCCGAGCGCGTTCAACCGCCGTTGCAGCGTCGCGACGTCGTCACCGCGCAGCATCGGCACGCGGAAGTAGAGCAGGCGGTCGCCGAGGGTGAACCCGCTCTCGACGAGGGACGCCCACGTGTGGGGACCGACGACGCCGTCGGTCCGCAGCCCGCGGTCGGTCTGGAACGCGCGTACTGCCGTCTCGGTCCCGTCGGCGAACTCGCTCGGATCGTCGGGGTCGGACCGGAACCCGAGGGCGCCGAGGCGCAGCTGGAGATCGAGAACCGCCTCGCCGCGGTTCCCCGCCTGCAGGAGCGTGCGATCGGACACCAAGGCCGGCTCGCGGCGGCCCTCGCTCAGCCGACGAACTCGGCGAGGTCCTGGAGGAGCTGGCCCTTGCCCTTGGCGCCCACGAGGCGCTTGACCTCGTTGGCGGAGTCACCGGGCTTGAACACGAGGAGCGTGGGGATGCTCATCACGTTGAAGCGCTGGGCGGTGTTGGGGTTGTCGTCGACGTTGACCTTCGCGATCTGGAGCTTGCCTTCCTGCTCCGACGCGATCTCCTCGAGGACCGGGGCGATCATGTGGCACGGACCGCACCACTCCGCCCAGAAGTCGACCAGCACGGGGGTGTCGGACCCGCCGATCGTCTCGTCGAACGTCGCATCGGAGAGGGTGAGGATGTTCTTGGCCACGGAAGGTCCTTTCTGCGCGGCACGAAGTGTACCGAGGGTGGCAACGCCCGGTTGGTCCCCGGGATTCCGGCGACTCCGGGCGCTAGGCGACGGAGGTGGCGTGCTCGGCGTGGCCGAGCCAGCGCTCTGCCTCGATCGCGGCCATGCAGCCACTGCCGGCCGCGGTGATCGCCTGGCGGTAGACGTGGTCCTGCACGTCGCCGGCCGCGAACACGCCTTCCACCGATGTGCGGGTGGAGTCGGCCTCGGTGACGATGTAGCCGTCGTCGTCGAGATCCAGGTGGCCCACGAAGAGCTGCGTGTTGGGGTCGTGGCCGATGGCGACGAACACGCCGTCGACGGCGAGGCTGCTCACGGCACCGGTCTCGGTGTCGCGCAGCACGAGCGACTCGACCTTGCCGTCGCCGACGATGTCTTCCACCACGGAGTTCCAACGGAACTCGATCTTCTCGTTGGCGAACGCGCGGTCCTGCATGATCTTCGAGGCCCGCAGCTCGTCGCGCCGGTGGATCACGGTGACCGAGGTGGCGAACTTGGTGAGGAACAGCGCCTCCTCGAGGGCGGAGTCCCCGCCCCCGACGATCGCCAGCGGCTTCTCACGGAAGAAGAAGCCGTCACACGTGGCACAGGTGGAGACACCGTGTCCGAGGAGCCGGTCCTCTGCGGGGAGGCCGAGCATCCGGGCCTTCGCTCCGGTGGAGATGACCACGGACTGCGCCCGGTACTCGGTGTCGCCGACCCAGATGCCGAACGGGCGGCTCGAGAAGTCGACGCGGTCGACGTCGGCGGTGATGAACTCGGTGCCGAAGCGAGCCGCCTGCTCCCGGAACTTCATCATCAGCTCGGGGCCGAGGATGCCGTCGGGGAACCCGGGGAAGTTCTCGACGTCGGTGGTCAGCATGAGCTGTCCGCCGGCGCCCACCCCCTCGATCACGATCGGGTGCAGGTTGGCGCGCGCGGTGTAGACGGCGGCGGTCAGGCCCGAGGGGCCGGAGCCGATGATGATGACATCGTGGACGTGCGTCATGAGGAGGTCTTGTCGCTCCGTGAGGTTCGACGGGTCCAGCACAACGCACCGGCGATGACGAGGATTCCCCCCGTCCACAGGTAGGCGCCCCACACCCGACCGGTGACGAGGAAGGCACCCCGGAAGAAGGCGATGATCAGCAGGATCACCGCGACCACCACGAACATCGTGGCGAGGAGCCCGTAGACGAGCGCCTTCGAGGCCGCGCGCGCGGGCACCACGGTCTTCTCCCGAACGACGCCGATGACCTGGTCGATCGTGTCGGTTGCCTGCGTTGCCCAGTCTTCGTGCACGGCTCTCCCGGGGACGGTCGAGGCAGCGTAGCCCGCAGGGTGCGGGCCGGGAACGCTCGGCCCGGTGAACGTCAGGGGAACAGCACGGACGACGCGGGACGACAGGTGCGGTTCACGACGGCGATCGCGCCCGAGAGGCCGTCGGGACGTTGCACGAGGATCACGGTGGCGGGCTTGCCGTTCACCGTGCCGGTTCCGGCCGCGATCGGCGTGCCGAAAGAGCGCCCCGCTTCGACGGCGCACGCCGGGGGGACGAACGAGGGATCGGCAAAGGCGGGATCGCGCAGGGCGGTGGCTGCGGCGCGCAGCAACGCCTGGGTGGACACGTCGCCGAGGGCGCCGAGCGCGGGGAGGGGCGTCGGAGCGGCGTCCTCCAGAGCGGTCGCGCCGGAGGAGCGGGAGGAGTCGGACGCGGGGGCCTCGGCCGTGTCGGGCGCGGCTCGCTTGGCCGACGGCGCGTGGGCCGCGGTGGGGGTGGGCTCGTCGGAGGACCGGGGGACGAGCACCGCGATCCCGACCACGAGGACCAGCAGCAGGGCCGCCGCGATGGCGAGGACGCGAGCGAGTCGAGGCCGACCCGGTGCCGCGGCCGGGGCCTCCTCGGAGGCGTCGCCGGCCGTGGCCAGCGCGGACCGCACCAGACGCGCGCGCGTGACCCGGTCGAGGGGCTCGACCGCGAGCCACTCGGCGGTGCGGGGGTCCCGGGCGTCGGGCGGTTCGGGCGCGGAAGGAGTGCTCATGCGTCCTCGTTCTGACGATCGGGGGACGTCCCCGGTTCCCCGAGGGCGGCGGCGAGAGCGGCCCGGCCCCGGGCGATCCGCGACCGGACGGTGCCGGGCGGGAGGTCGAGGGCGACGGCGATCTCGGCGTAGTCGAGATCGCAGAGGTCGCGCAGCACCACCGCGACCCGGAACTCCTCGGGCAGGGTGGCCAGCGCGGCGTCGACGTCGAGCCGGGCGTCGACCGCGGTGGTGCCGTCGCGTGGGTCCACCGCGGCGAGCGGAGGATCGACCGCCACGGGGCGGCGACGGCTCCGGCGCAGCTCGTCGAGCGCTGCGTTCGTCGCCACGCGGTAGCACCAGGTGGTGAAGCGCGCGGTGCCGTCGAACCGGGTGATGCCGCGCGCGACGGCGATCAACGCTTCCTGGGTCGCGTCGAGCGCGTCGTGCGGGTCGAGCACGATCCGCCGGCAGACCGCGTGGATGCGGTCGGCGTGCCGGTCGAGCAGGAGCTCGAGTGCCCGGCGGTCGCCGGCCCGGGCCCGGTCGACGAGGACGCCGTCCTCGGCCGGCTCAGCGGACACGCAGCTCGTTCACCTCGATCCGGCCCGACTCGGGGGTGCGGGTGAACCACACGAGCACGGCGCGACCCCGTACCGACGGGTCGACGGCGACCGTGACCTCGGCCCCGATGTCGTCGGCCCGGCCCCGGACCGGGCCCCAGTCGGCGAGGGTCGTCCCCGCGTTGTCGGCCACGTAGATCTCGACGTCGGCACCGGCCGCGCCGTCGATCTCGACCGACGAGACTTCGGCGTCGGCCCGGAGCTCGACCACCAGCCCGACGCCGGGCTTGAGCCCGCCGAGGTTGCGGGTGGCGTAGGTCTCGCTCCGCCACGCGGTCGCCGGATCGCCGTCGACCGCGAGCGAGACGGCGTCGGGGTTCTCGCTGCCGTCGCCGGGGCTCGGGTCGAAGTCGCTCACGCCCGAGGCGACCGGCGCGGCACCCGACCCCCCCGACCCGCCCGAGCGGTTGTCGTTCACGATCCGGGCGGTGACGATGCCCGCCGCGGTGCCCAGCGCGGCGAGGAAGACCAGGAAGAGCACGACCCGCCAGGGATGGCGCTTCTTCCGGGGCGCGGGCCGGGCTGCGGCCGGGCGCGTGGCCGTGGGCCGGGTGCCGGTCCCTGCGGCGGGGTGGGCGGCGGTGACCCCGGTCGGGGGGTTGGCCGCAGCCGGGCGGGGGGCGGGGATGCCCGAGGCGGCCCGGTGCAGCGCCTGGTCGAACGCGGCCGCGCTGGGGATGCGGTGGGCGGGATCGGGCTGGAGCGCCTGGTCGATCACCGAGGCGAGCGCGGGCGAGATCCCCGGACGGACCTGCGCGATCGGGGTGGGCGGCCCGCTCAGCCGGGCGATGGCGGTGGCCATCTCGGTGTCGCCCGAGTACGCGGGCCGGCCGGCGAGCATCTCGTAGAGCACGAGGCCGAGGGAGTAGACGTCGGTGCGGGCGTCGGTGGGGAGGCCCTGGACCTGTTCCGGGGAGAGGTAGCGGGCGGTCCCGACCACGGTGCCGGTGCGGGTGAAGTCGCCGCCGCCGGTGGCCTTGGCGATGCCGAAGTCGGTGACCTTCACCGGTCCCTCCCGCGGCACCAGCACGTTGGCGGGCTTGATGTCGCGGTGCACGATGCCCTGGCGGTGCGCGTGCTCGAGGGCGGACGCCACCTGGTGCGCGATCGTGCACGCCTCCGGCGGATCGAGCACGCGGCGCCGGTCGAGGAGCTGGCGCAGGCTCTCGCCGTCGACGAGCTCCATGACGATGAACGCGGTGCCCTCGTCGTCGCCGGTGTCGTAGGTGGCGACGATGTTGGGGTCGGTGAGGCCGGCCGCGGCCACGGCCTCCTGGCGGAACCGGCCCCGCAGCGCGTCGTCGTGAGCGAGGTCGGGGTGGAGGGTCTTCACGGCGACCCGGCGGCCGAGCAGCTCGTCGCGGCCGAGCCAGACCGACGCCATCCCGCCGCGCGCGATCAGCTGGTCGAGCCGGTAGCGCCCGGCGAGAACACGGCCGGGCGCGGTCTGGCTCACCCCGGGAACGGTAGGCGCGCCACCGCATGGAGCGGGCGCGCTCAGCGGGAGACCTGGAAGCTCACGCCGATGACCCCGGGCCCGGCGTGGGTGCCGATCACCGGACCGACCAGCCCGGTCACGATGTCGTCGCGGGGGAAGACCTCGCCCAGCATGTCGAGCAGCTCGTCGACGTCGGGCGCCTGGCCGTGGAGCACGGCGCAGGAGTCGATCGGTTGGGCCTTGGCCTTCTCGGCCAGGAGGTGGAGGGCCTTCGACCGGGTGCGGACCTTGCCCGCCTCCTCGACCGCACCCTCGTGGACCTCCACGATCGGCTTGATCGACAGCATCGAGCCGAGCAGCGCCCGGGCGTTGCCGATCCGGCCGCCCCGCTTGAGGTACTCGAGCGTGTCGAGCGCGCCGAAGAGCCGGGTGCGGTCGCGGCGCGAGAGCACGTCCTCCACGATCTCCTCGAGCTTGGCGCCGTCGGCGGCGCGGCGGGCGGCGGTGAGGCAGAGCGCGCCGAGCCCCATCGACACCGTGGCGGAGTCGATCACGACGATCGGGCACTCGTCGCGCACGGCGTTGGCCGCGACCTGCGCGGCCTGCATCGTGGCCGACAGGCGCGACGACAGGTTGATGCAGATGATGCCGGTGGCGCCGCGCTCGATCAGACCGCGGAAGCGCGCCTCGAACTTCCCGGCCGACGGCGCCGAGGTCTCGGGCAGGGTGGTGCTGCTGCGCAGCCGGTCCCAGAACTCCTCGGGGGACAGCTCCTCGCGGTCGACGAGCTCTTCCTCGCCGAAGCGGATCGAGAGGGGCACGACCTCGATCCGCAGGGCCTCGACGAGGTTCTGGGAGAGATCACAGGCGCTGTCGGTGACGACTCGGACGCTCACCCGGGCTCCTTGGGTTCTGGCCCTGCTCGGGGCTGCTCGCGGTGGAGCGGCCCGCGGGGACCCCTCATCGTGACACGACGGCGCCGCGGCCCGCCCCTCGGCGGAACGCGTCCCGCAGGTCGGTGTACTCGTGGATCCGCATGGCCCACAGTCCGGCGATCGCGACGACGACCCCGGCGGTCCCCGCGACCGCGCAGGCGAGGATCGCCTCGTTCGGGGTCGCGTATCCGATCTGGTTCGCGACGAGCCAGGTGACGGCCGCCACGACAGCCGCCACCACCAGGACGCGCGCGAACGTGGAACCCACCTGGCGCCCACGCAAGCCGCCGAGTCGACGGCTCATGATGGCGAGGGTCAACAGCGCGGCGAGCGAGTACGCGATCGTGAACGACAGTGCGAGCCCCGGGAGTCCGAGCAGCGGGTAGAGCACCAGCGCCCCGGCGATGTTGGCCGCGTTCTCGAAGCAGTTGACGAGGAACGGCGTGCGCGTGTCCTGCATCGCGTAGAACGCGCGTTGCGTGTAGAGGTAGACGGAGAACGCGGGGAGCCCGAACGCGAACATCAGGAGCGTGTTGGCGACGCGTGTGGTGGCGGTGGCGTCGAACGCGCCGCGCTGGAGGAGCGCGGCGACGATCGGCTGGGTGAGGCCCACGTACAGCGCGGCCGCGGGCACCATCAGCGTCACGATGAGGCGCAGGCCGCGCGCGAACCGGTAGCGGAGACCGAGCAGGTTGCCGCTCACGTAGGCGGATGCGAACTCGGGCTGGATCGCGGTGGTGATCGACACCGCGAAGAGGCCGTGCGGCAGCTGGAAGAACGCGTACGCGCTCAGGTAGATGAACGCCCCGCTGGACTTGCCGTTGGCCAGCACGAGCACGACCCACAGCGCGATCTGGTTCGCGATCACGTAGCCGACGGTCCAGCCCGAGAGCCGGAACATGGTGCGCACCGCGGCGTGGCGCCACGCGAACACGGGGCGCAGGCGCACCCCCGCGCGCACGATGGCCGGCCAGAGCACGAGGGCCATTGCCGCGATGCCGGCGGTGGTGCCGAGCCCGATCCAGAGCAGCAGCTGGGTGTCGTTCAGCACCCGGTCGAGCGTGATCGGTCCGGACACGAGGCGCGGGAGCGACAAGAAGATGGCGATGACGACGACGTTGTTCAGGATCGGCGCGAAGGCCGCCGCGGCGAACCGCCGCCGCGCGTTGAGCAGGCCCGTTGCGATCGCGGTGACGCCGTAGAACAGGATCTGGGGCATGAAGCACCGCAGCCACGCGGTGGCGAGCTCGCGCTGGTCGGCCGCGGACGGCCCCGACACCTGGAGCGTGTAGATCCGGACGATCCACGGTGCCAGGAGGATGCCGACCACCGTGGCGCCGAGCAGCGCGACGACGCCGACGGTGACGAGCGCGTTGGTGGCCTCCTCGTCGCGGTCCTGGAACTGCTTGACGAACAGCGGCAGGAGCGTCGCGGTCAGGATCCCGCCGAGCAGGAGCTCGTAGAGGATGTTGGGCGTCTCGTTCGCGTACGCGTAGACGCCCGCGACCTTCGTCGCGCCGAGGGCGTACGCGATCGCGGCGACCCGGCCGAAGCCGGTGATGCGGGAGAGGGCGGTGCCGACCCCGACGACGGCGCTGGATCGGAGCAACCGCCGGGAGCCGCCGGGAACGGCGGCCGCCGGCTCGGTCACGTGGCCGGCGACTGTCGGCGGCGACGGCGGCGACGGCGGAGATCGAGGCCCCACCAGAGGGCCAGGAACGCCACCGCCGATCCCATCAGGACCACGCCCACGGTGCTCACGAAGGTCGACCGCACCTCGAGCCGGCGTTGGGAGATCGACAGCACGCCATCGGTCGAGGTCACCTCCAGGTCGAGGGGGAACGTACCCGAAGTGCGGGCTTCGACCGCGACACGCACGGTGGTGCTCTTGGGCGGGAGCTCGAGGTCGATGACCGAGCCGTCGGGGAAGAAGAGCTTCTCGCTCGCGAGCGACGCCCGGAGTCGCACCGGGAAGCCGGTCTCGTTGCGGAACGTGAGCGGGATCTCGCCGGACCGCGAGGTGAGCGTGATCGTGCGCGGGTCGGGCACCTCGATCTGGCTCACCAGCCCGTCGATGGCGTGGTCGACGACCCGCAGGTGGGCGTCGGCCCGGACCTTGCCGATGTCGGGCGCCCACGCGTTGGACACCGAGGCGAGCAGGGACTTGTCGGCTGCGGTCACCGCGGGGTCGCCGGGTCGGGTGAGCGCACCGAACGAGTTCAGCCGGGTGCGCTGGTTGCGGTAGGCCTCGGCCGAGACCGCCGGCTCCGCGGTGGAGACCGCGGCGAGCTGGCGCTCGGTCGACGGCGTGCCGGTGACGGTCGGTGCGGGCGGGTCGACGCCCACGGTGTCGAACGCCTCGGCCGCGGTGACGGGCCGGAGGTACGGGTTGTTGCGCAGGCCGTTGAGCAGGTCCTCGTAGAGCTCGGCGGGGGCGTCGAAGTCGTCGGGGTTCACGAGCGCCACGACGCGCGACTGCGTCGGAGCCTCCTGGGCGATCACCGAGAGACCACCGAGGAGGAGCTGCATCCGCTGGGCCGGCGGGAGGTCTGCGGTGAGGAGGCCCTGCAGGCCGGAGTCGGTCACCAGGGCCGACATCGCCTCGGTGCCGCCGGCGGTGGACGCGGACAGAGTGACGGGCTGGGCGAGGGTGAGCCGGGTCTCGGGCTGGAGCACGACGTCGGTGGAGTCGACGATGACGCGGTCGACGCCGGCGCTGTGCAGCCGCGCGAGCGCGGACGCGGAGGCGGGGTGCAGGACGCGGGTGCGCGTGTCGAGGGTCGACCCGACGGCGGACTGGAGCACCTCGCTGCCGCGCAGGATCTCCTCGTCGGCCGCGGTCGCGAGGCCGTGGTCGAGCAGGGAGGCGAGGTCGACGGGCACGTAGGTGCCCTGGAGCACCGGGCGGGTGGCGGCCGCGTTGCGGATGGCGTCGTTGGTGCCCTGGATGGCGGGGTCGGTCTTCGCGAGCTCGGCCCACGCCTCCATCGTCTCGGCGGTCGGTGCGAGGGTGATGGGCACGTCGGGCACCAGGCGCAGCGCAACTGCCATGGCGCCGAGCCGGCCGTCGCCGCGGAAGCCCGCGACGACGTCGCGGTCGGGGCCGCCGTCGGGGCGGTACGACGGCGCGGCGGAGAGCGGCCACACCCACGCGACCTGGAGTGGCTCGGCGACGGTGAGCTTGTCCGCCTCGGTGACGACGAGCGCGGTCCGGAAGGTGGCGAGGTCGGCCTCGTCGGCGTCGCGGAGGTCAACCTTGACCTGGTACACGCCCGCCCGGCGCAGGTTCAGGCGGGTGAGGTCGCGGGTGCCGGTCAGCGACTGGAGGCCCAGCTTGACGGGCCGGGTCCCGAGCTCGTCGACCGGGAGCTCGTCGACCGGGATGCTCACCTGGCTGACCACGGATCCGAACGGTCCGCCGAGCATGGCGGAGTCGTAGGCCTTCTTGGACGTGAACGGCTGCGACGCGCTGAAGCTCACGGTGGCGCCCGGCGGCGGGTTGGCGATGGCCAGGCGCAGGGCGACGTCGCCGCCGAGCGGCGTCCAGGGGTCCTGGGCCGCGAGCTCGATGGTGGGGCCGGCCGGCGCGGTGGTCGTTGGGGTCGGCGGGGGGCCCGGCGCGGTCTGCGCGAGCGCGGGCGCCCCGAGCGCGACGACGAGCCCCGCGAGGAGCGCCGGCACGAGCCCGCGAACGGACCGGAGCCCGGGCGATCGGCGGCTCACAGGGCGCGCTCGAGGACGCGGAGGCCGTCGGGGAGTGCCGCGAACCCGGCCGACTCGTAGAGCGTCCGCGCGGGAGCGTTGTCGACGTGGGTGTTGACCAACGCCGTACGGGCACCCCGCCGGTGGGCCCAGCGCAGTCCGTCGAACAGCAACGTCCGAGCGATGCCCTGGCGCCGGGCATTCGGATCGACCGCGAGGCGCTGCACGTACGCGCGCCGGCCGGCCACGCCGGTGACCGCGTAGCCCGTGGGCTCCGCCGGCCGGCCGCAGACCCGCAGACGGGCGGCCGGAGTGGCGTCGCGGGCGTCGAGCAGGGCCGCACGGTCGAAGCCGCGGTCGCCGAAGGCGCGCTGGTCGAGCGCGACGAGCGGGGTGAGGCGACGGGCACGCCGGGTCCGGCCCGGGGCCGCGGGGACGGTGTCGAGCGGACGGGCGAGGAGGTCGAGGTCCTCGCGCACGGCGAACCCGGCCGCGAGGAGGGCCTCGGCGTCGCGGGGCCCCATCGCGTTCGTCACCGCGAGGCGGTACCCGGCCCGCGCCAGGTGATCGCAACACTGCCGGGCGGCCTCGGCAGTCACGGCACCGGGATCGACCACCGTCAGGTGGATCGTGCCCGGGTCGGTCCCTTCACGGGTCCGGACCCAGCCGGGGAGAGCGTGCCCGCCGGCCGGACTCATCCGCACGGCCATCGGGCCAGGGTACCGATCCGGGGACCCACAGCCACGGCGGCCTTCAGGGAGGCCACCGCGGTGCCGATAGCCCCGGGAAGGGCGAGCCCATCGGAGACCTGCCATGCTCGATCTCGATCAGCTGTTGTGCCACGCCGTGGAGCAGCGCGCGTCCGACATCCACGTCAAGGTGGGGTCGCGGCCCTTCCTGCGGGTGGACGGCACCCTCCGTCAGACCCCGTTCGAGGTGGTCGAGCCCGACGAGACGGAGCGGATCGCCCTCGGGATCATGCCGCCGAGGCGGGCCGAGCGGTTCCGTCACGGCCTCGAGGCCGACTTCGTGTACTCGGCGCCGGGACGGGGCCGCTTCCGCGTGAGCGCGTTCCGCCAGCGGGGCTGGGTGGGCCTCGTCATGCGGCGCGTCCTCGCGTCGCCGCCGGGTTTCGACGCACTCGGGCTGCCGTCGGGTGTGCTGCGGCTGACCGACTCGTCGTCGGGGCTCGTGCTCGTGACCGGCCTGGCCGGATCGGGCCGCACGTCGACCCTCGCGTCCATCCTCGACCAGCTCAACCAGCACCACGCGCGGCACATCGTGACGATCGAGGACCCGATCGAGGTGCTCCACCCCGACAAGCAGTCGATCGTCACCCAGCGCGAGGTGGGCACCGACACAGAGAGCTTCTGCGACGCGATCCTGCACGCCCTCCGCCAGGACCCCGACGTGCTCTTCGTGAGCGCGCTACCCGACGCGCCGACCGCGCGCGCGGCACTCGAGGCGGCCGACGTGGGCCACCTCGTGTTCGCGAGCATGCCGACGGTGAGCGCGAGCGACACGGTCACCCAGCTCATCGAGCTCTTCCCGCCGCACGAGCGTCCGCAGATCCGCGGGCTGCTCGCGCGTGGCCTGCGCGGCATCGTGTGCCAGCGGCTCCTGCCGCGCGCCGGCGGTCGGGGCCGCGTCCCCGCGGTCGAGGTGCTCGTGGTCAACAACACCGCGGCCGACGCGCTCGCCGAGGGCAAGGTCGACCGGCTCGACGCCATCATGCGCGACGGCGAGTACTACGACATGCAGACGTTCGACCAGAGCCTGCTGGCGCTGTACCGACGCGGGCTCGTGGAGCGGGAGGACGCTCTCCAGCACGCGACCTCGGCGCCGACCCTGCGGGTGGCCCTCGAACGGGTGGACCGCGAGCGGGGCGCCGAGGCCCCCGCCGCGCCGAGCTCGGGCGCGCCGAGCCTGGCCCCGCTCCCGCCACCGACCGGGGGCGCGCTGCCCCCGCCGGTGCCCGAGGCGGCCCCGCCGGCCACGTCAACCCTCCCACCCCTGCCGGTTCCCGGCGCCTGAACCTCGGCCCTCGGGCTCCGGCCCGCCACAATGGCTCCGTGCACGTGCCCGCACGGCTGCAGCCGTTCTACGACGCCGACTCGCCGGTGCGCGACCTCGCGGGTCGCCTCGCGGCCGAGGGCGCCGAGAGCTACCTCGTGGGCGGGACGGTGCGCGACGCGTTCCTCGACGTCGACCTCGAGGCCGAGGGTCGCGACGTCGACATCGCGACGAGCGCCCGGCCCGACGTCGTCGAGCGGATCGCCGGGGGCTGGGCCGACCAGACGTGGCTGGCGGGCCGCGACTTCGGCACCATCGGCGCCCGCAAGGGCGGCCGCACCTACGAGATCACCACCTACCGGGCCGAGGTCTACCGGGCGGAGAGCCGCAAGCCGGAGGTGCGGTTCTCCGACGACATCGAGACCGATCTCTCCCGGCGTGACTTCACCGTGAACGCGATGGCGCTCGCGATCCCCGAGCCCGCCTTCGTCGACCCGTTCGACGGCGCAGCCGACCTCGCCACTCGGGTGCTGCGCACCCCGCTCTCCCCGGAGATCTCGTTCGAGGACGACCCGCTCCGGATGCTGCGCGCCGCGCGCTTCGTGGCCCAGCTCGGCCTCACGCCTCAGGCCGGTCTCGTCGAGGCGATCCGCGCGCTGCATCACCGCATGGAGATCGTGAGCGCGGAGCGGGTCCGCGACGAGCTCACGAAGCTGCTGCTCGTCGACGACCCGACCTCCGGGCTCTGGCTCCTGTGCGAGACCGGGCTCTCCGACGAGTTCCTCCCCGAGCTCAACGCCATGCGGCTCGAGCAGGATCCGATCCACACCCACAAGGACGTGCTCGCGCACACGATCGCGGTGGTGCGCAACACTCGGCCCGAGCTGCTCGTGCGCCTCGCCGCGCTGTTCCACGACGTGGGCAAGCCGAAGACGCGCTCGTTCGAGAAGGGCAAGGGCGGCGTGAGCTTCCACCACCACGAGGTGGTGGGTGCGCGGATGACCGAGGAACGACTGAAGGCGCTCAAGTACCCGGCCGAGGTGGTGGCCGACGTCACCAAGCTCGTGTTCCTGCACCTGCGCATCCACACGTACGCGATGGGCTGGACCAACAAGGCGGTGCGCCGGTACGTGCGCGACGCCGGCGACCTGCTCGACGAGCTCAACCACCTCCAGCGCTGCGACTGCACCACGCGCAACCCCAAGCGCGCCGCGACGCTCGGCCGCCGCATGGACGAGCTCGAGCGCCGCATCGCCGAGCTCCGCGAGCAGGAGGAGCTCGACTCGATCCGCCCGCCGCTCGACGGCCGACAGGTGATGGCGTACCTCGGCGTGCCGCCGGGCCGCGTCATCGGCGACGCGCTGGACTACCTGCTCGACCTGCGCCTCGACGAGGGCCCGATCGACGAAGCCGACGCGTACGAGCGTCTCGGCGCCTGGGCGCGCGAGCGCGGGATCGAGCCGGCCGGGACGCCCGGAGCCTGAGCGGGTCGCCCCGCTCGGCGGCCCGGGGTCAGCTCGTGAACGTCGGCTGGATGAACGTCGGCTCTGCCGGGGCCGTGCCGATGACGCCGATGGCCCCGAACTGAGCGCGGGTTGTGACGCGGGTCAGTCGGTGTGCGCGGGCTCGCCCTGCGCGAACTCCTCGACCATCATGCGGGCCTCTTCGTCGCGGTACTGGATCGGCGGCGACTTCATGAAGTACGCCGACGGGCCGAGCAGCGGGCCGCCGATGCCGCGGTCGAGCGCGACCTTGGCGCAGCGCACGGCATCGATGATCACGCCCGCAGAGTTCGGGGAGTCCCACACCTCGAGCTTGAGCTCCAGGTTGAGCGGGACGTCACCGAAGTTGCGGCCCTCGAGGCGGATGTAGCACCACTTCCGGTCGTCGAGCCACGGCACGTGGTCGGACGGGCCGATGTGCACGTCGCGGGCGTCGATGCCCTGGGTGATCTGGCTCGTGACCGACTGGGTCTTCGAGATCTTCTTCGACAGCAGGCGCTTGCGCTCCAACATGTTCTTGAAGTCCATGTTGCCGCCGAAGTTGAGCTGGTACGTGTGGTCGAGCGCCATGCCCCGGTCCTCGAAGAGGCGGGCGAGGATGCGGTGCACGATCGTGGCGCCGACCTGGCTCTTGATGTCGTCGCCGACGATCGGGATCTTCGCGGCCTCGAACTTCGCCGCCCACTCCGGGTTGCTCGCGATGAACACCGGGATCGCGTTCACGAACGCGACGCCGGAGTCGAGGCAGGCCTGCGCGTAGTAGCGCTGCGCGTCCTCGGAGCCGACCGGGAGGTAGCTGACGAGCACATCGGCCTTCGCGTCGCGCAGCGCCTGGGCCACGTCGACCGGCTCGGCCGGCGACTCCTCGACCACCTCGCGGTAGAACTCGCCGAGGCCGTCGAGTGTGGGTGCACGCTGCACCGTCACGCCGAGGTCGGGTACGTCGGCGAACTTCACCGTGTTGTTCTGGCCGGTGAAGACCGCCTTGCCGAGGTCGAGACCGACCTTGTCGCCGTCGACGTCGAACGCGGCGACGAACTCGACGTCGCCGACGTGGTAGCCACCGAGCACGACGTGCATCAGGCCGGGGACCTGCTCGTCGACGGCGGCGTTGCGGTAGTACTCGACGCCCTGCACGAGGCTGCTCGCGCAGTTGCCGACACCGGCGATCGCGACTCGAACTGACTTGCTCATCGGGTGGCTCCTTCCTGGACTTCCTGGAGATCTTGGGGTTCGGGGGCCTCGGAGAGGCCGGTGACTTCGGTGACTTCGGTGTCTTCGGTGACTTCGGGAGTGGTGTCCGCCGCCGCGGCGGGCGCACTCGGGGCCGCGGGCTCGGCGCCGGCCTGCTCGGCCGCGATGAGCTCCTCGACCCACTCGAGGTCGCGCTGGGTGGACCGGGTGCGGTGCTCGACGAGCGAGCGGCTGTAGCGGTCGTCGCGCGTCCCGGGACTGCGCCGGGCGCGGTCGAGGCGGGCGACGAGGGCGAGCCGCCGGCGCTCGAGCAGTCCGAGGCGGGCTTCGGGCGGGAGCTCGGCGCAGAACGCGAGCTTCAGCGCGAACAGCTTCTCCTCGTCGGCGTGCGGGTCGTCGGCGAGGAGAAGCTCCTCGAACTGGACGTCGCCCCGTTCGGTGATCCGGTAGGCCTTCCGGGTGCGGCGCGACGGCTTCGGCGTGCGGGCCCCCGCCCGACGGGCCGCGGCGAGGTCGCCCTTGAGGGAACCGGTGGCCGCGAAGGCCGCGGAGGCGTCCGTCGGCTGGGCGACCACCTCGATGGCGCCCTCGCGCTCGAGCCGGCGCAGCGCCGGGTAGAGCGACCCGTAGGAGACGCCCCAGAGGAACCCGAGCGTCTCGCTCAGGCGCTTCTTGAGCTCATAGCCGTGGAGCGGCTGCTCTTTGAGCAGGCCCAGGACGGCGATCTCGAGCATCGGCGGGGCTCCGGATTCGGCGGTTTCGCGGGGGATTCGATGATGGAGAACTGTTCACTCGATATATCGGCTCGATATATCGGTGCACACAAGATAGCGCGTTTCCCGTCGACTGCAAGTCGCCCCTCGGGACGGTCCGGCCCACCGGTTCCGGCACCCCGGCGCGCACCGGTTCGTGGTCGGCGGTCGGCGCGTCGGGGCCTACACTCCGCCCGTGCGCCACCACGTGGACTACGCCCTGGCCCGCCGGGCCGTGCTGCGTGACCTCCGGACCGGCAAGCGCGACCGCCTCGATGTCTGCGACGCCCAGCCGGAGCTCCTCCGGGCGGCCCGCAACATCGGCGAGGCGATCGACGGCGACTGCCCGGTGTGCGGGTCGGCCGACCTCGTGCTGGTGTCCTACGTCTACGGCGACGCGCTCCGCCGGGCCAACGGCCGCTGCATCGACGCCGACGAGCTGGCCAAGCTCGACGAGACGTACGAGGAGTTCTCGCGCTACGTGGTCGAGGTGTGCCCCGACTGTCATTGGAACCACCTCCAGCGCCACGAGCTCCACGGCCGCCGCCACGCGGGATAGGGAGACGAGCGCCGGGAAGCGAGCGGCCGCCGTCGGGGTCTTCGTGCCCCGGCTGGTCGTTCGACGGTCCGGCGTCCCCGACCGCAGCGAGTGACCCATGGATGGGATACGCTTCCTCTTGCCGCCGGGAGCCGACCGAGCCCTGGACGGCGGAGGCGTCACCATGGCCGAAGCGGCTTCCTCCCCACGTCGGATCACCGCGCCCGCGATCGCGGCGCGCAAGGGGTCCGCGTCCCCCATCGTGATGATCACGGCGTACGACGCGCCGTCGGCGCGCATCGTCGACGACGTCGGGGCCGACGTGATCCTCGTGGGCGACTCCCTCGCCAACGTCGTGTTGGGCTACACCGACACGTTGCAGGTCACGATCGACGACATGGCGCACCACGTGGGCGCCGTCGCCCGCACGACGCCGCGCGCGCTCGTCGTGGGCGACCTGCCGTGGCTCAGCTACCACGTCTCCATCCCTGACACCGTCTGCAACGCGGCGCGGCTCGTGCGCGCCGGCGCCGGCGCGGTGAAGCTCGAGGGCGGACGCAAGCGCATCGATGCCGTGCGCGCCATCCTCGACGCGGAGATCCCGGTGATGGGCCATCTGGGCCTGACGCCCCAGTCCGTGCACGCGCTCGGTGGCTTCCGGGTACAGGGCCGCGACCTCGAGGCGGCCCGCGCGATCGTCGACGACGCCGTGGCCCTCGCCGACGCCGGGTGCTTCGGGATCGTGCTCGAGTGCGTGCCCGACGCCGTGGCCCGGCTCGTCACCGACACGGTCGACATCCCGACGATCGGCATCGGGGCCGGCCGCCACTGCGACGGCCAGGTGCTCGTGTTCCACGACATCCTCGGTCTCGAGGAGCGGATGACCCCGAAGTTCGTGCGCCGCTACGCCGATCTCGGCACCGACGCGCGGACGGCACTCACCGCGTTCGCCGAGGACGTGCGCGAGGGACGCTTCCCCTCCAGCGAGGAGACGTACCACGCGGCCGACACCGTGGCCGACGAGATCGCGCTCTACGGGCGCAACGCCGAGGCGACGGGCGCGGTCGAGCCCGGGGTCGAGGCCGGCAGCCAGGCGTGACGCGCGGACGCCGCGCGGCGGTCATCGTCGCGGGCGTTCTGCTCCTGTTCGCGGGCGTGGCGCTGCTGGCCTGGCGCGCGGCCGACGACGGCACCTCGGCCGATGCCGCGGGGGCGGGCCGTTCCTCGGTGGTCATCGAGGACCCCGGTCCCGCGACCGCCCCGTTCACCGGCAACACCGAGGGCACCATCACGGTCGGAGGCGCGGCCGTGCACGTGGTGGTTGCCGACGGCGAGCCGGAGCGGGTGGCCGGCCTGCGGGGCCGGGACGACGCCGCGCCGTACGACGGGATGCTCTTCGTCTTCGACGCCGACACGACGGTCGCGTTCACCATGGCCGGCGTCCCCGCCCCGCTCGAGATCGGCTTCTACGCCGCCGACGGCACCCCGGTCGACCGGCTGCGGATGGATCCGTGCCAGGGGACCGACGCCACCTGCCCGGTCTACGAGTCGTCGGGCGCGTTCCGCTACGCCCTCGAGACGACGCCCGGGGCCTTCCCTCGCGGCCGGCTCCGGGTTGATGTCACACCCCCGTCGTAGCGTCACCTCCGATAGGACGTGTCGAGTGGACCGACGAACGGACGGACGCGACTGGTCGAGGCTGGTCGAGGCTGGTCGCGAACGGATGGGTCGAGGCGGCGGCTGGTAGCCTCCTCTGCCCACAACTGAAAGTCCTGCTCTCCGGACGCCCGGCCCCGTGCCGGAACCGGATACGGAGAGCCCCGGGCCCCATGGGAGCCCGTGGTCCGAAGGAGGTACCGGCCAATGCGGCCGTACGAAGTCATGGTCATCTTCGACGCGGATCTGGAAGAGGAAGAGATCCGCGCCTCGGTCGACCGAGCCACCCAGCTCATCAAGGGCAAGGGTGCCGAGCTCGGCTACGTCGACTTCTGGGGCAAGCGACGCTTCGCGTACCGGCTGAAGCACCGCTGGGAGGGCTACTACGTGGTCTTCCAGGCGAAGGCCGAGCCCGCCGCGATGGACGAGCTGAACCGGACGCTCTCCCTGGCTGACGAAGTCCTGCGCCACAAGGTGCTCCGGATCCCGGAGGCGGTCTACGGCCCGCCGAAGTCAGCGGGTTCTCCGGCACCGGCCCCGGCGGAGGCATGACGTCCGGGGACACCCCGGGCGCGTAGGAGGAGGCTGGAGATGGCCGACAACACCGTGACGATCGTGGGCAACGTGACCCGCGATCCCGAGATCCGATACACCGCCGGCGGCGCCGCCAAGGCGTCGTTCTCCGTGGCGGTCAGCCGCCGCTGGCAGAACCGCCAGACGAACGAGTGGGAAGAGCAGACCAGCTTCCTCAACGTCGTCTGCTGGCGCGAGATGGCGGAGAACGTCGCCGAGTCCATCGGCAAGGGCACCCGCGTGGTGGTCACCGGCCGGCTCGAGCAGCGCAGCTGGGAGACCGAGAACGGCGAGAAGCGGTCCGTGGTCGAGGTCGTGGCCGACGAGATCGCCCCGAGCCTGCGCTGGGCCACGGCCACCGTCAACAAGAACGACCGTCGCGGTGGCGACGGTGGCGGTGGCGGCGGCGGCGGTGGCGGCGGCGGGCGCGCCCCGGCGCCCCAGCCCTCCGGCGGCGGGTCGTCGTCCTACGACGACTTCGGCGAGGAGCCCTTCTAGCGGTCGGCTCGCCGACCGCCTGCACGATCGTCTGAACCACCGGGTCCGATCCCCCGGACCCGAACACCCACAGCAACGGGAGACCTTCACCATGGCGAGACCCCGCACCGCGCGGCGCCGCGACGACCGCGTCGAGCGCAAGCCGAAGAAGCGGATTTCGATCCTCGACAGCGAGCAGATCACCTACGTCGATTACAAGGACGTGAACCTGCTGCGCCGGTTCATGTCGGAGCGGGCGAAGATCCGCGCGCGGCGCGTCACGGGCAACGACACCCAGCAGCAGCGTGAGATCGCCCGGGCGATCCGCGTGGCGCGGGAGATGGCGTTGCTGCCCTACAGCGTCCGCCAGGTGACCCACCGCAGCAAGCGCCGTGGTGAGCGGGGCGAGCGCGGCGACCGCGATGGCGGCGCGCCCGAGACTGCGGCCGAGATCACCGCGCCCGAGGGCGTGGAGGAGCTCGAGGGCCTGGTCGAGGCGGTCGAGCTCAACGAGGAGTTGGCGCTCGACACCGCGGGTGCCGGCGAGGACGCGGGGGACGACGAATGAAGGTGGTCCTGCGCGACGACGTGGAGAACCTGGGCACCAAGGGCGACGTCGTCGACGTCGCCGACGGATACGCCCGCAACTACCTCGTGCCTCGTGGGCTCGCGATGAAGGCGACCAAGGGTGTGGTCGCCCAGGCCGAGGCCATGCGGCGCAACCGCGCCGCCCGTGAGGTGCGCGACCGCGAGGCGGCCCAGGCCCAGGCGAGCGCGCTCGCCGGTCTCCGCCTGGAGATCCCGGCGCGGGCGGGCGAGGGCGGCAAGCTCTTCGGCTCGGTCACCGCGTCCGACATCGCCGAGGCGATCCAGGCCCAGAAGGGCATCGAGATCGACCGCCGCAAGGTGGGACTCGCCGAGCCGGTCAAGGAGATCGGCGAGGTCGAGGTCGTCGTCAAGCTGCACGGCGACGTCGACGCGATCCTCACCGTCGCGGTCGTCGCCGAGTAGTCGTCCGGTCGGCGCGGGCCGCGCCGGCCACCACGACCGCGCCCGCGGCGTCCTCCGCGATCCGACAGACTCGTGTCCGTGGACGCCAGAGATCCGGTGGACGCGGCGCAGTCGGCGCGCGACGGCGAGCGGCACCGCCGACGGATGCGGAGGCTCGCGATCACCGGCGGTGTGATCACCGCCGTCCTCGCGATCGTCGTGGGTGGCTTCGCGTACCTCTGGGCCCACAGCGGCGGCCGCCCGGTCAGCCTCGAAGAGGCCCGACGGCGGTTCCTCGAGCAGCAGGTCGGCGATCTGGGCACGGCGGGCACGTACCGGCCGGCCGAGGGCGTCTACTCGTACTCGGGGTCCGGGTCGGAGTCCCTCTCCTCGCCGCCGAAGTCCCAGGACGAAGGGCCCGAGATGCCGGGCACGGTCAGCCACGCCGACGGCGGCTGCTGGACGTTCCGGCTCGACTACAGCACCAACCACTGGCGCGTGTGGAAGTTCTGCGCCGACGCCGACGGTCTCCGCGAGGTCGGCACGAGCGTCTACCAGCGGTGGGACTTCGTGGTGAGCTCGGTCGACAACCTCACGGAGATGCACTGCAAGCCACCCGCGGTCGTGATCGAGTCCGGGATGCAGCCCGGCGACGCGTGGGAGTCGGAGTGTCGCGGCACCAGCTCGCAGATCAGCGGGACCACGATCTCCACCGGGACGCACCGGTTCGTGGGCCGTGATGGGGTGGAGGTCGCCGGCCGCACGATCGACGCCCTCCACTTCCGGGAGGAGCGGGCCGTCTCGGGGGCCCAGTCGGGCACCGAGGTGTTCGACCTCTGGCTCACCGACCAGGGGCTCCCGATCCAGGGCCGCCAGCGGATCGTGGTGGACAGCGACTCGCCCATCGGCCGGGTGACCTACACCCAGGAGGGCGCGTTCGTGCTGGTCAGCGCCCTCCCGTAGCCCCTCCCCGTCATCGTCACACCCCCGTGCCATGGTGGGGGCCATGCCCGGTGTCCACATGCTCGGCCCCGACCTGTGGATGGCGAAGGCCCCCATGCACAGGGTCCGCGGGGGATTTCCCGAGGCTCGGTCCACAATCTGTGGACAACTCGCGGGGTCATCCCCTTCCGCTCCACAGGCGATCCGTCGTACAACCGCACGGCTGCCGGCGGGGGTCACCCGCCGATGAGCGGGGCATCCGGAATCGGGGAAGCGCGCGTGGTCCAGTCGATCGACGAGGTACGGCGTCAGCAGCGCGGTCGTGTGCCTCCGCACAACCTCGAGGCCGAGGAATCGCTGCTCGGGGCGATGCTCCTCTCCCGCGACGCCATCAGCGCCGCCACCGAGGCGCGGGTCGAGACCACCGACTTCTACAAGCCCGCGCACGCGCACATCTACGACGCCGTCATGGCGCTCTACAGCGTGGGCGAGCCGGTCGACCCGGTCACCGTGGCCGACGAGCTGCGCCGCGCCGACCTGCTCGACCTCGTCGGCGGCCGGTCCGCGCTGCTGCGGCTCCAGGCCGACACCCCCGCATCGGCCAACGCGGGCCACTACGCCAAGATCGTCAACGAGCTCGCCCTGCTCCGCCGGCTGATCGGCGTCGCGTCCGACATCGCGGAGATGGGCTACGACGACTCCGGCGAGGTCAGCGAGACGCTCGACCGCGCCGAGTCGCTCGTGTTCGAGGTCGCCGAGCGCCGCGTCTCCGACTCCATGATCGGCGTGTCCGACGCGCTGCAGCAGACCCTCGACCAGCTCGAGCAGATCTACGGGCAGACCGAGCGCATCACCGGCGTGCCCACCGGCTACACCGACCTCGACGACCTCCTCCTCGGCCTCCAGCCCTCCACGCTCGTGGTGCTCGCGGCCCGTCCCGCCGCGGGGAAGACGGCGTTCGCGCTCGGCGCGGCGTCCAACGTCGCGATCGAGGCCCGTCGCCCGGTCATCTTCTTCTCGATGGAGATGGGGACCCTCGAGCTCACGAAGCGCATCCTCGCGGCCGAGGCCCGGGTCGACGCGCGCAAGCTCCAGACGGGCCAGATCAACGAGGCCGAGTGGACCCGCCTGTCCCACGGCGTGGGCCGGCTCGCCGAGGCCCCGCTCTTCATCGACGACAACCCGCACTGCACCGTGATGGAGATGCGCGCGAAGGCCCGGCGCATGAAGGCCCGCTACGGCGACCTCGGTCTGATCGTCGTCGACTACCTCCAGCTGATGACGCCGAGCACGGCGCGCCGCAGTGAGAACCGCCAGGTCGAGGTCGCCGAGATCTCCCGCGGCCTGAAGATCCTCGCCCGCGAGCTCGAGTGCCCGGTGGTGGCGCTCTCGCAGCTCAACCGTCAGCTCGAGTACCGGGCCGACAAGCGGCCGATGCTCGCCGACCTCCGCGAGTCGGGATCGCTCGAGCAGGACGCCGACGTCGTGATCTTCCTGTACCGCGACGAGATCTACAACCCGGAGTCCGACCAGCGGGGCACGGCCGAGGTGATCGTGGCCAAGCACCGAAACGGTCCCACCGGGATGACCCGTCTCGCCTTCCTCGACCACCTCACCAAGTTCGCCAACATGGCGCGCGAGTAGGCGTCAGCCCCGAACCGCTGCACGAGCCCGGGCTCGGCCGCCTTGGCGCGCTCGTCGGGTCATCGCCGGGTGACGCGAATCGGCATGGCGTCGTACCCCTTCAGGAACTCGCCCCGCCGGCGGCGGACGCCGGCGGTGTCCACCTCGAAGTCGCGCACGGACGCGAGCAGCTCGCCCAGGAGCGCGGACCCCATCTGCATCGCCACGTGCTCGCCGATGCACTTGTGCTGGCCGTGCCCGAACAGGAGCGAGCGCGCCGCCCGGCGGTGGATGTCGAACTCCCCGGCGCGCTCGAACTCGCGCTCGTCGCGATTCGCCGACGCCCACAGGAGCATGACTCCCTGGCCGCGGGCGAGTCGCTTGCCGCCGACCTCGACCTCGCGCTCCACCACGCGGCACAGCATGTCCGTGGGATGGTCGAAGCGGACCGCCTCGGCGAAGACCGCGGTCGCGAGCGTCGGTTCCGCGAGGGCCTGGGCCTTCTGCTCGGGGTGCCGGTCGAGGAGGAACAGCGCCGCGGCGGTCGCGAGCTCGGTGGTCTCGGACCCGGTCACCAGGAGCGTGTGCAGCTCGGCCGCGATCTGCGCGTCGTCGAGCGGCGCGCCGTCGACCCGCGCGGCGAGGAGCTCGGCCAGGAGCCCCGACGCGAGCGCACCGTCCGCGCGGGCCTTGGCCACGAGCCCGTGCAGGTAGCCGAAGACCTCGCCCATGGCCCTTTCGTTGGCGGGGGACGTTCCCCGCTGGCCGGGCTCGCGCGCGATCGCCGCGTGCAAGAGGTGCCGGATGGTGTCGACGTCGGCGGCTGGGATCCCGGCCTTGGCCCCGGCGAAGCGCGCGCTCACGGTGCTCGCGTAGTCGTCGAACGCGTCGAACACGCCTGCGTCGAGCAGCGGAGCGAGCACCTCGTTGGCCATGGTCCGCACCACGGGCGCGTCGTGCAGCGCGGCCTCTCGCGTGTAGGAGGGGGCGAGCACCCGGCGGCGGAGCCGGTGCTCGGGCGGGTCGAGCTCGGGGAACGTGAGGTTCGCGGCCGGTTCGCCGAGCAGCACCTGGTTGGGCGTCTGGCCCCGCCGGACCGAGAACGACTCCGTGTCGGAGCACGCCTGCCACACGTCGTCGAAGCATGCGAGCGCCCACGCGTCGTAGTGCGGCAGGTAGTGGACGGGGTCGTGGGCGCGGAGCTGCGCGTAGAGGCGCTGGGGCTCGAGCATCGCCGCTTCGGAGTACGGGTCGTAGTCGACGGTCATCAGTAGCCCTCCTGCACGTCCACGGCGCCCAGGAGCGGGCGCCCCTCCTGCCAGCGGACCAAGTTCTCGACGAAGCGGCCGATGGCCGCCTCCCACAGGTCGGGCCCGCTCCACGACACGTGGGGGCTGAAGCGGACCCGGGGATCGGAGTAGAACCAGTGCCCGGCGGGCAGTGGCTCGGGATCACTGACGTCGATGGACGCGACCGCGACCGTGCCGCGGTCGAGCGCAGCTCGGAGCGCCGCCTCGTCGAGGAGGTCAGCGCGGGCCACGTTGACGAGGTGGACCCCCGGCTTCATCGCCGCGAAGAGCTCGGCGTCGGCGAGGTTGCGGGTCCGCGGCGTGGAGGGTGCAGCGAGCACGACGTGGTCGGCGTCGGACACGAGGGCGCGGAGGTCGGTCACGATCTCCACCCCTTCGATGTCGCTCGGCTCCGCGCGTCGACGCATCGCGACCACGCGCATGTCGAAAGCGAGCGCGCGCACGGCGACCGCGCGACCGATGGAGCCGAAGCCGACGAGGGCGAGGGTGCGACCCGCGAGCGAGCCGAGCTGCACGGCCCCCCATCGGGCGGGCGGACGGTCCACCCATTGCGCCGGGAGCTGCTTCTCGAACGTGAGCAGCTGCGCCATCGTCCACTCGGCGACGTTCACCGCGTTGATGCCGCGACTGCACGTGAGGGCGCGGTCGCCCAACGCGTCGAGCGGGAACTCGTCGACGCCGGTGCCCACGGCGTGCACCCACCGCACGCCGTGGTCCAGGACGTCGGCGAGGTTGGGCGCGCCGCGCATGAGCGTGATCAGGACGTCGCCGGTGACCGCGGGGTCGACCGGTCCCTCGGCGTCGACTGCCCGGATCGAGACGCCGGCGACGGCGGCCTCGACCTCGGGCAACGGGCCGAGGTGGCTCAGGACGCGGGTCTCCGTCACTGCGCGGCGACCGACTCGGCGAGGGCGTCACCGGTGAGGCCGTGGTGCCCCCATTCGTCGCCGCCCGTGAAGTGGTTCACCACCCAGGTTCGGTCGTCGACGAGACGCGCCCCGCACCCGATCTCCACCTCGAACCCCGCCGGGCTGCGCATGTAGAAGGACAGCATCCGGTCGTTCTTGTGGCGGCCGAGCGTGGCGGTGATGGGATGGCCGGCCCGCGTGGCGCGTTCGAGCGCGTACCCGACCTGGTCGACGTCTTCGACCTCGAAGGCGATGTGGTGCACGCCACTGATGGGCCCCACCGCGGTCAGCGCGACGGAATGATGGCGCGGCGTGCACCGGAGGAACTGCACCGACATCCCGTCACCGACGATCACGTAGTCGGTGAGGCGAAGGCCGAGCACCTCGACGTAGAAGCGCATCGACGCGTCGAGATCCGGGGTGAGGACCACGTAGTGCCCGAGCCCGAGCGGGCCGGTGACGAACCGGGGCACACCGACGGGCGACACGAATCCGCCGTCGACGGTCGGGCCCCAGCACACCTCGACCCGCACGCCCGACGGGTCCAGGGCCCAAACGAGATCACGCACGCCGCGCGCGCGGCACTCGTCCGGCTCTCCGCGGGCCCACGTCACGGCGGACGCGTCGAGTCGCTCGACCGTCGTCGAGAACGCCGCCTGCGAGCCGACCTCGAACCCGACGTGGCGGATGCCTGGCCGCGCCGCGGCGTGCAGCGCGACGCGCCACTGGCGGTCGTCGGCCTTGAGGAAGACCGCGCTCACGGCCGTGCCGTCCGGCCCGGCCGGCGCGGGCATGAGTCCCACGACCGATGTCGCGAACGACGACCAGGCGTCGACGTCGGGCACGTCGAGGCCCAGGTACGCGATTCCCATCAGGTCCATGTGTGGCGCTCCTCGCGGTCGCGTGGGTGGATCAGTCCAGGAGGTCGGGCTGCTCGGCGACGATCTCCGCGTACAGCGACTGGAACCCCAGCCAGCCTGCGTACGGCGAGCCGACCTGCGCGGCCGTGGCCGCCGCGGTGGCGTCGTCGAGCACCACGTACCGCCGTCCGGTCGCTTCCAGACGCATCTGCGACTGGCACAGCTGCTCGAAGAGCACGAACCAGAACACGGCCTCGTCCACGGTCTCGCCGACCGTGATGTGACCGTGATTCATGTGAACGGCCACGGTGACCCCGCCGGGCGCGTCGGTCGGCTGCGTGAACGCCTCGCCGAGCCGGTCGGCGACGTCGAGCCCCAGGACCACTCCCGAGAACCCGGGCACGATCGCCTGCGCCCCGAAGAACGCGCACGCGTCCTGGCTCGTGGGCTCGACCAGTCGACCGGTGGCCGACCAGGGCCGGCCCCAGGGCGCGTGGGAGTGGCACGCCGACACGACGCGCGGGTTCGCGGCGTGGATCCGGGAGTGGATCGCGAACGCGGCCGCGTTCACGAGGTCGTCGCCCTCCACGACCGTGCCGTCGGCGTCCACGAGCAGGAGATCGGACACCCGGATCCGCGAGAACGGCTTCGACAGCGGGTTGACCCAGAACCGGTCGGGAACCTCGGGATCGCGCGCCGAGATGTGCCCGGCGATCCCGGTGGTGAGGCCGAGCCGGGCGAGGACGCGAAAGCCCGCCGCCAGGCGCTCCTTCCGGTGGCGTCGTTCCTGCGCGACGTCGTCGAACCGCCTGGGCGCGAGCAGCCGCATCGTCCGCGCGACCGCGTCGTCCTCCACCCGCTGCGCCATGGTGCTCCTCGCGATCCGGCCATAATACGAAACTAAACGTACCGTATTGTATGCTCGCGTTCGTGGCAAGCCCGACGACCGCCGAGTCGCCCACCACCAGCGGACCGATCGCTGACGTCCCCGCCCGGGGTCGTCCGCGAAGCGCGCGCCGCAGCGCCGCGGTCATCGCCGCGGCGCTCGAGGAGATCGCCGAACGTGGCATCGGCGGCATGAGCATCGAGTCGGTCGCCGCGCGCGCCGGCGTCAGCAAGGTGACCGTCTACCGGCGCTGGCCGGACAAGATCGCCCTCGGCCTCGCCGCCCTCGAGTCGCTTCCCGAGCTCGAGGTACCCGACACGGGCAACCTCGTCGACGACCTGCGTCGGCTCCGGGCGGCCCTGCTCGATGTCTTCGCCCACTCCAACCTGGCCGACGTCCTCCCGGCGCTGATGGCGGAGCGCCGCCGGTCGGACCACGGCGAGGCGATCCGCCGGTACGTGGAGAGCCGCTCGCGCCCCTTCGTGGTCGTGGTCGAGCGGGCCATCGCCCGCGGCGAGATCCCGCCGGCGATGCCGACCGACCTCCTTGCCCACCTGTTCTCGAGTCCGCTGGCGATGTCGGTGATGAACCGGGACCAGCCGCTCACGGACGACGAGTGGACCGGCGTGATCACGACGATCGTGCGTGGGCTCCACGCGCCGAAGGAGACGACGTGAAGATCGAGCAGATGGACGTCGGTCTGGTGAGCGCCACGGGCGCGCTCGCCGACTTCTACGCGGACGTGCTCGGGCTCGCCCGGCTCGAGCCGCGCCAGTTCCCGTTCGCCACGGTGCACCGCCTCGCCTGCGGACCGGTGACGCTGAAGGTCATGGTTCCGGCGGACCCGCCCGAGACGCCGGCGACCCCGGATCGGTTCTGGGACCGGGTCGGGTTCCGGTACCTCACCCTCTGGGTCGACGACCTCGGGTCGCTCGCCGACCGGTGGTCGGCCGGGGGCGGGACCGTGGCCATGGCACCGACGGAGATCCGACCCGGAGTCGAGAGCGCGCTCCTGGTGGACCCCGACGGCAACGTGGTGGAGGCGATGCGACAGGCGGCCGGCGCGTAGGCCGCCGGGTCCGCGCCCGGTCCGCGCGCCCGTCGGTCTTCGTCGGCTCCTCAGTCCGCCGAAGCGATGCCCGCGCCCTCGATGTAGGTGGCGAACCGCGCGCGGATCTCCTCGGGCCGGAGACCGAACTCCTCGAGGGAGTACGCGTGACGGCCGAACTTCCCCTGCGCGTTGTCGTCGAGGTATGCGCGCATCACGGCGTCGACCTCGGGAGTGAGCTCGGTGTCGTCGAAGGCGTAGATCGCGCGGACCACGTCCATCGGCGCGGTGACGAGCTGGTCGTAGGGGACATCGAGGAAGGCATCCTCGGGATGACGGCGCCGCGCGTCCGCGGTGCGCGCAACGATCGCGTCGGCGACGTCGACCCAGTGGGTGGCGATGTACACGGTGTGGTCGGCGTCGGTGAAGGTGCCCGACAGCGAGCGGACGAGGCTGCACAACGACGCGATCACCGGCACGGGGTCGCGGTGGGTGACCACGATCCGCGCATCGGGATACCGCGCGAGGAGCGCGTCGAGCGCGAGGCCATGGTGCGGGCTCTTGAGCGACCACCGCCCCGGCGCGCGCGACTGGAGCAGCTGCAGCGCGTCGTGGTGGTAGGCGTAGGCCGCGTGCTGGTCGGAGGCCAGCAGCCACTGGCCGTACGCGGGGACGTTGGCCACCGTCTCCCACAGCAACGACGTGAAGTGCTGGCCGAGCAGGGTCACGCACTCCGTGGGCCCTTCCGCGGGCTCGTAGTGGATCGCCTTGAACCCGGGGTTCAGCGCATCGAGCATCCCGCCCGCGGCCCGGGTCTCCTCGATCCGCGGGTCGGTGTCGAAGGTGGCGGCCTCGGGCGGGGGCACCGGGTCGCCCGACTCCCATCGGCGCAGGGCGCGTCGCCCGGGGTCGCACGCGAGCAGTGCACTGAGCAGCGTGGTGCCCGTGCGGGGGAGGCCGATCACGAACAGCGGAGCCGTGATGGACTCGGTCGCGACCTCCGGGTGGCGGCGGCGCCAGTCGACGACCCGCAAGCGGTTGCGGAGGTTGCCCACGACCTGCGCCTCGAGGGCGATCGTGCCGAGGTCGGAGAGCCGGGCCTCGTCGGTGAGGGACTCCACCAGCGCGGCCAGCCCGTCGCGGTAGGTGGGATCGCCGAAGTCGTCGAGGCCCGTGGCCTCCGTGGCGGCGTTCTCGAGGGTGTCCACCTGCACGGGCGTGTTCGTACCACACCTCGGGTTCTCGCACCTGACGACCCGTCAGATACATTCCTGCAGACACACGCGAGTGAGGCGGTGGAGAGATGCTGGACGTACTGCTGCGCGGCGGCACGGTGGTGGACGGGACCGGGAGCGCCGGAGTCCGCGCCGACGTCGGGATTCGGGACGGGCGCATCGTCGCCGTGGGCGAGATCGACGAGCCCGCGGCACGCGAGGTCGACGTCACCGACCTGGTGGTCGCCCCGGGGGTGATCGACCCGCACACGCACTACGACGCACAGCTGCTGTGGGACCCGTCGGCCTCGCCGTCGAACATCCACGGCGTCACCACGGTGATCGCGGGGAACTGCGGGTTCACGCTCGCGCCGCTGCGACCCGCCGACGCCGACTACCTGCGCCGCATGATGGCGCGGGTCGAGGGCATGCCGCTCGGCGCGCTCGAGGAGGGCTTGGCCTGGGACTGGCAGTCCTTCGCCGACTACCTCGCGCGGTTCGAGGGCAACCTCGCCGTCAACGCGGGCTTCCTCGTCGGGCACTGCGCCATCCGGCGCACGGTCATGGGCGAGGACTCGGTGGGCGGCCAGCCGACCCCCGAGCAGCTCGAGGCGATGCGGCAGCTGCTGGCCGAGTCGATCGAGGCCGGTGGCCTCGGCTTCTCCTCGTCGCAGGCCTACACGCACGACGACGGCGATGGGCAGCCGGTGCCGTCGCGGCACGCCAAGCTCGAGGAGATCCTGGCCCTGTGCGAGGTCGTGCGCCGCTACCCGGGCACCACGCTCGAGTACATCACCGACGGCTGCCTCAACGGGTTCAGCGACGACGAGATCGAGCGCATGGCGCAGATGTCGTACACGGCGCGGCGCCCGCTCAACTGGAACGTGCTCAGCGTCGACGCGCGCGATCCCGACCGCATCCCGCACCAGCTCCGCGCGTCCGACCGCGCCGCCGAGATCGGTGGCCGCGTGGTCGCGCTCACGATGCCGACGATCGTCACCATGAACATGAACTTCGGCACGTTCTGCGCGCTGTGGCTCATGCCGGGGTGGCGGGCGGTCTACGACCTGCCGATCCCCGAGCGCATCGAGAAGCTGCGCGACCCCGAGGTGCGGCGTGAGCTGAACGAGCGGGCCCACTCCGACGAAGCCGGCGTGATGCGCCGGCTCGCGGGCTGGGGTGGCTACACGATCGGCGACACGTTCTCGGCCGCCAACGAGGGGCTCTCGGGCCGGCTCGTGCGCGACATCGCCGCCGAGCGCGGGACGGATCCCTTCGACGCGCTGCTCGACATCGTGATCGAGGACGAGCTGCGCACGGTGCTGTGGCCGAGTGCGGGCGACGACGACACCGACAGCTGGCAGCTGCGCTCCGAGCTGTGGGAGGACCCGCGCATCATGATCGGCGGTTCCGACGCCGGTGCCCACCTCGACCGCATGTGCGGCGCGCCGTACCCCACAGCGTTCCTCGCCGACTGCATCCGCGGGCGCAAGCTCGTCTCGATGGAGACCGCGGTCCGGCTGATGACGGCGGTGCCTGCGGAGGTGTTCGGGCTGCGTGACCGCGGCCGCATCGCCGAAGGGGCCATCGCCGACGTCATGGTGTTCGACCCCGCGACCGTGGGCAGCGGCCCGGTCCACATGCGGACCGACCTGCCGGGGGACAACAAGCGGCTCGTGGCCGACTCCACCGGGGTGGCCCACGTGTTCGTGGCCGGGGTGGAGACCGTCACCGCGGGTGCGTCCACCGGGGCGCGCCCCGGGTCGCTGCTGAAGTCGGGCCGCGACACCGTCACCGTCGAGGTCGCCGCCGGCGCGTAGCACGCCACCCCCGGCGGAGGCGTCGGGGAGCCTGCGTCAGCGCGCGGGCGTCACGGCTTCGTTGTCGTCGAGGTGGGCGTGGTCGTGGTGGTCGGCCCGGTGGTCGTCGACGTCGACGTGGTCGTCGGGACGGTGCCCGTCACCCGGAACCGCCGCGCGGCACTGGCGGTGCCCTTCGGTGTGGTCACCGAGACCCGGCCCGTCGTTGCGAGCGCGGGCACCGTGGCGGTGACCTGCGTCGGGCTGTCGACGGTGAACGTCGCCTCGGCGCCGTTGAACGTGACGGCGGTGGCACCGTCGAAGTTCGTCCCGGTGATCACGACCTGCGTGCCCACCGTGCCCCGCAGCGGCGCCACCCGGGTGATCGACGGTGCCGTGGACGGAGCCGTGGTGGTCGTGGTCGGCGGGCCCGTGGTCGTGGTCGGGCTCGTGGTCGGGACGGTCGTCGGGCTCGTGGGCGGGCTCGTGGGCGGAACAGTGGGTGGGCTCGTGGGTGCGACGGTGGGCGGGATGACGATGACGGTGGCCGGCGGCGAGGTCTGCGGCGGCGCGGTCGGCGCCGTCGCGGGCGC
>JBAZYX010000007.1:0-9808 GCA_041659105.1 Acidimicrobiia bacterium
CGGTAGACGTCGCCGTTGACGCCCAGATGGGTGGCGCCCAGCTCCACCAGCGCCTCGCCCCGGTCCAGGACCAGGCGCCGGTCGTCCCAGCGGCCCCGCACTGCCGGCCAGGCCTCCGCCGGCGCCTCCACGTCGACCACCCGGGGTTCCGCCCCCCGGCGGTGCAGGACCAGGCGGATGCGATCGACGGCGATCGCGGCCAGGTCGCCCTGGATCCGGCACCGGATCGCGGTCGGCTCCGGGATGATCGTGACCAGCCGGGCCAGGCACCGGGACTCGGGGTTGGCGATCAGGCGGGTGGCGTCGGCCCAGGCCGGGCTCTTCACCGCCGGCGAGTCGAGCTCGAGCTCGACCACACCGCCGCGGACGGGGCGGTCCCCCACCACCTCGGGGGCGAAGCCGTCGAGCACGAGGTCGGCCGCGGCCGCGAGGCGGGGCGCGGCCTCGGCCACCACGGCCGCGGGCCAGTACACCGTCTCGTTGGGGAACCGGTAGAGCTCGGACGCTGCGGCGTACCGCAGGTCGAGTGCGGGGTCCACGTGGTCGAGCCGATCGGTGACGGCCGACCCGAAGTTGTCCTCGTGGTGCCACCCGGCGAACAGGGCGAACTCGGCCGGGAACGGGCGGGCCACGAACCGCCGGGCGATCATCCGCAGCGCGAGATCGGCGCCGTGGAGCGCGTACCGCGCGTCGGCCGGCCGGGTGCGGCCCCACAGGTCGGCGAAGGCCTCGAGCCCGGCACGCACCGCGGCTTCCTGCTCGAGCTGCTCGGCCGGCACGGGCCGGTCGTCGAGCACGGGCTCGCCGGCGTCGGAGTAGTCGCGCAACGAGCCCTGGGCCGGGAGCGTGACCATCTCGAGCACCTCGGGACTCCGGACGAGCGCGGCCGCGTCGCCGCTCGGGCTGCCGGCGTCGACGAGGAAGCCGCGGGCGTCCATGCCGTCGAGGAGCAGCCCCACGATGTTGCGCGTGGTCGCGAGGTAGCGCCCGTGCGTGGTCCGGGCGCCCGGGAGCGCGCGGAGCGCGGCATCGAACCCGGACTGGATCGTGCCGTTCCAGCCGAGGTCCACGAGGAACAGCTCGCGATCGTCCGGGTGCACGGCCGAGTCGAGGTACCGGGCGAGACGGTCACGCGCGGCGCGGGCGCTCGCACCTACCGCCTCGGACACCTCGGAGTCGCCCACGATGCGCAGCAACACGCGGTTGGCGAGGAGAGCGTCGTCGAGCGGCACGTCGAGCTGCGACCGCGGCGCGAGCAGCTTCGCGGGGACGCCGAGCGCGGCGGCGAGGGCCCGGGGCGTGGGCGTGCGCCGCCGCACGAGGAACGACCGGATCGTGGGCTCGTCGACGGTGGTGATCGCCGCCTTCGCCGCGACGTGGCGCGACAGCCACAGCGGCCGCACCTCGACGTCGACCCCCATCGACCGGGCGACGGACTGGACGAACGGCGTGAGGAACGCACCCTCGCGCATGAGGCAGTAGATCCGGCGCGCGTCGAGCGCCTCGGCCTCGCCCACCACCCACTCGGCGAAGCCGGTGAACACCGGGCCGAGCACCTCCGCGCCGATCCGACGGTACGGCGCGAGCGGATCGTCGCCGTCGACGGCACTTGACGCGCGCAGGCGCAGCGCCGACAGACCGTGATCCCCCGCGACCCGGTCGAAGGTCCGGGGCGCGACGGCGTCGTCGAGCGCCTCGTCGAGCACGAAGCCCTCCGCGCGCAACAACCGGTCGAGCTCGGCGTCTTCACGGGTGAGGTGCACGACGTGCAGACCGAGCGCGGCCGGGCGGTGCACGTCGGCGGCTTCGTTGTCGCCCGCGTGCACGACCCGTTCGGCCTCGACGTCGATCGCGTCGAGCACGACGTCGAACAGGGACTCGCCCTTGCCGGTGCCGTGGTCGCTCGACGTGAAGATCGTCAGCGGGACGCCACGCAGGCAGCCCTCGAGGAGGTAGTCGATCTGCGCGGCCGAGAAGTACGTGTCGGACACGAGCACGACACGAACGCCGCGCGCGTGGGCGCGGCGGACGAGCGCGAGGATCGCGGGGTCGGGGAACGTCAGCGCCCGCTCAACGCGCAGCTCGTGCTCGGTCAACGCGGCGCCCGCGCCTCCGAACGCGGCCGGGAGCTCGGCGTAGATCGCACGGAGCCCGATCTCGGGGCCGTCACCCGCCTCGACGGCGCGCGTTCGTGCCCGCAGCTCGGCGTCGCGCCGCAGTCGGGCGAAGGTCTCGGCCGAGACGCCCCGGGGCAGGGCGCCGAGGTCGTGGAGTCGCGCCCCCAGCACGGCGAACGCGTCCACCGGGCGCGCCACGCGCCGGAGGAGGAGCGTGTCGAACACGTCGAGCGAGAGGACGTCGACGTCGTCGCGCGCCACCATCGATGTGAGCAGCGGCAGGTTCGTGGCGCGTGCGCCCGACCCCGCACCACGGCGTTCCACGCTCGGAGTCTACGAGAGCAGCCTCCTCGAGGACGATGCGCGGAGCGTTCGGCTGCGCCGGGACACCGGTCCTCCATGGATCGATCGGCGCCGGTCAGCCCCCCGTGGCGACGACCACGAACTCGTTGTAGGTGAATGCCTTCCCAGCGAAACGTGGAAGCGGGAACGAGCGGCGCCGGCGGACCTGGAGACCCACCCCGCGCACCACGGCATCGAGGAAATGGAAGTCCGCGAACTCCACGTGGGTCGGGTCGCTCCGGTACCCGCGCTCCTGCGGCGTGATCAGGATCAGCTTGCCGGCAGGCCGAACCGACGGGATGTATCGACCGACGAGTTCGATGGCCTGGGCCAGTGTCATGTGCTCGACGACGTGAGCGAGCAACATGGAGTCGAACGTCGCGGGCGCCGCGTATACCGACGCCGAGAATTCGTCAGGAGTGAACGCCTCGAGTCCGCGCGCCCGGCACGTGGCCACGGAGGTCGGATTGTGGTCGATGCCGACCCCGTACCCGTTCACGTGCCGGAGGTTGCGTCCGATCCCACACCCGATGTCGAGAACGAAGCCCGGCTCCATGCGCCGCAGATTCCAACGGTAGGGACGCTGGACATCGAGCACGCGCTTCCACCACGAGGCCTCGAGCCGCATGAGCCGCTCGGAATAATGGCCAGAATCCGTGCTCTCGAGCTCGTTGTCGTGGGACACCCTGTCCTCCGGAACTGCATCAAACCCTGCACGAGTATGGACGACGACGCCCGAGAGACCGATGCGGGTACCAACCCTTGGTTCGGTACCCTGCGGGCGTGCCTCCCCTCCGCGCCGTGTTCCTCGACCGCGACGGCGTGGTGAACGACGTCGTGTGGCGCGACGGCACCCCGGTTGCGCCCCTGAGCTCCGCCGCCCTGGTCATCGCTCCCGACGTCCGCCACCAGATCGGCCGCCTTCACCGCACCGGGTGGGAGACGGTCGTGGTGACCAACCAACCCGACGTTGCCCGCGGCGCGCTCAGCCCGAGCGTGCTCGCGGCGATCAATACGGCGATGACCGAGCAGACCGGCATCCGGCACGTGTACGCGTGTATCCACGACGGCGCCGAAAACTGCCCCTGCCGCAAGCCCCGACCCGGCATGCTCCTCGACGCGGCCCGAGACCTCGACCTCGATCTCACGGCGTCATGGCTGGTGGGCGACCGGTGGGTCGACATCGCCGCGGGGAACGCCGCCGGCGTGCGGTCGATCCTGATGGAGCGCGACTACTCGTGGGCGTCGACCAGCTCGGGCGCGCCACCCGCCGACCTCGAGCCCGCCCGGCGCGTCACGTCGCTCGCCGCAGCCGTCGACGCGATCATCGCCAGCTGACGACGGGCGTCCGCCGCGCACCCGACGCCGCGCGCGTCAGTCGTTCGGCGTCGCCCAGAACAGGATCCCGGCGCTGCCCCAGCGGGAGCGCCGGAGTGCGCGCGACTCGGCGTACGCGAGGAGGTTCGCGAAGCGCATGAGCGACGCGAGCACGCCACCGCCCTCGGCGCCGCCCGTGTCGTCCTGGTAGTAGGGGTTCTCGTCCGAGTACCGGCTCCGAACGGCCGGGATGCGCAGCAACGCGAACAGCGTGGCGTCCATCAGCTGGCCGAGGGCGTGGTACACGTACTGCCGCTCCCAGACGGTGAACCCGGGCCGCAGCAGCACGTCGAGGTCGGCCTCGCTGAACGCCTGCCGATGGTCCTTGGTCTCGACGTAGAGGTCGTCGCCGAGCAGGCGCCGGTAGACGCGGTACGAGGACCACGGGTTGCCCTCGAGCGGAGTGAACGACACCAGCCGCCCCTCGGGGCGGAGAATGCGCCGGGCGTCCGCGAGGTGGGCGGCCGGGTCCACGAGGTGCTCGAGGAAGTCGAACATGAGCACGGCGTCGAACGAGTCGGCGTCGAACGGGAGCTCGCGATCGGCCACGTCGACGAGCCGGAACTCGAACGCGGTGGTGGGGACCCGCAGCGGGCGGATGTCGACGCCGTGGAGCTCGAGGTCCGGACGGTGAGCCGCCAGGGTCTGGAGCATGCGGCCGCCGCCGCACCCGATCTCCAGGACGCGCCCGGCCCGCGGCACGGCGTTCACGAGGAACTCGGCCTTGATGCGCGGCAGGTCGCGACCACTCAGGTCGATCGGGCGGCTCCCCCAGTAGCGGTCGTCCTCGGTCGGCTCAGATCTGGCCAAGGCGGGCCTTGAACAGCATGAAGTACGACGGGTACGCGTCGAAGAGGAAGTTGATCTTCTTCCCTTCGTCGAAGCCGCGCGAGACGTAGTTCACCGGAACTTCCATGGGGCTGTAGCCGTTGCGCACGATCTTGCAGACGAGCTCGATATCGAAGTTGAACCCGTCACCCTCGAAGTGGCACCCGGCCACGCACTCGCGCCGGAACACCTTGAACATCGTGTTGATGTCGCTCACGTTCTGCTGGTACAGCAGGTTGAACGTCTTCGCGAAGACCACCTGCGCGAAGTTCATCAGGAAGCCCTTGACCGGCGAGCTCGCGTACTGCCGGACCTTCCAGTCGTCGAGCCCCAGGCTCCGCGACCCGAGCACGAAGCTCGCGCGGTGGCGGACGATCGGCTCGAGCAACGCCTCGTAGTCGTCGAGGTCGTACTCGAAGTCGGCGTCCTGGATGAGCACGATGGAGCCGGTCGCGGCCTCCAGCCCCCGTCGGACCGCGCGGCCCTTGCCCTTGGGGCTGTCCTCGTAGATGACGGTCACGCCGGGCATGTCTTCGTACCGCTGCACGATCTCGCGTGACCCGTCGGTGCTGTTGCTCTCCACGATCACGATCTCGCGGTCGATCGGGAGCTCGGCCTCGATCAGCGCATCGAGCACGTCGGCGACGTAGCGTGCCTCGTTGAACACGGGGACGATCACCGACAGCTGCTCACGGTCGCGGTCGGCGACCGGGGTGAACAGGATCATCTCGATGCCGGTGGACGCGGTGACGGTCAGCGCGTCGAGCCCCGCGGCGTCGAGCACCTTCCCGAGGGACTCCGACGTGCCGGTGCGGGCGGCCGTGTAGCCCAGCGACACGCGGCTCCGGAGCCGGACGTTGGCGGCGCGCTGAAAGCCGTTGCGCCACATGAGGATGCCGAGGTTGTCGGCGTCGTAGAGGAACCGCTGGTGGTCGAACAGCGTGCGGAGCCGACGCCGAAAGACCCGGTTCGGGAGCGCGGCCATGTTGGCGAAGGTCACGGCGAGCAGCGCGTGGGACCCCATGCGATCCCGGAGGTCGGTGAGCAGCGGGCTCGGCTCCGCGACGCCTTCCACCAACCGGTGCAGCAGCACGACGTCGGCCGTCGCCAGCCGGTCTCCCACCGTCTCGACGTCGGGCGCGGTGGTGCTCCCGCCGAACACGAGGTCGACGCCCTCGCCCGCGTCGGCCTCGGCGAAGGTCGGATCCCACTGGCCGAACACCACGATCGACCGGGGCACACGACCGGTGTGGTGCTCGTGGCTCCGCACCACCTCGCGCAGCACGGCACCGAAGTCGGCACGCACGTTGTCGAGGTCGACGCCCTCGAGCGGCTCGAACGCGAAGTCCACGACCTCGGTGGGGTCGATGGGGTCGACGTAGACCAGTCCGCAGCTGCGGCACTGGACGAACCGCGAGCCGCTGCGGTGGAACAGGTACCGCTCGGACGACGCGTCGCAGGCCGGGCAGTGGATGTAGTGGCGGCGGCGGCGGGAGGCCTCGACGGCGGCCGTGGGCGTGAACTCGAAGCGGCGGCTGCTCACGGGGTTGCCTCCGTCGAGGGGTCGGGGGAGCCGCCCACGAGGTCGCGGACCTCGGCGAGCGACTCCGGGGTGCCGATCTCGAGGAACCGGCGCTCCACCGTGAACGCGCCGAGCCGGCCGCGGGCGGCGAGCGGGGTCAGGACGTCGGCGAAGTCGAACACGCCGCCGGCCCGGCCGGCGAAGACGGCGTCCCGCACGAGCACCATCCCGTAGTCGATGTGCTCGGCGCCGACGGGGGTCGGGTCCTTCGCGTACGCGGCGATGCGGTCGCCGTCGACGCGGGCGTTGCTCCGGCCCCATCGGTCGCGGTTGTGCAACACGGTCATGAGACCGTCCCACTCCTGGTCGTGCTGGAGGAACAACGCCTCGGCGGTCGCGGGAACCAGGTCCAACAACGTATCGCCGTAGGTGACCCAGAACGTGCTCCCGAGCGACGGAAGGGCCGCGGCGACGGCCCCGCCCGTGCCGAGGGGCGTCCCGCCGTCTTCGTGGACGCGCACCGCGAGCCCGTATCGCCCGCCGTCACCGACGTGGGCCGCGATCTGGTCACCCCCGAAGCCGGTGAGGAGGACCACCTCCCGGAACCCCTGCCGCCCGAGCTCCTCGAGCTTGAGGTCGACGAAGGGGCGGCCGGCCACCTCGATGAGCGCCTTCGGGAGGAGGTCGCCGGTGACCTCGCGCAACCGGGTCCCCCGCCCACCGCAGAGCACCGCGATCGGGAACACCGCTACTGGGCCACGATCGTCGTCGAGCCCTCGTAGTCGATCCGGAACCGGAGCTCCTCGAGGCCCTCGGCCCGCATCGCGTCCCGCAGCGCGCGCTTGTCCTCGGCGTAGAACAGGAGGAACCCGCCCCCGCCGGCGCCCACGAGCTTCCCGCCGGAGGCACCCGCGGCGATGCCCGACCGGATCAGCCGGTCGATCGCGTGGTGCGTCTCGGTCGGCGACCGGTCGTACTTGAGCTTCCACTGCCGGGTGAGGAGGTGGCCGAAGGCGTCCAGGTCGCCGTCGACCAGCGTGGCCATGGTCTCCCGGCCGAGCGCCTGGACCTCGTCGAGGTTCTGCACCAGGTCGACGCTCGCGCTCGGGGCCTGCTCCACCGCGAGCACCTCCGACGCGGAGCGCCGGACGCCGGTGAAGAACAGCAGGAGGTTGTCCTCGAGCTGGTAGCGGGTGGGGTCGGACAGCGGGACCGGGTGCACGCCCACGGAGTCGTCGGCATCGAACTCGAACGCGGTGAGCCCGCCCACCGCGGCGATGTACTGGTCCTGCTTGCCGATCGGCTCCTCGAGCCGGTCGATCTCGAGGTGACAGGCCTGCTCGGCGAGGTCGAGGTTCGTCACGACCTGGTGCCGGTAGGCGTGGAGCGCACGCAGGAGGCCGACGGTGAACGTGCCCGAGGAGCCGAGACCGGTGCCCGCGGGTACGTCGGCCATCGACGAGATCTCGACGCGCGCGTCGACGCCGGTCATGAGCAGCGCCTCGCGCATCAGCGGGTGCTGGACCCCGGACGCGCGCGGCACCTTCTCGATGCTCGAGTACTTCAGCAGCACCGCGTCGTCGAAGTTCCGGTTGATGGCGATGAACACGTACTTGGAGATCGCCGCGGCGATGAGGAACCCGCCGCTGCGCCGGTAGTACGACGGGAGGTCGGTGCCACCACCGCCCAGCGAGATCCGCAGTGGCGTGCGCGTGATGATCACGAGGTGAGCGACTCCCACTTCGCGGTGCTCGCAGCGAGCGCGGGATGCGACACGATGAGGTGCCACAGGAGCGCCTGGAGCCCTTCCGTCTGCGGGGTGACGAGCGACGCGTCGACGGTGGGGATCACGATGCACGCGTCCGCCACCCGCGCGAGCTCGCCTCCGTCGCGGCCGACCACGCCCACGACCGTCGCGCCGACCTCGCGGGCGAGGTGCATCGCCTGCACGAGGTTGGCGCTCACCTGGCGGGCCTCGTCGCCACCGCCGACCGAGAACACGAACAGGCAGTCGGCCGGGCCGAGTCGCGACACGCGCAGCCACTCGGCGTAGGACGAGTCCCAACCCTCGTCGTTGACCCGCGCGGTGAGCTCGGACACGTTGTCGGTGACCGAGTACGACTCCACGTGCGCAAGCTTGCGGAAGTCACACGCCGCGTGCGAGGCGTGCCCCGCTCCCCCGCCGGACCCACAGAAGAACAGACGGCCGCCCCGCTCACGGGTGTCGCGGATGGCGAGGACGACGGCCTCCACCGCCGCCTCGTCGAGGCGGTCGAGCACGGTGCGGGTGTCGTCCAGGAACGTCCGGGTGAACGTCGTCATCACTGCCTCCTCCCGCGACTGGCGTCAGCCGCGAACGTCGCCGATCGTCAGGCGGTCGGGATGGGCGAGCAACCAGTCGACCGTCCCCTCGACGGCCTCGCGGATGCTGCGCCGGTGGGTCCAGCCGGTCTCCCGGATCCGCGCGGTGTCGAGGAAGATGAACGGGTTGTCGCCGATCCAGCCCCGGTCGCCACCGGTGAACTCGAGCTCCGGCTCGAGCCCCATGCGCGCGCAGATCCAGCCGACGGAGTCGCGCACCGTGCAGTAGTCGTCGACGCCGAGGTTGAACACCTCGAACGGCGGGTCTCCCGGCAGCCGGCTCGTGACCGCGGCCACGCAGTCGGTGACGTCGAGGTAGCTCTTCCGCTGCAGGCCGTCGCCCAGCACCGTGAGCCGGTCGGGGTGCTCGACGAGCTGGCGGACGAAGTCGATCACGTGCCCGTGCGAGTACCGGGCGCCCATGATCGACACGAACCGGAACACCGTGGCCGACACGAACCCGGCCTCGGCGTACGCCGCGAGGTAGGCCTCGGCCGAGACCTTCGACGCGCCGTACAGCGAGGTCTGCACCGGGAAGCCGGCGTCCTCGGGGGTCGGGATCTGCACGGCCTCGCCGTAGACCGATCCGGTCGACGAGAACAGGATCCGGCACACCTCGGTCGCCCGCATCGCCTCGAGCACGTTGAGCGTGGCGTGGACGTTCTGCTCGAGGTCGCGGCGCGGGGCGTTCCAGCCGAAGCGCACGTCGGCGTTCGCGGCGAGGTGGACCACGGCGTCGGCGCCCTCGATCAGGCGGGGCAGGGCGGCTTCGTCGAGCAGGTCGACCTCGGCGAGCTCGCACCGCCCGGAGGCGAGCGCGCCATCGAGGTTGGCGCGGATGCCGGTGCTCAGGTCGTCGATCACCATCGCGGTGTGCCCGTCGGCGACCAGGGCGTCGACGAGGTTCGATCCGATGAACCCGGCGCCGCCGGTGACCACGATGCGCATTCGAGCAAGGTAGCCCGGCGCCGTCATACGGCTCAGATACGTCCGCGGTAGCCCTTTGCCCCACTTCGATGGGAAACGGTACGAGCCGAACCGCCGATCGTCGAGCCACCCGCGTAACAATTAGCCTCTCGAGGCCGGCACCCAGGGAGAATGCACCGGATGTCACGACGGAAGCGATCTGCACCGGCCTCTCTCGAGGACTCGATCGCGTCGATGAGCGTCGGGCTCGAGAAGAACGCGTCCGCGTCCAACTACCTCGGCTGGATCAGCGACCTCTGCACCCCCCACCTCGGCGACGAAGTACTCGAGATCG
>JBAZYX010000007.1:9837-57279 GCA_041659105.1 Acidimicrobiia bacterium
CTCCGACTGGTGCCTCGACGCACTCCACACCCGATTCCCGACCGGGTCCGGTGTCGAGGTGCGCGACCTCGACCTCGATACGTACGACCCCGGCGCAGAGCGCTTCGACTCGATCGTCATGGTCAACGTGCTCGAGCACATCGAGGACGACGGTGCCGCGCTCCGGAAACTCCGGGAGGCGCTCCGTCCCGGCGGGCGGATCATCCTCTACGTCCCCGCGTTCATGCTGCTGTACAGCAAATTCGATCGGGAGATCGGGCACTACCGCCGCTACAAGAAGGCGGGCCTGGTCGAGCTGCTCCGGGCGTCGGGGCTCCGCCCGATCGACGCCCGGTACGTGAACTCCATCGGGGCACCTGGGTGGTTCCTCTGGGTCCGCGTTCTGGGGCGCGCCTCATCCGACGACGTGACCATTGGGGCGTGCGATCGCATCGTCGTCCCCGCGGCACGTGTCTACGAGGATCGCTGGGCACCGCCGTTCGGCCTCTCGGTCTTCGCCGTTGCCGTCCGCGACTGACACGCCGGCGCGAGCGCCTGCTAGCAGCCGCGCTCGGTCGCGACGGGCGCGCCTCACCTCGGCGGCGTGTCTTCTCGTCGCCGCGGCACTTCCAGTCGTCGTCTTCCATCAGGTGGTGCTCGGCTCCAAGACGCTCCAGACCTCGACGCTCGCCGGCATCGCGAGTACGAACGGCTTCAACGACATCCTCCCGAACCAAGAGCGAGCCGTGACGACGCTCCGTCCGGACGCTGGCGCTTCGGCATGGCAGACCGAGCCATGGGCGAAGATGATCAGCGACGCGTACCGCCACGGGACCTGGCCGCTCTGGAACCCGTACCAGGGCACCGGAAAGCCCCTCGCCGCCAACACGATCTCGGCCGCCTTCGATCCCCTGTCGATTCCGGCGTTCATCCGACCGTCGCCGCGCGTCGCCGACCTGTCGATCGTGGGCGCGTTCTGCCTCGGCAGCATGGCGATGTTCCTGTTCCTGCGGTCGCTCCGGACCCGGCGCGCCGCAGCCCTCGCGAGCGCTGCCGTGTTCTCGTTCGGCGGCTACTGGTTCTTCAACGCAAACAACCCCTTCTCGCGCGCGTACATCTACGTGCCGATCCTGCTGTTCCTGGTCAACAAGGCCGTCGACGCGAGGATCGGACCATGGACCTTCGCGCTCGCGCTCGGGCTCGCCGGATCGGCCGTGGTGGGCATGCCCGAATCGACCTTCCTCGTGTTGCTCGCCGTCGGCGTCTACGCCTTGTACCGGCTGCTCACGCAGCGGCGCGCTCGTCACGGCGCAGCATGGTTGAACCTGGCGGTTGCGGGCGGTCTTGGCCTCGCGATGGCCTCGCCGCTCATCGCGCTCTTCGGCGAGTACCAGGGACTCTCGTTCCACACGCACAAGGCAGGGAGCACCCTCGGACGGGTCTCCGATCCGACCCAGTACCTCGTCGCCTGGCTGGCGCCGAACCTCGACGGGACCGTCACCAAAGCGTGGGTCGGCGGCGCGGCGCTCGCACTCGCCGCCTTGTGCATCGCCGCATCCCCGCGCTTCCTGCGCGCGCGTCAGGTGTTGCCCTTCGGCGTCCTCACCCTCTTCTTCGTCTGGAAGATCTACGGCCTGCCCGGTGCGGGAACGTTTGGCGGCTTGCCCGTCGTCGACCAGGTCAAGTGGGTGACGTTTGGGTTGCCGGTCCTGCAGACACTGATCGCCGTGATGACCGGCATCGGGCTCGACGCTCTGCTGCGCAAGCAGATCGTCCCCCGTCGCGCCGCGTACGTCGGAGTCGGGTTCCTCGCGTTGGTCACGCTCCTTTGCCTGACGAACGACCAGCTCCGCGCCGCCATCCAAACCGGCGACGGGCTCCGGCGACTCGCACTCGCACTCGCCGGCGCGAGCGCCGTCGGCGTCGGCGTCGTCCTGACGCGTTCACACGCCCGACGGGGAGCGGTCGGGCTCGTCGTGGCAATCGCCGTGGTCGCCGAGCTCGTCGTGCTCTTCCCCAGCCAGTCATTTGCGCCGCGGTCCGAGCCGTTCGTCCGCCAGCCGTGGTTCCAGTTCGTCGACCCTGCGAGCAGGGATGCCGCGAGCGAAGCCGGAGCGGCGCGGGTGTTCGGGCTCGACGGCAAGCTCTTCCCCGAGACTGCGAGCGCGGTCGGGATCTACGACATCCGGATGCTCGACGCGTTGTACGTGGATCGCTACTACCAGTTCGTCAAGACGTTCCTCGACGGCAGGATCTACGACCGCTACGTCGGGATCAACCACTCCTCGCCCGAGACGGGTACCCAGTACGTCGACAACCCGATGTTCGACCTCCTCGGCGTCCGGTACCTGCTCTCGGGCTGGTCGGTACCGGGGGGCGTCGTCGACGACCTCGCGCACCGCCTCCCCGTGGCGGGAACGGTCTCGGGCACGGCCGTCGTCGCAGAGGTGGACCTCGCAGGCCAGAATCGGTCCGCGCTCGTGAGCACGAGCGGCTCGACCGCATTCGTCCCCGCCCCTCCAGCCGAGGTGGTGGCCGTGCGCGGCCAGGTCGCGAACCTGACCACCACCGTCCCCACCACGTTCGCGGTGGTCGGCGAGCGCGCCGACGGGAGCCAGACCGTGCTCGGTCAGGTGACGGCACCCCCCGCGTCCCCGCCCCAGTCGGTTGCCCTCGACGTGTCAGTCCCCGCCACCGCGTTCACGCGCATCGGCTTCCGGGTGACGTCGCCGGACCCGGACGCCAAGGGCGCGTGGCACGACCTCGCCTTCGTCGACGCGAGCGGCGCCACGATGAGCTCGCAGTACCGGTTCGTGGGGCGCGACAACCTCACGTCCGTATGGGAGAACCTGTACGCCGGGCCTCGAGCGTTCATCGTCAACGACGTGGTGAAGGTCGCCGACCAGCGCGCAGCGCGGCGCACGATGTTGCAGGGCGCGACCAAGCTTCCCGGCGGCGCCTTCCGCGTCGGCGACTTCGACCCGTTCACCACCGCGGTGGTCGAAGGCGACGCGACGGTTCCCACGAAGGTCTGCGCGACACCGGCGTCGGTCTCGTTCACGAAGTACGAGCCCGGCGAGGTCCGGCTCGAGGTCGACTCGCCGTGCCCGGGGCTCCTGGTGCTCAGCGACACCTACTACCCGGGCTGGACCGCCACCGTGAACGGCGACGCGACCGACGTGCGCCCCACCGACCTCGCCTTCCGGGGGGTGGCCGTCCCCGCGGGGCGGTCGATCGTGGTGATGCGCTACCAGGCCACGCACTTCCGCCTCGCACTTCTGGTGGCGGCCCTGGCGTTCCTCGCCGGCATCGGGATCGCCCTCCTCCCCCTGGTCCGGCGCCGGCACGCCGCCCGCGAGACGCCACCGGCGATGTCCGATTCGCTACCCTCCTCCGAGTGACCACCGAACTCGGCTCGTTGAAGGTCTTCGCCGACGGCGCCGACCTCCCCGGCATCCTCAAGCTGCGCGACGACCCGATCGTCCGCGGGTTCACGACCAACCCCACGCTCATGCGCAAGGCCGGTGTCGACGACTACGAGGCCTTCGCCCGCGAGATCCTCGAGGTCGTCACCGAGCACCCGATCTCGTTCGAGGTGTTCGCCGACGAGTTCGACGAGATGGAGCGCCAAGCGCTGCGGATCGCGGCCTGGGGCGACAATGTGAACGTCAAGGTCCCCGTCACCAACACCCAGCGCGCGTCCTCGGCCGAGCTGCAGCGCCGCCTCGCCGACCAGGGGGTGCGACTCAACGTCACCGCGCTCATGACCGTGCGCCAGGTCGAGGAGGTCACCGCCGCGATCGCGGGTGGGCCCGGCGGTTACGTCTCCGTGTTCGCGGGCCGCATCGCCGACACCGGCCGCGACCCGATCCCGATCATGCAGGAGTCACTCGCGGTCATGGCCGACCACGGCCACCTCGAGCTCATCTGGGCGAGCCCGCGCGAGGTGCTCAACATCGTGCAGGCCGCAGAGATCGGCTGCGACATCATCACGGTCACCCACGACCTCCTGGCGAAGCTCCACACGCTCGGCAAGGACCTCGACGACTTCTCGCTCGAGACGGTCCAGATGTTCCACGCCGACGCCACCGGCGCCGGCTACACGCTCTAACCCCCCCCCGACCTGGGCCAAGCGGCCGGATCGGGCACACTGCTCGCCGATCAGCACGATTCGGACACAGGGGCAGACAACGTGGGGAATGCGTCGATGACTCGACGGGCGCGGTTCGCAGCGGGGGTGGTGTGCGCCACCCTGCTCGCGAGCCTGGTGGTGACGACCACGGGCGGCCACCCGGCCGGGGCCCAGGAGGACCCGGCGGCGAAGCTGTCGCCCGCGCTGGCGACCATCGCCGCGAACGACGTCGGCGTGCAGTCGACCGAGGACCTCTCGACGCTCGTCGGCCTCCCACCCGAGGGCGCGGGCAGCCTCCTCGAGCACCACGGCGGGTTCCTCGTCTACGTGCAGATGGACCCGGTCACCCCCGACGGCATCGCTGCGATCGAGGCGGCCGGGGCGACCGTCGTGCACGTGAGCGACCGGTACCAGGTGGTCACCGCCGCGGTGACCCCGGGCGTCATCCTCCCGGTGGCCGAGGTGCCCACGGTCGGCACGATGAGCGAGGCGCTCGAGCCGATGGTCTCCCGGGCCCCCGCCGCAGCCCGCACGCAGGAGGTGGGGACCGCAGTGGCCACCTGCCCCACCGGCGTGGTCTCGGAGGGTGACACCCAGCTCCGGGCCGCCCTGGGCCGCAGCACCTTCGGCGTCGACGGGTCGGGCATCACCATCGGCGTGCTGTCGGACTCGTTCAACAAGGTGTCGTCGCCCACAAGCTGGGCAGGCGACATCGCCGCAGGCGAACTTCCCGGTCCGTCGAATCCGTGCGGCTTCACCACCGCGGACACGATCAAGAGCGACTACGCCGGCGGTACCGACGAGGGCCGGGCCATGGCTCAGGCGATCCACGACCTCGCCCCCGGGGCCCACGTGGTGTTCCGGACCGCGTTCAACGGGCTCTTTGCGTTCGCCGACGAGATCTACCACCTCCGGGTCGAAGACGATGCCGACATCATCGTCGACGACGTCGTGTACCTCGCCGAGCCGTTCTTCCAGGACGGCCCGGTCGCGGTGGCGGTCAACGACGTGGTCGCCAACGGCGCGGTGTACTTCTCGGCGGCCGGCAACGGCAACGAGACCGTGGGCACCACCAACGTCAGCGCGTACGAGACCCCGGCGTTCCGCCCCGCGCCGTGCCCGTCGTCGATCACGAGCTACCTGGCACCGAATTACGCGTCGGCCGTGTGCCACGACTTCGACACCACCGGCGGCGTCGACGTGGGCTGGGACTTCTCGTTCGGCGCGGGCAGCGGCGAGCTCGACCTGCTCCTCCAGTGGTCGGAGCCGTGGCACGGGGTCACCGACGACTTCACCGTCTTCTTGCTGAACCCCACCACCAATGCGGTGGTCGCCCACACGCACAACGACTCGAACGTCACCATGCCGGCCGATTACATGAAGTACACCAACGTCGCGGCGTCGAGCTGGAAGGTGGTGATCGCCCGGAAGTGGGGCTCCGGCACGCCCCGGATGAAGTTCCTCCTGGGCGGCAGCCGCAACCTCGCCAGCGTCCAATACACGTTCGCGGCCAGCCCCGACCTCATGGACGGGTCGTCGATCTTCGGCCACGCAGGCTCGGCGTCGGCCATCGCCGTCGGCGCCGTGCCGTACGACAACAGCGAAACCGCAGAGCTCTTCACCTCGCACGGCCACGTCACGCACTACTGGGGGCCGGTGACCGGCATCGCTCCGGCTGCCGCGCTCGGGTCGCCCGACGCGATCGCCAAGCCCCAGGTGGCCGCGACCGACGGCGGACGTAATTCCTTCTTCGGGTCCAACGTCGGCGGCGTGTGGCGGTTCTACGGCGCGTCCCAGTCGGCACCCCACGCCGCCGCGGTCGGCGCGCTGATGCTCCAGCGCGCGCCGTCGCTGACGCCTGCCGACGTCCTCAACACGATGGCAGGGAGCGTGGCCGAGGTCCCCGCCGCGCCGCACGTCGCCGTGGGGGCCGGCCTCCTCGACGCCTACGCCGCCGTGCTCGCGGTGGGCGATGAGGTGAAGCCGCCGCCACCCACCAACGTGACCGCGACAGCGGGCAACGGTCAGGCCGCGGTGTCGTGGCTCGCCCCGCCCGTCGACGGCGGAGCGGCGATCACGGACTACACCGTGACCTCGTCCCCCGAGGCGAAGACCTGCTTCGTGACCGACGAGCCGCTCACATGCACGATCACCGGCCTCACCAACGGGACCGCCTACACGTTCACCGTCGTCGCGACCAACGGCATCGGCCCGAGCAACCCCTCCTCACCGAGCGCGGCGGTCACGCCGTCGGTGCCGGTGATCTCGGTGGTGCGCGGCGGCGACGGCGCCATGTACTGGCAGCGTCTCTCCGACACCACCTCCACCGCGTGGGCCTCCCGGGGCGGCGGCACGTCGTCGCGGCCGACGGTCACGTCCAACGGCACCACCGTGTGGGCGTTCGTGCGCGGCAACGACGGCACGCCCTACTTCCAGAGGTCCAACGGCTCCACCTGGACCAACTGGATCGGCCTCGGCGGCTTCCTCAAGTCCGACCCGATCGTGGTCGTCAGCGACGGCCAGGTGTGGGTCGCCGGCGTCGGCGGCGACAACGGCGTCTACTGGGGCCGCGTCAACGTCGGCGACGTCACCGGCAGCACGTGGTCGGGCTGGACCGGGCTGGGCGGCGGCGCGAGCGCCAACCCGGCGCTCACCCCCGACGGCAGCGGCGTGGTCATCGTGGTGCGCGGCCTCGACGGCACCCCCTACCACCAGAAGATCACCGTCCCCAGCGGCGGCTCCGGCTGGGCCAGCTTCGGCGGGGGCATCCAGGGCAGCCCGGCGGCCGTCACCGAGAGCGGCGGCAGGATCTCGGTGTTCGTCCGTGGCAACGACAACCGCCTCTACCGGCGGGTCCGCACCGACGCCACCACGTGGACCGGCAGCTGGGCGGGCTTCGACGGCGCGTGGTCCACCGCGCCCGCGGCCGTGGCCGACGCCAGCGGCGTGTCGGTCGTGCTCAACAGCACCGGCGGCACCCCCAACGTCGTGCGCTTCGCGGCCAACGGCGGCGCCCTGAGCACGACCGTGTCGCTCGGTGGCCTCGCCAACGGCGACCCGGCGATCACCACCGACGGCGTCACCTCGTGGGTGTTCATCCGCGGCGGCGACTTCCAGTCGTACTGGCGTCGGGGCACCGGATCGACCTGGCCGGGGACCTGGACGCCGACTGGCGGCTTCCTCACCTCGGCGCTGTCGTCCGGGACCAGCTCCTGAGGCTCACGACGCGAACGCGGCCCGGGCCATCACATCGGTGCCGAACGCCGTGAGGATCGCGAGGTACAGCAAGCCGGTCGTGGCCATGACGGCGGAGTAGTACGGCTCCTTCAGCGCCGCGCGCGAGGCGATGAGCAGCCCGAGCGTGGAGAGCGCCGCGCCGACCCACATCCAGCCGATGAGGCCGCCCCAGCCGTCGTCGATCGACCCGGTCAGCACGTCGATCATCCCGACCGGGATCAGCATCAGCACGATCTCGAGCGGGGTGATCCACAGCCCCCAGCGCACGAGCTCCCTGATCGGGTCGCGCGACAACCCCGGCTGCACGAGGTACCAGTGACCGAGGAGCATGGCATCGGTGATCACGCCGATGAACGCGGCACCCACGAGGAGCCGCGCGATCGCGAGGACGTCGTTGCCACCGACGACCAGCGCGGCGGCGATCACCGAGAACACACCGAGCGCGGGCGCGAGCAGGTCGAGGGCCGGGGGGTACGAGCCCGGACCGGTCAGGCCGTGCTTGCGCTGGAGCACCGAGACCAGGAGGGCGAGGAGCGCGGCGCCGGCCATCGCACCCCCGCTGACGTCGCGCACCGAGGCGGCGAACCCCGCGTCGTCGGCCGCGACCCCGGCCACCACCCCACCGATCGCGAGCGCGGCGTACACCGAGCGCAGGAGCCACCCGTAGCCGATGCCCAGCACGCGGTGGCGCGACGTGACCCAGAGGAACGCGAGACCCCCTGCGGCCCACTGCAGGAGGACGGACGCGAGATCGAGCTGCACGAAGCCGGCGGCCGCTCAGCCGACGACCGCGAGGTCACGCGGTGCGTCGTTGAGGCGCTCGGGCCCGTCGGCCGTAGCCACCACGATGTCCTCGAGCCGGAGCCCGAAGCGGCCCGGCAGGTAGATCCCGGGCTCCACGCTGAACGCGTGACCGGCGACGAGCGGCGCGCGGTTGCCGTGCACGATGTACGGGTCCTCGTGGGCCTCGGTGCCGATGCCGTGGCCGGTGCGGTGCACGAAGAAGTCGCCGAAGCCGGCGTCGGCGATCACCCGCCGGGCCGCCGCGTCGACCTCCGCGCACGCGGTGCCGACCGTGGCCGCGCGCACGCCCGCCTCCTGGGCTTCCACCAGCACGGCGTACGTGTCGCGCACCTCGGCCGTGGGCTCCCCCACCACGAACATGCGCGTGATGTCGGAGCAGTAGCCGTCCATCGTGCCGCCGAAGTCGCAGAGCACGACGTCGCCGTCGGCGATGACGCGGGTCGACGGCTCGTGGTGCGGGCTCGCCGCGTTGTCGGCCGCGGCGACGATCGCGAAGTTGGCCCGCTCGTGACCGGCTTCGAGCATGCGCTCCACCAGCTCGCGGTGCACGTCGATCTCCCGGCGCCCGGCGAACGGGCGGTCGCGCAGCTCGAGGGCGATCCCGTCGACCGCGCGTGCCGCGCGGCGCAGCGCGTCGACCTCGGCGGCGTCCTTCACGATCCGCAACGGTGCCAGCACGAGGCCCGCGGGTGAGAACCGGGCGTCCGGCAGCGCCCGCTGGAGATCGAGCACGAACCGGGCCCAGGTCTGGTCACCGATGGCCACCCGACCGGCGCCGCCAGCCAGGGCGGCCACCCGGGCCACGGGGTCGTCGGTCTCGTCCCAGGTCTCGAGCACGAAGAGGTCGGGGCGCTCGACCACCCGGGGGGCCTCCAGGCGCGGTACGAGGAGCACCGGCTCGCCCGCGGCCGGGAGCACGAACATCGTGAGCCGCTCGAGCGGCATCGCCTCGTAGCCGGTGAGGTACGGGAGGTCGGGACCCACCGACAGCAGCAGGACGTCGACGCCCTCCTCCCCCATGCGGGCCCGGGCGCGGTCGAGGCGCGCGGGGTCGGGGTTCACGGGAGGCCCGGGAGGCCGTCGATGCTGCGTGCGTTCTTCTCCGCGCGGTACCGGGCCAACCCGTCGGCGTCCTTCTTGCCCGCCCAGTCGACGAGCTCGTCACGGGGCTCGTCGAGCGTCATGCGGGGCACGCCGAACCCGCACGAGCTCGACACGCGCTCGACGTCGACCACGATCACCGACCGCGCACCCGGGTATGCGGGGAACGCCGCGAGGTACGACGCGGCGTCGGGGTCGTCGGCGAGCACGACCCGACCCCGGCCCTGGAGCCGGACGATGTCGGGGCGGCCGGTGAACGCGCAGAACATCAGCGTGATGCGGCCGTTGTCGCGCAGGTGGGCCACGGTCTCGATGCCGCTGCCGGTGAGGTCGAGGTACATCACCGTGTGGTCGTCGAGCACGCGGAACGTGTCGAGACCCTTCGGCGAGCAGTTCACGAAGCCGGTGGGGTCGTTTGGCGCGGTCGCGACGAAGAAGACCGGCTGGGCCTCGAGGAACGCGCCCAGCTCCGCGCCGATGCCGTCGAGGACGCGGCCCATCAGGCGGGGAGGGCCGGAGTCACGGTCGGAGCAGACGCGGCCGTCGCGGTGTCGACCGCGCGCTTCGCGTGGTAGCTGGAGCGCACCAGCGGGCCGCACTCGACGTGGGTGAAGCCGAGGTCGAGGGCGAACGTGCGGAGGTTCTCGAACTCGTCGGGGGTCCACCAGCGCACGACGGGGGTGTGCGCGGGTGACGGGCGCAGGTACTGGCCGACGGTGAGGATCTCGACCCCGACGTTGCGCAGGTCGGTGATCGCGGCGCGCATCTCGGCGTCGGTCTCGCCCATCCCCGCGATCAGGCCCGACTTGGCCACGAGCCCGGCCGCGTGGGCCCGGGCCAGCACGGTCAGCGAGCGGGCGTACCCGGCGTTGGGGCGCACGGCGCGCTGGAGGCGCGCGACCGTCTCGAGGTTGTGGTTCACGACGTCGGGACGGGCAGCCAGGATCACAGCGAGCGCGTCGGCATCGCCCTTGCAGTCGGGGATGAGCACCTCGATCGTGGTGCGCGGGGTGCGGGCCCGGATCGCCGCGATCGTCGCGGCGAAGTGCGCGGCACCGCCGTCGGGCAGGTCGTCGCGGGCGACGCTGGTGACCACCGCGTGCTCGAGGCCGAGCGTGGCGACCGCGTCGGCGACCCGCCGGGGCTCGTCGGCCGCCGGTGCCAGCGGGTGCCGGGTGTCGACCAGGCAGAAGCCGCACGCCCGGGTGCACCGCTCGCCGAGCACCATGAACGTGGCCGTGCGGTCGGCCCAGCACTCGTAGATGTTGGGGCAGCCCGCCTCCTCGCACACGGTGGTGAGCGACAGGCCCCGCATCAGGCGCTTCGTGGCCCGGTAGCTCGGGCCGAGGTCGGCCCGCACCTTCATCCACTCCGGTCGCCGGAACGACGCGTCGGCGTCGGGCACCTCGACCCCGGCCGCCGCGAGCCGCCCCAGCAGCCGCACCGGCTCCGACCGCACCGGCTCCGAATCACGAGCGTGTGACGTGAGATGGGAGACGTCGCCGCTGAGCGTCACACGGTCGGGAGACGCGACGGGGGCGACGGTCTGGTGGTCGGTCGCGTCGTATCCGAACTCGGCGCCGAACCGGGCCACCACGGCGTCGACGACCGCGGCCGGCGGCGGAGCCGCGCCGAGCTGCGCGGCCATCGAGGTGACGCCGCGGTCGGCGATGCCGCACGGGACGATGTGGGCGAACATGGCGAGGTCGGGGTCGACGTTGATCGCGAACCCGTGACGCGTGCGCCGGCCGGCCACCTTCACGCCGATGGCCGCGATCTTCTCGTCGCCGACCCACACGCCCGTGTACCCGTCGTCGGGCCGGGCCGCGATCCCGAAGTCCTCGAGCACGGCGACGATCACCCGCTCGAGCCGCCGGACGTACCCCACCACGTCGGCCCGGTCGTCACGCCACGCGGGCAGCGTGACGATGGGATACCCCACGAGCTGACCGGGACCGTGGTAGGTCACGTCGCCCCCGCGGTCGGCCGACGCGAGCTCCGCGCCCACCTGCGCCGGTGGCACGAGGACGTGGGCCGGGTCCGCGCGCGTCCCGAGCGTGTAGACGTGCGGGTGCTCGAGGAGGAGCAGGTAGTCGTCGGCGGTGTGCGTGTGGAGCGCGCGCTGGAGGTCGGCCGCCTCGGCGTACGGAACGCGACCCAGCCCGCGCGATCGCAGCGTGGTCACTCGAGCTCGGTCTCCCAGTCGCGTGACTGGATGACGTCACGCATCGCCCCGAGGAACGCGGCCGCGTACGCGCCGTCGAACGCACGGTGGTCCCACCCGAGCGTGAGGAGACCCGTGTGCCGCACGGCGATCACGTCGCCGCCGTCGGGACCCTCCGTCACGACCGCACGCTTGGTGATGCCGTCGGTGGCGAGGATCGCGACCTGGGGCTGGTTGATGATCGCGAGCGTCTGGTACGTGCCGTAGGGACCGGGGTTGGTGATCGTGAAGGTCCCGCCCACCACCTCGTCGGGCCCGAGCTGCTTGGCCCGGGCGCGGGTGGCGAAATCGTTCACCGCGCGGGCGAGCGGGCGCAGGCGCTGGCCGTCGGCGTTGCGGATCACCGGTGCGATGAGCCCCTCGAACTGGAGGTCGACCGCGATCGCGAGGTGCAGGTCGGGGTGGAGCACGAGGCTCTCGCCGTCGACGCTCGCGTTGACGACCGGGAAGTCGTCGATCACGTCGCTCACCGCGCGCGCGATGAACGGCAGGTACGTGAGCGAGAAGCCCTCACGGGTCCGCCACTCGTCGCGCTGGGCCGCGCGGACCCGGGCCACGTGCTCGAAGTCGACCTCGACCGACGTGTACGCGTGCGCGCTCGTCTCGTGCGAACGCACCATGTGCTCGGCGGTACGACGGCGGATGTTGGAGAACGGGATGACGGTGCCTGCGGCTGCGGCTGCTGCGGGAGCCGGGGTACCGGCCGGCGGCGCGGCGACGACCGGGGCGACGGGCGCAGCCGGAGGCGCCGGAGGAGCCGGGGCAACCGCGGGTGGCGCCGCGGGTGCGGGCGCGGCACCGCCGCGGGTGAGGGCCGAGGCCTCGAGCACGTCCTTGCGGGTGACCCGGCCACCTCCGCCGGTCCCGGTCACCGTGCTCGGGTCGAGGCCGTGCTCGGCCATCAGCCGCCGCACCACCGGTGAGGTGAACCGCGGGTCGTCGTGCGCCACGGCCGTCACGGCCGTCACGGCCGCCGCGGGGGCCGGGGCCGCCGCAGGAGCCGCCGCGGGGGCCGGCGCAGTCGCCGGGGTCGGCTCGGGCTCCGGGGCGGGAGCCGGCGCGGCCTCGGCCGCGGGGGTCGCCACCGGCGCGCTCCCGGCGTCGCCGATCACCGCGAGCACCGTGCCCACCGCGACGGTGTCGCCCTCGGGAACGCGGATCTCGGTGAGCACCCCCGACGCCGGTGCGGGCACCTCGGAGTCGACCTTGTCGGTCGAGACCTCGAACAGCGGCTCGTCGGAGCGCACGGGGTCGCCCACCCGCTTGAGCCAGCGAGTGATCGTGCCCTCGGTGACGGTCTCGCCGAGCTGCGGCATGCTCACGTCCACGGTTCGCCTCCTCAGCCGTGCAGGCCGCGGCCGGTGAGGGCCAGGGCCGATTCGGCGAACAGCTCGGACAGGGTGGGATGCGCGTGCACCAGCCGGCCGATGTCGTCGGCGGTCGCTTCCCAGTTCACGGCGAGGTAGCCCTCGGCCACGAGCTCGGTGGCCCACGGACCGACCACGTGCACGCCGAGGATGGTGTTGTCGTTCGCGTCGGCCACGAGCTTCACGAAGCCCTCGGGCTCCCCCACGATCAGCGCACGGCTGTTGCCCCCGAACCGGTGGACCGACTTCACGACCTCGTGGCCCTTCGCACGCGCCGCCTCCTCGGTGAGCCCGGCCCACGCGACCTCGGGGTGGCAGTAGATGCCCCAGGGCACCTTGTCGTACTCGATCGGTGCGGGATCCTCGCCCAGGATCGCCTTGATCGCGACGATCGCCTCCGCGAAGCCCACGTGCGCGAGCTGGGGGGTGTCGACGATGTCGCCCACGGCGTAGATCCCCGGCACGGTGGTCTCCATGCGGCCGTCGACCCGCACGTGCCCCGACGACAGGATCTCGACGCCCGCCTCGGCGAAGCCCATGCCCGCGGTGCGCGGCCCGCGGCCGATGCTCACGACGATCTGGTCGACCTTGACGGTCGTGGGGCCGCTCGGACCCTCGAACACGACCTCGAGCTCGTTGGTGCCCTCGATGCTCGTGAGCCGGCTGTCCGCGTGCACCGCGATCCCGCGGCGCTTGAACATCCGGCCGACGAACTCGGCCACCTGCTCGTCGGCGCCCGGCAGCAGGCGTGGAGCCATCTCGACGATCGTCACCGCGCTGCCGAAGTCGGTGAGCATCGACGCGAACTCACATCCGATCGCGCCGCCGCCCACCACGAGCGCGCGCGCCGGCACCGTCTCCAGCTGGAGCACGTGCTCGGACGACAGCACGCGCGCGCCGTCGTAGTCGAGCCCCGGCAACGTGCGTGGGTACGAACCGGTGGAGAGGATCAGCGCGTCGCCCACGAGGTCGGTGTCGCCGACCCGGACCACGCGCCCGGGCCCGTCGACGACCGAGCCCCAGCCGGGGACGGTCACCACACCCCGCTGCTTGAGCAGCCCCTCGACCCCCTTGGTGAGCTTGTCGACCACGGCCTGCTTGCGGACCTGGCTCACCGCGAGGTCGAGCGCCGGCTCGTCGACCGTCACTCCGAACTCGGCCGCACCCCGGATCGTGCGCAGCACCTCGGCGGTCTGCAACAGCTCCTTGGCCGGCACGCACCCCTGGTGGAGACACGTGCCCCCCACCCGGCGCTCCTCGACCACGGCCACCTTCAGCCCGGCCGACCCTCCGTACAGGGCGGCCGCGTAGCCACCCGGGCCGCCCCCCAGCACCACCACGTCGAACTGGTCTGCCACGACTGCTCCTCGGCTCCGGTCGGACCCCATTGTCGCACCACGCGGCGCCCCTGCCAGCCGTCGGGGCACCGAGGCGACCGAATGCGCTCCGAACCCTGGCCGATCGCCGGCCGATCGCCGGCCGATCGGGGCCCGGTGGCGGCGGTCGGGCGCCCCGGCCCCGGGCGCGGCTCAGCGAGCGATGAGGATCTGAATCGCCGAGGCTGCGAGAATGGCCACGGCGCACAGCGCTGCGAGGAGGATGAGCATCCGCGTGCTCATGGCGGGGCCATTATGGTCGGAACGTCGTCCAGGTCCCCTCTCGACGTGACCGCCCTCCCCGACGCCTCCCGAACTCCGGAGCCTCCGTCCGTCCATGGCCAGCCGAGCGCAACGCCTCCTCGAGGCGGCCAAGAAGCCGGTGCCCGAGGGCACGTACGCCGTCGGCTTGGGTCTCGTCATCTCCGGGATCACGTCCTACGGGTTCCAGATCCTCGCCTTCCGCGCGCTGCCGAAGTCCGAGTACACCGCCCTCAACGGGCTCTGGGTGATCGCGTTCGTGCTCGCGCCCGGGTTCTTCCTCCCACTCGAGCAGGAGGTCGGCCGTGCGATCGCCCATCGCCGCGCCCAGAACGTGGGCGGCGGTCCGGTCGTGCGACGCGCGGCCGTCGCCGGGGCGCTCCTCTGCGGCGCCCTCATCGCTTTCGTGCTGCTGGTCGAGGGTGTCCTGCGGCTCGTCGGGAGCAACGGCTTGGCGCACGCGATGTTCCACGACAAGAACGTCCTCCTGCTCTGTCTGCTCATCGCGCTGGCCACCTACGCCACGCAGCACCTCACCCGGGGCACGCTCTCGGGCAACGGCCGCTTCGGCCCCTACGGCCTCGTGCTCGCGGCCGAGGGCATCTACCGCATCGTCCCGGTCCTGGTGCTCTACGCCCTCGGCGTCGACAACCTGCTGCTCTACGGTCTGTGCTTCGCGCTCCCGCCCGTGTTCGCGAGCGCCACGGGGCTCTGGCGCCAGCACGGCCTGCTCGAACCGGGTCCGGAGGCGCCGTGGTCGGAGCTGACCGCCAACCTCGGCTGGCTCTTCGGCGGCTCGGTCTTCGCCCAGCTCCTCTCCTACTCGCCGATCCTCGGGATCCTGCTGCTGGAGTCACCCAGCCAGAAGGACGCGGCCGCCGACTTCATCGTGGGCTTCTTCCTCGCCCGCATCCCGATCCTGCTGTTCCAAGCCGTGCAGGCGGCCCTGCTCCCGAAGCTCGCGGGCCTCGTGGGCTCGGGCCGCCACGAGGACTTCAAGGCCGGGCTGCGCAAGCTCCTGTTGCTGGTCGCGGGGATCGGCATCATCGGCGTCGTCGGCGCCTACCTCCTCGGCCCGACCGCCGGCGAGATCCTCTTCGGTGACAAGTTCACGCTCGATGCACGCGACCTCGCCCTCCTCGCGGCAGGCAGCGGGCTGTTCATCCTCGCCCTCACGCTGGCGCAGGCCCTGATCGCGGTGATGGGCCACTCCCGCTCCACGTACGCGTGGATCGCGGGCAACGTCGCGTTCTGGGTCGTCGCCGTGTTCGCGGCGCACGAGCTGTTCCTGCGCGTGGAGCTCGGCTTCGTGGCCGGCTCGGGCGTCGCGGCGCTGGTGATGGGCATCTTCCTCGCACTGCGGATCCGCCACGGGATCCCCGAGGACGCGCTCGCCGAGTTCGTCGACCAGATCGAGCACGAGCAGCTCGAGATCTGAGCCGGCCGTCGCGAGACGGTCAGGGACGCAATCGCCGCACGCGGTCGGCCACCGTGCGCACGAAGGTGGGACCGCCCGCCCGGGCCCGCGCCAGCCGCACCGTCCATCCCCGATCACCGGTCGGGGCCTCGCGGGTCCCGGTCGGGCCCGGTCGGTGCTCCACCCGGGGCACGGTCGCGAGCGCGCGCCGCAGCGGCGACGCGACGGCACCCTCGTCCGGCGCGCCGAACCACACCACGCGGTCGGCCCCCCGGACCGCGCGCGCGACGCGGCTCGCTCCCGCCCAGGTCGCCGGGTCGCCGTGGTGGGGAGCCGCCGAAGGCACCGGCGAGACGACCTCGACCGTGTCGCCCCCGGCCCGCAGCTCCCGCACGAGCGCGAGCACGGCGTCGCCGGCAGGATCCGCGGTCGGCGGGTAGGGCCCGATCACCACCACCCGCGTCACGCCGACCCCACGGGCAGCCAGCCGTCGAGGAGCACCTCGACGCGGTCGAGCACCGCGGGCCACGTGTACTCGCGCAGCACGTAGTCGCGGCCCCGAACGCCGTCCTCGCGTGCACCCGGTTCGAGCGCGGCGCGCAGCGCGCGGCCGAGCTCGTCCGCGCCGGAGTAGGTGGAGCCGGCCCCGGCTCGCTCGCAGTGCCAGGCACTCACCGCGCTGGCGCGGTTCGCGATCACGGAGGCACCGGCGAGCCAGGCCTCCATCATCGTGCGCGAGAAGCTCTCGTACGGCGACGGCTGGATCACCGCGCTCGCGGCGGCCATCGCGTCGTCGCGGTCCAGCACATCGAGCAGGCCCACGTCCACCACGTGCGCGCGGGCACGGTCGGGAATCGTCACCGCGCCCGGCCCCGCGACCACGAGGGTCACGTCGAGGTGCTCGAGCCCGACCGCGTCCACGAAGTCGTCGAGGAGGCGGCCGAACCCCTTGCCCTTCTCACGTCGGCCGGCATAGAGGGCGAACGGGCCGCGGATCCCGTGCCGGGCCCGGAACCGCTCGGGGTCGGCGCCGGCAGGCACGTCGACACCCGACCCGATCACCGCCGCGTCGGCGAGAAAGGGGAACCGGCTGCGTGCGAACGCGGCCTCCGGCTCCGAGAGGAACCACACCCCGCGCGCGTCGCGGAACTCGCGGTCGAACAGGCGGAGGTGCGCGGTCGGCTCGTCGTGCAGGCACGGGACCAGCACCGATCGCTCCGGAGCCACCATCGAGCCGGCCACTGTGGTCCAGTAGAGATACGGGCCGAACACGAGCGCGCGGTACTCGTGCGCGTGGTCGAGCAAGTGGTCGAACAGACCCGGGACGCGCACGTCGTCGTTGCACCAGCGGTACTGCGCGTCGGTGTCGAGCTGCGTGCCGGCCGCGAGCGCGCGGTTGCCGAGCACGCGGTCGGCGCGGTGCATCGACGCGACGCTGGGGAACCGCACGACACGCGCGCCGCTCGGGCGGACCGACTCCCCGGGCGGGTAGTGGTTCACCTCGCGGAAGTGGTCGCGGGTGCAGCCGGTGAGCACGTCGACCGCCCAGCCCCGCGCCGCGAGGCCGTCGGCCATCTCGCGCATCAGCATCTCGGCCCCGCCCACCAGGTCGTCGCCGAACCGCACGGGCACGAACCCGAGTCGGCCCGCTCGGGGTGGGGACGCCATCGAGGACCTAGCCTAGATCGCCATCACGGACTCTCCCCCGGCGCCGCGCGCGTCCACCAGAAATCGAATCCGCGTGGCGATCGACGTCACCTCGCTCGCCGGAGCGCGCACCGGGGTCGGCCACGTCACTGCCGCGATCGTCGAGCACCTCGCGGCGCGGCCCGACGTCTCGCTGGTCGCGTACGCCGTCTCCGGGAACCGGAAGCTCGGCGCCGAGCTCGCGCTCCCCCCGGGCGTCGCGCTGCGCGTCACGGGCACCCCGGCGCGCGTGCTCTTCGAGGCCTGGCGTCGAGCGCCGGCGCCCCGGATCGACCGGTGGACGGGGCCCGTCGACGTGGTGCACGGAACCAACTTCGTGGTGCCCCCCACCCGGGCCGCCGCGCTCGTGACGGTGCACGACCTCACGTTCCTGCGCCGGCCCGAGCTGGTGTCCGCCGCGTCGCGCCGGTACGACGGCCTGCTGCGCGCGGCGGTGCGACGGGGGGCGAGCGTCCACGTGTTCAGCGACACCGTGGGCGACGAGGCCGTCGAGCTGCTCGGCTGCCCGCGCGACCGCGTCGTGCGCATCCACCCCGGCATCGCCGCGACCGACGCCGGCGACGCCGCGGCCGGTCGCCGGGTCGCGGGGGCCGACCGCTACGTCCTCGCGCTCGGCACCGTCGAGCCCCGCAAGAACTACCCGCGGCTGGTGGCCGCGTTCGACCGCGTCGCCGCGACCGACCCCGCCGTACGGCTCGTGATCGCCGGGAGCGACGGCTGGGGCATCGACACGTTCGCCGATGCCGTGCGCAGCGCCGCCCACGGCGACCGGGTGGTACGGCTCGGCTACGTGTCGGACGCCGACCGCCGCGACCTGCTCGCAGGCGCAGCCGCGCTCGCGTACCCCTCGCTCGACGAGGGATTCGGCCACCCACCGCTGGAGGCGATGTGCGCGGGGATCCCCGTGGTCGCCGCCCGCGCCGGCTCCCTCCCCGAGGTGCTCGGTGACGCCGCGGTGCTCGCCGACCCCGAGTCGGTCGACGCGCTCGCGGCTGCGCTCACCGACGTGCTCACCGACACCGCGCTGCGCGATCGGCTCGTGGCCGCCGGACGCGTCCGGGCCGGCCGTTACACCTGGGCGTCAGCCACCGACGCGCTCGTCGCCTGCTACCGCACCCTCGTCGACCGCTGACGGGGCGTCGCGCGCCGCCTCCACCGGCACCTGACGGTCGAGCCAGCCCATCAACGACGCGGTCGCGCGCGGGTCGTGGCGGAGCTCGTGGCCCGCACCGCCCACCATGCGCAGCTCGCCCGCTGCTCCCGCCGCCTCGGCCAGGGCGCGCGCGTCGTCGATCGCGACCACCGCGTCCGCGGTGCCGATGAGCACGAACAGCGGACGGGGCGCGATGCGCGGGGCCGCCGCGAGCGCGTCCACGCCGACGACGCCACGGCTCCACGCGCCGACCGACGCGGGGAAGCCCGGCGTCCGGATCATCCCCACCCGCCGGGCGAACTCGAGCAGGCGCGCGGGGTCGCGTCCCCACTCCCGGAACGTGACCGGCGTGGCCAGGGCCGCGCAGCCCCGCACGCGCGCGTCGGCCGCGGTGGCGATCACCGCGAGCGTGCCGCCCTCCGCGATCCCGACCAGCCACACGCCCTGGGTCTCGGGCCGCTCGTCGAGGAACGTCACCGCGGCCCGGATGTCGGCCAGCCAGCCGGCCACCGAGAAGTCGCCCCCCGACGCGCCGGTCCCCCGGCAGTTGAACGCGAGCGTGTACCAGCCGCACTCGCGGGCGATCCGGTCGGCGAGCTCGGGGAAGGTCGCGGCCGACGCCGCCGCGCCGCGCGGCCCCGTGGGGAAGCCGTGGCAGATCGCCAGCGCGGGCGCGGGCCCGGTGCCGGGGGGACTGGCGAAGTGCGCGGCCAGGGTGATGCCATCGGAGGAGAACGTCGCTTCCAGGCCGCCAGTATCCTCCACCCCGTGACCGCGACAGAACTCGAACCCATCACCGGCCGCGCCCTCGCGCTCAAGGAGTGGGCGGTGGTCGTGCGGGCGCTCCTCGCCGGCGAGCAGATCCTCGACCTCCGCAAGGGCGGGATCCGCGAGGAGGGCCGCCACTTCGCGCTGCAGGCCGACCGGGTCTGGCTCTACCCCACCGTCGAGCACCAGGAGCGCGACCTCGTGCGCCCCGCGTACCGCCGCTGGATCGACGACTCCGAGGCCGACGCGCCCCCCGAGCGGGCCATCCGCGTGGAGGGCTGGGCCGACGTCGTGGGCGTCGCCCGCCTCACGGAGCCCGAGGACCTCGCCAAGATCGACGGCAAGTTCATCTGGACCGGTGAGTACGCCGCGTCACGGCTCAGCTGGAAGCGCAAGGACGCGCTGTGGGTGCTCGCGCTGCGCGCCTACCGGCTCGACGAGCCGATCGTGGTGCCGTTCCGGGAGGAGTACGGCGGCTGCACCTCGTGGGTGGACCTCGCCGAGCTGCCCGACGACCCCGCGTCGCTGCCGTCGGAGCCGGCGCTGACCGACCCCGCGTTCGAGGCCCGGCTCGGGTTCGCGGCCAACGACCTGCCCGACGGGTTCACCGACCCCGTCGTCGACGCGTAGGCGCACGCGCTCCGGGAGCTACGCCTCCGCGGCGGCGCGGGTGGCCCGGCTCGGGCGATAGCCGCGGTTGCGGGCCTCGGCCAGCGTGTCGGGGGCGAACGCGGCGAAGCTCTCCGCGGCCATGATCGCGTCGACCGCGGCCGCGACGCTCTCGTCGTCGTCGACGAGGTCGAGGTCGTACACGCGCTGCGAGCGCTTGTCGCCCAAGTACCGGTGCTCCTCGAACCGCGTCGGCTTCGGCATGACCCGCAAGCTACCCGCCCACTCGACGACCCCCGGACGCGACAGCCCCCGGGATCATGAGACCCCGGGGGCTGCCAGTAGATGTTCCTGGAATACACCGGCTCGTGGATTTCACGGGTGGGACCATTCCCCGTCGAGTCGGTGCCGGTGCGGCGGTGGAATTCCGCCAGGCGGTCCAGTCCGAGATCGCTCGGACGAAGTTGCTCCGGCCTAGCGGCCGCGCACCTCCAGGGTCCCACGTTGATCATGCATCCTGTGGACCACCTCCTTTCCCTGGTACCGCGTTTGTACCACGCGCCACCAACCCTCGCCGCGCATTTGCCGGCCCCCGTCACGCACCGTTCACACGACCCCGTTTGGACACTTCGTCGGGCCAGGGGCCGACGAAGTGTCCAAACAGGGATCAAGGGTCAGGGCGCGAGGGGCGGGTCGGGATCGGCGGGCGTGCTGACGGCGCCGGTGGCCGCGAGGTACTCGAGCAGGATCTCCACCACCGGGTACACCTGCTCGGGGATGTACTCCTCACCCGTGGTCGCGGACCGATCGAGGATGTAGTCGACCACCTCGGCGGCGCCGACGATCGCGGGCGGGTGCGGCTCGACCCCGTTGGCCCCACGGTCTCCGTTGGTGGCGACCCCCGACCGGTCGAAGTACTCGACCTGGAACGTCAGGATGCGGCGCACGTCGGCCGGCGTGAGCGTGGCCGCGACCTCGTCCGGGAGCTCCTCCACCACCCACTCGTACGCCTCGTCGAGCGAGAACACCACGGGCGGCGGCTCGTGCGTGAGCCGACCCGCCTCGCGCACGACGAACCACGCCGCGATCGCGAAGACGAGCCCGAGCACGAGCAATCCGGCGACGAGAACCACGCCGGCAGGCTATCGGGGCACCGACGGCCGGCGGCCGGGCCGCATGACGAGCACGGCCACCCCCGTGAGCACGACCGTCGAGACGGCGAACAGGACGCCGGCGGCACCGTCGTCACCCAACCGCTCCAGGAGCGACGCGCTCGGGTCGACCGTCTCCGCGACCGCGCCGACCAGTGCGGCCACAACCACGAACGCGTGCCGCAACGACGGCGGGGTCTCGAGCCGACCGAGGCATCCGCACGAGTCGATCGGCAGGTCGCGCCAGAGCGCGGCGATGACCACGGCCGCGAACACCGCGTACGACACCGCCACCAATGCGGCGACCACCGCGCTCGTGACGGCGAGCGCGAGCGCCCCGATCGCCAGCTCGGCGCCCGCGAGCACGCGCACCACCCCACCGCGCACGGGCAACCCGAGCGCGCGCATCGCGCCCACCGTGCCCGATGGGTCGACCACCTTCAACGCGCCGCCCAGGACGAGCAGCAGCGCGCCGGCGCTGTAGAGCAGTGCCGTGGCTAGATCCCGATGCGCTGCGCGAGCAGCTCGCGGTGGTAGGTGGCGTCACCGAGGAGGATCTCGGAGCTCTTCGCGCGCTTGAAGTACAGGTGCGCGTCGTGCTCCCAGGTGAAGCCGATGCCGCCGTGGATCTGGATGTTCTCGGCCGCCGAGTGGAAGTACGCGTCGGACACGTACGCCTTGGCGAGGCTGGCCACCACCGGCAGCTCCTCGTTGTCCTCGGCCGCGGCCCAGGCTGCGTAGTACGCCGCGGACTTGCCCGACTCGACCTCGAGCAGCATGTCGGCGCACTTGTGCTTGATGGCCTGGAACGACCCGATCGGCCGGCCGAACTGCACCCGGACCTTCGCGTACTCGACCGCCATCTCGAGGCACCTCTGCGCGCCGCCGATGCTCTCGTTCGCGATCGCGACCGCGGCCTGGTCGAGCGTCTTCGAGAGTGCGGGCCAGCCGGCGCCGACCTCGCCGAGCGGGGTCGCAGCCACGCCGTCGAAGTCGAGGCGGGCCTGCTTGCGGGTCTGGTCCATCGTCGCGAGCGCGGTGCGGGTGAGGCCCGCGGCGTCGGCGTCGACCACGAAGAAGCCGATGCCGTCCTCACCGGAGGTGCCGGCCTGGCGGGCGACCACGACGATCGTGTTGGCGATGTGGCCGTCGATCACGAACATCTTCGTGCCGCTCAGGGTGTAGGCGTCACCGGAGCCGCTGGCCTCCATGGTGATCCCGGACGCGTCCCACTTGCCGTTGGGCTCGGTGAACGCGAGCGCGGCGATCGTCTCGCCCCCCGCAATGCCGGGGAGCAGCTCCGCCTTCTGGGCGTCGGTGCCGGCGTTGAGGATCGCGTTCGCCGCGAGGCACACCGTGGAGAAGTACGGCGCGCACAGCAGCACGCGGCCCATCTCCTCGAGCACGATGCCGAGCTCGATGAACGTGTAGCCCTGGCCGCCGTACTCCTCGGGGATGGCGAGGCTCTGCAGGCCGAGCTCGTTCGCCATCTGGGCCCACACCGCGGCGTCGTAGCCGTCGGTGGTCTCCATCAGCCGGCGCACCTCCGCGGAGGGCGACTTCGCCTCCATGAACTTGCGGACGGCGTCGCGCAGCTGCTCCTGCTCCTCGGAGAAGGCGAAGTTCATCGTGTTCCTCTCGTTTCCTGCCGGCTCGGTCGGCCGGGCTCAGCGGGGCTCACGCGGGAGCCCGAGCGCCCGCTCACCGACGATGTTGCGCTGGATCTCGCTCGCACCCGCGTAGATGGTCTCCGCGCGGCTGAACATGAAGATCCGGTGGAGCTCGTCGAGCAGGTAGGGCCCGTCGGGCTCCCCTGCCGTGACCAGTCCCTGGGCACCGAGCACCGCCATCGCGAGCTCGCCGAGATTGCGGTGCCAAGTGCTCCAGTACAGCTTGCTGATGCTCGATTCCGGCCCAAGTGTGCCCTTCCGGACGAGGCCGGACAGCATCCGCAGGCCGTTGTACTTCATGATCTGGACCCCGATGTAGCTCTGGGCCAGACCCTGGCGGATGTGCTCGTCGTCACTCGCCCCGGTCTTGCGGGCGATGTTGGCGATCTCGTTCCACTCTTCCTTGAACATGAACTGCTGGGAGAGGAACGCGGTGCCCCGCTCGAAGCCCAGTGTGGCCATGGCGATCTTCCAGCCGTCGTTCACGTCGCCCACCACGAGGTCGCGGTCGGTGCGGGCGTCGTCGAAGAAGACCTCGTTGAACTCCTCGCTGCCCGTCATCTGGCGCAGCGGCCGGACGGTGACGCCCGGCTGGTCCATCGGGACCAGGAGGTAGCTCAGGCCCTTGTGGGCGGGGGCGTCGGGGTCGGTGCGCACCACGGCGAAGCACCACTGGGCGTTGTGGGCGTGGGTGGTCCACACCTTCTGGCCGTTCACCACCCACTGGTCGCCGTCGAGCTCGGCCCGGGTCGCGACGTTCGACAGGTCGGAGCCGGCGTTGGGCTCGGAGTAGCCCTGGCACCACAGCTCTTCGACCGACTGGATCTTCGGGAGGAAGCGGCGCTTCTGCTCCTCGGTGCCGAAGGCGATGAGGGTGGGCGCGAACAGCAGCTCCCCGAAGAAGCTCACGCGCGCCGGCGCGCCGGCCTTGGCGTACTCCTCGTGGAAGATCGCCTGCTCCACGATCGAGGCGTCGCGGCCGTTGTACTCCTCGGGCCAGGCGATGCCGACCCAGCGATCGGCGCCGAGGATCTTCTCCCACTCGCGCCGCACCTCCCAGCCGGTCTCGTCGGCCGGGCCGCCCCGGCCCCCGAGCGCGGCGAACTCACCGGTCAGGTGCTCCGAGAGCCACGTCCGCACCTCGTCGCGGAACGCCGCCTCGGCCGGAGAGTCCGAGAAGTCCATCCGGCCCGGCAACCTACTGTCTGGTAAGCGAGGCGGGCCAGACCGGCCGATCGGGCGGGCCGGAGGGTGGAGGAGGGCCGGATACCCTGCACCCATGCCCCGTCGCGCACACTTCGAGGACTCCGGCGTGCGGGTCGACAAGCTGATCGTCGGCCCGTTCGAGAACAACGTGTTCGTGGTCCGCTGCACGAGCACCGGTGAGGCGGTGATCGTCGACGCCGCCAACGAGCACGAGCTCCTGCTCGACGTGTCGCGGGCCACCGGGGTGCGCCGGGTGCTCACCACCCACGGCCACTGGGACCACATCCAGGCCGTCACCGCGATGCGCGACGCCGGGATCGACGTCGGCATCAGCGAGGCCGACGCCGCCATGCTCCCGGCCTACGACTTCGTCATCCCCGACGACGACGTGATCGCCGTGGGCGACCTGCGGCTGCGCACGATCCTCAACCCGGGCCACACGCCCGGCTCGATCTCGTTCCTCGTCGAGGACCACCCGGTGCTGTTCACGGGCGACACCCTCTTCCCCGGCGGGCCCGGCAACACCCAGACCCCCGAGGGCGACTTCGACCTGATCCTCGAGTCGATCGACCGCCGCCTGTTCACGCTCCCCGGCGACCTGCTGGTGTTCCCGGGCCACGGCCTCGACACCACGCTCGCCCAGGAGCGTCCCCACCTCCAGGAGTGGGCCGACCGCGGCTGGTAGTGGGTCAGACGAGAGAGCGGTAGACCTCGAGGTGCTCGCGGGCGCAGCGCTCCCAGGTGAACCCGGCGGCGCGGGCGATGCCGGCGGCGCCCAGCTCGCGCCGCGCGGCGTCGTCGCCGAGCAGCGTGGCCAGTGAGACCGTCCAGGCCTCCACGTCGCCCACCGGCGCGTAGCGCGCCGCGGTGCCTGCGACCTCGCGCAGCACCGGGAGGTCGGAGGCGAGCACGGCCGTGCCCTGGGCGAGCGCCTCGAGCACCGGCAGACCGAAGCCCTCGTGACGACTGGGCAGCGCGAACACGTCGGCGCCGCGGTAGAGCGCGCGCAGGCGCTCCGGGTCGACCGCACCGGTGAGCTGCACCCGGTCGCCCAGTGCGCCGGCGCGGCTCGCCGCCTCGGCCTGCCCGTCGAGCCAGCCGCTCGGACCCACGAGCACGAGCCGATGCGGGATGTCGTGGGTCTCGACCGCGCGGGCGAACGCGTCGACCAGCACCCCGACGTCCTTGCGGGGCTCGAGCGTCCCCGCCCAGCACACGTAGGGCCGGTCGGCGAGACCCAGCGCGTCGCGCGCCCGGGCGACGTCGTCGTCGGACGCGACGGTGTGGTCGACGCCGTGGTGGATCGGACGGATGCGCTCGCGCTCGATCACCGTGTACTCGGCCACCTCGTCGGCCGCGGCGGCGGAGGGCGCGATCAACGCGTCGGCCCGGCGCGCCGCGGCGGCGAAGCCGAGCCGGTGGAACCGGCGGCCGCGCCTCGGGTACGTCTCGGGGAAGCGCAGCGGCGCGGCGTCGTGCACGGTGACGACCAGCGGGATGCGGTTGCGCGGCGGCACGGCGAGCGACGGCGCGTGCACCACGTCGGCGCCGCGCACACGCCCGTGGCCGCCCACCATCGCGATCGGGTCGGCCTGGCCCCAGCGGTTCCACGCCTCGTACAGCCACGCCCGCGGGTACGGGAGCACCACGGGCTCGCGTTCGATGCCCGCGGCCGCCATGACCGCCTTCACCTCGGCGTCCTTGTGGCGCGCCACGAACGGGAGCACGAGCACCTCGCCGGGCTCGCCGACCTCGGGCAGTACCCTCGCCAGCTCGGCGGCGTATCGGCCGATGCCTCCCGGAGGCCGCTGGAACAACTGCTCGAGATTGAGGGCGACGCGCATGATCCGGCTGCTCACGATCCAACCCGTCGCGGAGCGCGGGGGCTCGGATCAGGCTCTGGTCAGGTTGCTTCGCAGCCTGCCACCTCTCGAGTTCGAGTGCCACGTAGCGGTCCCGGCCGATCCGCCGCTCCGGGCCGAGCTCGAGGCCACCGGCGCCGCCGTGCACGTGGTCCCGATGGAGCGGATCTCCACCTCGCACGGCGGCGGCACGTGGGCCCGCTACACCGCCGGGTGGCCGATCGCGGTCGCGCGGCTCGTCCGTCTCATCCGCACGCTCGACATCGACGTCGTGCACACCAACTCGCTGCACTCCTGGTACGGGTGGGCCGCGGCCGCGCTCACCCGGAAGCCGCACGTCTGGCACGCGCGGGAGATCACGGTGCAGTCCGGCGCGGCGCTGCGCGTCGAGCAGGTCCTCACGCGCCGTTTCGCGACGCGGGTGATCGCGATGTCGCAGGCCATCGCCGACCAGCTCCCCGGCGCCGACGTGGTGGTGATCCACGAGACGGCCGACGCGTCGGAGTTCTCCCCCGCGCTCGCCGGCCGGTTCCGCGCCGCGGCCGGCATCCCCGACGACGCGCCGCTGATCGGCGGTGCCGGGCGCATCGACACGTGGAAGGGCGTCGACGTGCTGCTCGACGCGTTCGCGCTCGTGAAGGACCGCTGCCCCGCCGCGCACCTCGTGGTCGCGGGCGGTGCGGTGGCGGGCAAGGAGGCGTACTTCGACGGGCTGCGAGCTCGGGCCGAGGCACTCCCCGACGCGCACTGGCTCGGTCCCCGCACGGACGTGCCCGAGATCTTCGCCGACCTCGACGTGTTCGTGATGCCGTCCACCGAGCCCGAGCCGTACGGCCTGGTCGCGGTCGAGGCGCTGGCGAGCGGCACTCCGGTCGTGATGACCGACGCGGGGGGTCCGCGCGAGATCGCCGCCCACGCGGTGCCCGGGGCGACGCGCCTGGTCCCCATCGGCGATGCCGAGGCCCTGGCCGACGCGATCGTCGACACGCTGATGACCGAGGGCTCGAGCACGACCGCGTTCCGCCTGGCCAGGCCGCCGTTGCGCGAGCCCGAGCCCGACCAGTTCGCCGCCGAGTTCCGCCGCGTCCTCCGCCGCTGACGCAGCGCGCGTGCTCAGGCGTCCGCGGGCAGGGCGGGCACTGCGGGCAGGGCGGGCGTGAGGCCGTGGCGGCGCATGACCTCGAGGAGGGCGGCGAGGTCCGGGGGGCCGTCGACGCTCGCGTCGAGCACGGCGGCGATCTCGTGGAAGTAGTCGGGTCCGAAGACTCCCGGCGTCGCGACCGACAGGAACGTCGCGTCGACGTCCCCACTGTTCTCGAAGCGGTGGACCTGGCCGCGCCCGATGAACGTGGCATCGCCGGGCCCGATCTCGCGCGTCTCGCCGTCGATGTGGAACGTGAACATGCCGGCGAGTCCGTAGACGGCCTCCTCGAAGTCGTCGTGGCTGTGGGGCGGCGGGACCATGGCACCCGGGGGCACGCGGGTCTCGAAGACCGTGGCGCATCCGCCGGAGTCCTCGGCATCCACGAGGAACTGCACCGTGATCGCGTGGAGCTGGATGGGGGATCGGGACGCCGGGTTCATCGTGGCCCTCCTGGGGGAGCAATCGGTAAAGTGACTTGATCACTGTACGCCACCTCCACCACCGTTGTAAAGTCGCTTTATCAATAATCCCGGGTCGCAGGTCGGGCCGCCGCTGATCGGTGCGCTCATGCGGATGCCGATCGACGCCGTCTACCGCCGGATGCTGGCCGACCTGCACACCGCCGGCTTCACCGACCTCGTCCCGGCCCACTTCGCGGTCCTGCGCTACCCCGGGCCCGACGGCCGCCGCCCGTCGGACCTCGCGGCCGACGTCGGCATGAGCAAGCAGGCGATGAACTACCTGCTCGGGCAGCTCGAGGGGCTCGGCTACCTCGTCCGCCGCGACGACCCCGACGACGGGCGCTCGAAGCGCGTGTCCATGACCGACCGGGGCCTGGCCGTTCGGGACACCATCCGGGCCTCGGTCGCGACCATCGAGACCGACCTCGAGCAGGAGCTCGGCCCGCAGCGCTTCGCGCAGCTCCGCGACGCGCTCACGCAGCTCAACGCCTGCACCACGCTGGGCGGGTCGACCGACCCCGGACCGCACGCCGGCTGACGGGTACTACCGTCGTGCCCCGGGTAATCCATCCGGCCGCTCGCCCACGAACACTCGGCGACTCCGGAGTCGTCCATGCCGTCACCCCACCGCGTCCTCCCCGCCGCCGAAGCCCGTCACATCGTGGCGGAACGCGGCTTCGCCCCGTCCGGGAACGGCTCCGGCAACGGCACGGGTGACGCGCCCCCCCGGTTCGGCGCGGAGATCGAGTGGTGCACCGTCGACCTCGCCGACCCCACCCGGCCGGCCGACTTCGATGCCGTCTGCCGAGCCGCGGCGATGGCCACGATCCCCCATCGCAGCCGGATCACCTACGAGCCCGGCGGGCAGATCGAGCTGTCGAGCCGGCCCCTGCCCCGGCTCGAGGCGATCCCGGCCCTGGCCGCCGACGCCGCGTCCCTCGGCCGAGCGCTGGGCCGCGCGGGAATCGGGATGGTCGCCATCGGGCTCGAGCCGGGCCCGCGCCGCGACCGGTTCCTCCGGTCGCCGCGCTACGACGCGATGGAGGCGTACTTCGACGCCGGCGGCGTCGCCGGGCGCACCATGATGCGCAGCACCGCCGCGCTCCAGCTCAACCTCGACCTCGGCGCCCCCGACGAGACCGAGCGCCGGTGGGACCTCGTCCACGCGCTCGGACCGGTGCTCGCGGCCACGTTCGCCAACTCACCGTTCTGGGACGGCCGCCCGAGCGGCTGGAAGTCCACCCGGCTCGCCGTGTGGAACCGCATCGATCCCGGCCGCACGCAGCCGGTGGCCAACGGCGTCGGCTGCCGGGAGGCGTGGGCCCGCTACGCGCTCGACGCCGACGTCATGCTCGTGCGCCGATCCGACACCGAGCACGTCGCGGTGCCGCCCGGCCTCACCTTCGCCGCGTGGATCGAGCACGGCCACCCCGCGGGCTGGCCCACGGTGGAGGACCTCGAGTACCACCTCACCACGCTGTTCCCGCCGGTGCGCCCGCGCGGGTGGTTCGAGCTGCGCATGGTCGACGCGCTCCCCGCGCCGTGGTGGCGGGTCGCCGCGGCGGTGGGCACCGTCCTCGTCGACGACCCGGCCGCGTCGTCCACCGCCGCAGCGGCCGCCGCACCGGTCCGCGACCGCTGGACCGACGCCGCGCGCCACGGCCTCGCCGACCCCGCGATCGCGGCGGCCGCGCGCACCTGCTTCCATGCGGCCGCCGCCGCGCTCGACCGCAGCGGCGCCGACGCCGCGACCGTCGACGCCGCGGCCGAGTACGCCGACCGCTACGTCGACCGCAGTCGCACGCCGGCCGACGATCTGCTCGACGCGTACGAGCGCGGAGGCACACTCCTCCCCCGGCCCGACAACGCATGACCGCGACGCACACTCCGGTGTCGATCACGCGCGTCGTCGAGGAGCTCGAGCGCGCGCGCCGGGTCACGCTCGACCTGCTCGGCCCCGTTCCCGAGCCCGACCAGCGCCGCCAGGTGTCGGAGCTGATGTCGCCACTGTGCTGGGACCTCGCGCACATCGCGCACTACGAGGAGCTGTGGCTCCTGCGCGCGCTCGACGACGTCGCGCCCACCGACCCGCGCTTCGACGACCTCTACGACGCGTTCCGCCACCCGCGTCGAGAGCGCGCCGATCTGCCCATCCTCGACCCTGCGGGCGCGCGCGCCTTCGCCGCCGCCGTACGCGCGCGCAGCCTCGCGCACCTCCCCACCGTCGACTTCGCCGCCGACGAGCCGCTGCTCCGCGACGCGTTCGTGTACGGCATGGTCGTGCAGCACGAGCACCAGCACGACGAGACGATGCTCGCCACCATCCAGCTGATGGGCGAGGGGTTCGCGCACCCGGACGCCGCGATCGCCGGCGAGCTGGGTGCGCGCGCGGCGGACGCGGCCGTGGACCCGCTCGCCACCTGCGCGGTCCCCGGTGGCCCCGTCACGCTGGGCACCAGCGCCGCCCCCTGGGCGTACGACAACGAGCGGCCCGCGCACACGGTCGAGCTCGCGCCGTTCGCGATCGACCGCTACCCCGTCACCAACGCGCGCTACGCCGAGTTCGTCGCCGACGGCGGCTACGCCGACCCCCGCCACTGGACCGACACCGGCTGGGCCTGGCGCACCGAGGCCCGGCTCGCCCACCCCCAGTTCTGGCGGGCCGAATCCGCCGGCACGTGGAGCCGGCTCCGGTACGGCCGCCGGGAGGACCTTCCCGGCGCGGAGCCCGTCCAGCACGTGTGCTGGTACGAGGCCGACGCCTTCGCCCGCTGGGCCGGCGCCCGCCTCCCCAGCGAGCCCGAGTGGGAAGCGGCCGCCGACGGCGCGCCGATCGCCGCGGCCAACCTCGGCCACCGACGCTTCGCCCCGACCCCGATCGGCGCCGCCGCCGCCACCGCCGGCCGCTGGGGGGCCGAGCAGATGCTCGGCGACGTCTGGGAGTGGACGAGCAGCGACTTCACCCCCTACCCGGGGTTCCGGTCCTTCCCCTACCGCGAGTACTCCGAGGTGTTCTTCGGCCACGAGTACAAGGTGCTGCGGGGCGGATCGTGGGCCACCGACCCGGCGGCCGTGCGCACCACCTTCCGCAACTGGGACTATCCGATCCGCCGCCAGATCTTCGCCGGCTTCCGCCTGGCCCACGACGCCTGATGTGCCGGCACCTCGCGTACGTCGGTCCGCCGATCGCGCTCGCGGACCCGCTGTGGCACGCGTCGCACGCGCTCGTGCACCAGGCCCGCACGCCCAAGCACCAGCTCAGCGGCCCCGACAACCCCGACGGCTACGGGGTCGCGTGGTACCAACCGGGCAGCGCGATCCCCCACCGGTACCGCACGGCGACCCGCATGTGGGACGACGCCGCGTTCGCCGAGACCATCCTCGATGTCCGCAGCCCCGCGTTCGTCGGTGCCGCACGCCTCGCGTCCCCCGGCGCGCCGATCGAGGCCGAGGGCAACGCGCCGTTCGTGTCCGGGCCGTGGTCGTTCTCCCTGAACGGGTTCGTCGCCGACTTCGTCGAGGGGGCGCGCGACACGCTGCGCGCGACGATCACGCCGCGGAGGCTCGCCGGCATCGAAGGCCACGCCGACACCGAGGTCCTGTTCGCGATGGTGCTCGACCGCATGGATGCGGGCGCCACCGCGCGCGACGCCGCCGCCGACACCATCGCGGCGACGGAGGCGGTGAGCGGCGGCCGCCTCAACCTGATCCTCCACGACGGTGCGACCATCGTGGCCACGGCCGTGGGCAACTCGCTCTTCGCGATGGCGGGCTGGGTCTCCTCGGAGCCGGTCGACGACGACCCCGCCTGGACCGCGGTGCCCGATCGCACCCTCGTCACGTGCGTCGCCGGCGCGGCCCCCCGAACGGAGTCCCTCCGGTGAGCACCACCCCCACCGTGCAGGTCGACGTGCACCTCGGCCCCGACGACCTCGCACGCGCGCTCGAGGCCGACGTGCGGGCCGGGCTCACCGCGTCGCCGAAGGAGCTCCCGCCGAAGTACTTCTACGACGACCGCGGCTCGGAGCTCTTCGACGAGATCACCCGGCTCCCCGAGTACTACCCGACGCGCGCGGAGCGGGCGATCCTCGAGCTCCACGCGGCCGAGCTCGCGACGCGCAGCGGCGCCGACACGCTGGTCGAGCTGGGTTCGGGAACCTCGGAGAAGACGCGGCTCCTCCTCGACGCGCTCGCCGCCGCGGGCACGCTCGAGCGCTTCGTGCCGTTCGACGTGAGCGAGGCCACGCTGGTGGCTGCCGCGAACGCCGTGGCCGACGAGTACCGGGTCAGCGTCCACGCGGTGGTGGGCGACTTCGAGCACCACCTCGACCGCATCCCCGGCGGCGGCACGCGCATGGTCGCGTTCCTCGGCAGCACGATCGGCAACCTCACCCCGGCGATGCGCGCGCGGTTCCTCGCCCAGGTCGCCGCCGGCCTCGGCCCCGATGACACGTTCCTCCTCGGCACCGATCTCGTGAAGGACCCGTCCCGCCTCGTGGCCGCCTACGACGACGACGCCGGGGTCACGGCCGACTTCAACCGCAACGTCCTGCGGGTGGTCAACCGGTCGCTCGGCGCCGACTTCGACCCCGACGCCTTCGCCCACGTGGCCCGCTGGGATCCCGAGGCCGAGTGGGTCGAGATGTGGCTGCGCAGCGACGGCGCCCGGACCGTGCGGGTCGAGGCGCTCGGCCTCGACGTCCACCTCGGCGCGGGGGAGGCCATCCGCACCGAGATCAGCGCCAAGTTCCGCCGGGAGCGGGTGGCCGGGGAGCTGGCGACCGCGGGGCTCGTGCTCGACGGCTGGTGGACCGACCCCGCGGGGGACTTCGCCTTGTCCCTGGCCCGGCCCGCCCGCTAGCAATCGCACTCCCCCGTCCGAAATCCGAATTTCCACTACGCCGGTAGTGCAATTAAACTGGGCCCCATGGCACCACTCCTCGAGCTCGACGATCTGCACGTCGCCGTGGCCGGCACCGAGATCCTCCGCGGGGTCTCGCTGGCGGTCGGCGAGGGCCAGGTCCACGCCCTCATGGGCCCCAACGGCTCCGGCAAGTCCACCCTGGCGAAGACCCTCCTGGCCGACCCCGGCTACGAGGTGACCGCCGGGCACATCCGGTTCAAGGGCGAGGACGTCACCGCCCTCGGCCCCGACGGTCGCGCCGCGCGCGGCATGTTCCTCGGCTTCCAGCACCCCGAGGCCATCTCCGGCGTGAGCGTCCTGAACTTCCTCCGCCAGGCGATGGCCAACCGCAAGGGCATCAACGACTTCTCCGTGCTCGAGGTGCGGATGCAGGTCCTGGCGTGGTCCAAGCGCCTCGGCATGGACGACCGCTTCGTGTCGCGCTACCTCAACGAGGGCTTCTCCGGCGGCGAGCGAAAGAAGAACGAGATCCTCCAGATGGCCCTGCTCGAGCCCGACTTCGCGGTGCTCGACGAGACCGACTCCGGGCTCGACATCGACGCCCTGGTCGAGGTGTCGCGCGGCATCCAGGAGGTGCGCACCGAGCGGCCCGCGCTGGGGATCCTCCTGATCACGCACTACCAGCGGATCCTCGACCACCTCCCGCCCGACCACGTGCACGTGCTCCTCGACGGCCGCGTCGCGGTCAGCGGCGGCCCCGAGCTGGCCGACCGGATCGAGGTCGAGGGCTTCGACAACTTCCGCACGGAAGCCGCGGCATGAACGAGCAGAGCGCCGACGCCCTCGACGTCGCCCGGATCCAGGCCGACTTCCCGATCCTGAAGCGCCTGGTCAACGGCAAGCGCCTCGTGTACCTCGACTCCGCGTCGTCGGCCCAGAAGCCGATCCAGGTGCTCGACGCGATGGACCACATCTACCGCGAGTCGTACGCGAACGTGCACCGCGGCGTCTACACGATCGCCGAAGAGGCCACCGCCGCGTTCGAGGCCGGCCGGGCCAAGGTCGCGCGCTTCGTCGGCGCGGCCGAGCCGCGCGAGATCGTGTTCACGCGCAACGCCACCGAGGCCATCAACCTCGTGGCCTACTCGTGGGCTCGCGCCAACCTGAACGAAGGCGACGTCATCGTGCTCAGCTACCTCGAGCACCACGCCAACATCGTGCCCTGGCACATCCTGCGCGAGGAGCGGGGGGTCGAGATCCGCTGGATCCCGATCACGAGCGACCAGCGTCTCGACCTCACCGACCTCGACCGGATCCTCGACGGCGCGTCCCTCCTCGGGATCACCGCGATGTCCAACGTCACCGGCACCATCGTCGACGTCCCCCACATGGTCCGCGCGGCCCGCGCCGCCGGTGCGCACGTGCTCGTCGACGGCTGCCAGGCCGTCCCGCAGATGCCGGTCGACGTGAAGGCGTGGGGCGCCGACTTCGTCGCCTTCTCCTCGCACAAGCTCCTCGGCCCCACCGGGATCGGCGCCCTCTGGGCCCGGGCCGAGCTGCTCGAGGCCATGCCGCCGTTCATGGGCGGCGGCGAGATGATCCGCGACGTCACCACCGAGGGCTTCTCCACCAACGACATCCCGTGGAAGTTCGAAGCCGGCACGCCGGCCATCGCCGAGGCCGTCGGGTTCGGCGCCGGGGTCGACTACCTCGAGGCGATCGGGATGGACGCCGTACGGGCCCACGAGCGTGCGCTCACCCAGTACGCGCTCGACGCGCTCGCCGACCGCTTCGGCGACAACCTCACGGTCTACGGGCCGGCCAGCGCCGACGACCGCGGTGGCGTGATCTCGTTCCTCTTCGACGACATCCACGCCCACGACGTCTCCCAGGTGGTCGACGAGGAGGGCGTGTGCGTGCGCGCCGGCCACCACTGCGCCAAGCCGCTCATGCGCGTGCTCGGCGTCCCCGCCACGACACGCGCGTCGTTCGGGGTGTACAACGACCGGGCCGACGCCGACGCGCTCGTGGAGGCGCTGGCCAAGGCCGAATCGTTCTTCTCGATCTGAGGATCGATCCGACGAGACCTGAGGGAACCGCAATGTCAGGGCTGCAAGACCTCTACCGCGAGATCATCCTCGACCACTACCGGGCACCCCGGAACCGGGGCGAGCTCCCCGTGCCGCCCGCGCACATGGTCGAGGGCTTCAACCCGCTCTGCGGCGACGAGGTGGTGCTCTACCTCGAGGTCGAGGACGGCGTCGTCACCGACGTCAAGACCGGCGGCCAGGGCTGCTCGATCAGTCAGGCGTCCACCTCGATGATGAGCGCCGCGATCAAGGGCACGCCCGTCGAGGAGGCCCGGACGCTCATCCGGGCGTTCAAGGCCCTCATGTCGATCCACGAGTCCAAGCTCGAGGGGGCCGAGGAGACCGACCTCGCCGACGAGCTCGAGGGGGTGCGGATGGGCGACCTCGAGGCACTCCAGGGGGTGGTGAAGTTCCCCGTGCGGATCAAGTGCGCGACCCTCGCCTGGAACGTCCTCCAGCAGGCGCTCGACGAGGCCGCCGCCGACGCCTGAGGCCGACGGGTGGCCCCGCGCGGTCCGGATCGGGCCCCCTCCCGGGACCTTCGACCCGAATCCTTCGAAACCGAGCCGTCATCGGACTGACACGGAATCAACCGCCCCACCCGCTACGTTCACACTACGGTCAGCACCACGCAAGCAATCCCGAACACCCCCCGGTACATCGGGAACCCCCAAGGAGCCACGATGGACGAGCAGGCCCTGACCCTCCGGATCGACGACGCGCTGCGTGAGTTCACCAGCCGCGAGCTGATCTCCGGGGCCGAGGTCGTGGACTTGCTGCTGGACCTGCGGCTCATGATGCTGGCGGCCGAGACCCCCGAGCCCGCGGCCAGCTGACCGCAGGGACCCGCCGCTCCCCGCGGCGCCCCCGGCCGAGATCCCCGCCGTTGGGCGGGGCACCGGCCGCAGGTATCCTCTTCGACATGACCGAGCCGACTCCCGCGTCCACGCGAACCGAGCGACGAGCCGCCGTCCGGCGCAAGCGCATCCGCATCGGCATCGCCGCTGCCGTCGTGCTCGTCCTCCTCGCCGTCGGCGGCGCGTTCGCGCTCAGCGGTGGCGGTGGCTCCGACGAGCCGGTGAACAAGGCTGCGCCGCCCCCCACCACCACGTCCACGATCCCGCCCACCACCATCACGACGGTTCCCCCGCCCGCCGCGGTCGCCACCACCAAGGTGCCGACGCTGCAGGTGTACGAGGCCCCCGACGGCGGCAAGGTCGTCACGTCGTTCACCGCGAAGACCGAGTACCTCCAGCCGCGCACGCTGCTCGTCACCGAGCGCCAGGGCGACTGGCTCAAGACGCTCCTGCCGATGCGGCCCAACGGCTCCACCGGCTGGGTGCGCGCGAGTGACGTCACGCTGTCGGGCAACCCGTACCGCATCACCGTCAGCCTGAGCGAGCACAAGGTCACGCTGTTCAAGGACGGCAAGGAAGTCATCAGCTCGCCGGCCGTCGTCGGCGCCGATCGCACACCCACGCCGCTCGGCAACTTCTACATCACCGACCCCGTCGACCTGCGCGCGAGCCCGGGTGGCGCGTACGGCGCGTACGCGCTCGGGCTCTCGGGCTACAGCGAGGTCCTGTTCGAGTTCAACGGCGGGCCCGGCCAGATCGCGATCCACGGGACCAACAACCCCGAGCTCGTCGGGCAGAACGTCTCCAACGGCTGTGTGCGCGTGCCCAACGACGTGATCCTCGAGATCGCGAAGCAGGCCCCGCTCGGCACGCCGGTCGTCGTCAGCGCCTGACCGGCCCGTCCCACCGTTCCCGCCGGGGCTCCGACCCACCCGGCCAGCGCGCGCCCCAGGTGCGATCATGGCGGCGTGCCGCGCCCGAAGCCCTCGATGGTCCCCGTGTACCTCGCGTGCTTCGCGATCGCGGCGGTGTTCGTCGGCGTGGTGGTCGGCCTGGGCTACCTGCTTCGCTGACCCGGTCCCCGCGCACCCGCGCGGCCTCTGGCGCGTGGTCCTAGGATCCGCGCATGGCCGACATCACCCCGCTCGTCACCGGGCTCAGCTTCCTCGAAGGTCCCCGCTGGCGCGGTGACGCGCTGTTCGTCTCCGACATGCACGGGGACGCGGTGCTGCGGGTGGACGCCCACGGCGCGGTGTCGACGGTCGTGGAGGTCGAGCAGCCGTCGGGCCTCGGGTGGCTGCCCGACGGCACCCTCCTCGTCTCGTCGATGACGTCCCGGGCGGTGCTGCGCGTCGACGGCTCGGCCGTGACCGTGCACGCCGACCTCTCCGGCGTCGCACCGCACGAGATCAACGACATGGTCGTCGACCGGCACGGGCACGCGTTCGTGGGCCAGTTCGGCTACGACCTCCGCGGCGGAGGGCGGCCGGAGCCGGCGCCGCTGTTGCGGGTCGACCCCGACGGCTCGGTCCACGAAGCCGCCCCCGACCTGCGCATGGCGAATGGCATGGCGATCACGACCGACGAGCGCACGCTGGTGGTCGCGGAGAGCTCGGGCAAGTGCCTCGCCGGGTTCGACCTCGCCGACGACGGCACCCTCTCGAATCGCCGCGTGTGGGCCGGGCTGCCCGACGCGCCCGACGGCATGTGCCTCGACTCCGAGAACGGGGTCTGGATCGCGGGCCCGGTGTCCGACCGCTTCGTGCGGGTGGTCGAGGGCGGCGAGGTCACCGACGTGGTGGAGACGCCCGGCCGCCACGGCATCGCCTGCGCGCTGGGCGGGCCCGACGGCCGCACGCTCTACATGATCACGTCGACCACCCACGGCGAGCGGGCCGAGTCCCGGGCCGCCCGCACCGCGGCCATCGAGACCACCACCGTGCGGGTCCCCGGTGCCGAACGCCCCTGACGATGGCCCCCTTTCGGCGTCACTGGTGCCGCTGTCAGCGGCACCAGTGACGCCGAAAGGGGGCGAGGGAGCTGGCGCTAGAAGCCGGGTTCGGCGAAGGGGTCGGCTTCGACCGGCTTCTCGAGCGTGAGCGTGTCGACGCCGAGCTCGGCCGCGAGGCCCTCGTAGCCCGACGCCTCGAGCTGGTCGGCCAGCTCGGGACCGCCGCTGGCGACGATGCGCCCGCCCATGAGCACGTGGATCCGGTCGGGCCGCAGCTCGTGGAGGAGCCGGGCGTAGTGCGTGATCGCGAGCACGCCGAGACCGTCCTCGTGGGTCATGGCCTCCACCCGGCGGGCGACGTCGCGCAGGGCGTCGACGTCGAGGCCGGAGTCGATCTCGTCGAGCACCGCGATGCGCGGCCGCAGCACAGCCAGCTGGAGGGTCTCCATCCGCTTCTGCTCGCCGCCTGAGAAGTCGTCGTTCACGCCGCGGGTGAAGAACTCCTCGCGCACGTCGAGGCGGGCGGCCTCGGCCGCGATTCGTGCGGTCGCGGCGCCGGCGTCGTCACCCCGGGCGCGTGCGGCCGCGGCGACCAGCTCGCCCACCGGCACGCCCGGCACCGACACGGGGTACTGCATCGCGAGGAACAGGCCACGCGTCGCGCGCTGCCAGGTGGGCAGCTCGAGCAGCTCCTCGCCGTCGAGGGTGACCGAGCCGCCGGTGACCGTGTAGTCGCCCCGGCCCATGATCACGTGCGAGAGCGTCGACTTCCCGGAGCCGTTGGGCCCCATCACGACGTGCACCTCACCCGAGCCGACCGCGAGATCGACGCCGCGGAGGATCTCGAACCCGTCGACCGACGCCCGCAACCCGGAGATCACCAGCTCGCTCATCGGCTCGCTCCTTCCACGGTCACGATCACATCGGCGCCGTCGACGCGCACCGCGTACACGGGCACCGGCCGGGTCGCCGGCAGGGTCTGGGGCTCCCCGGTCGCGAGCGAGAACGTGGACCCGTGCTTCGGGCACTCGATCTCGCACTCGTCCTCCCACACCTCGCCCTCGGACAGGGAGTAGTCCTCGTGGGAGCACTCGTCGCCGATCGCGTACCAGTCGTCGCCGATGCGCACCACGCAGAGGCGGTGCCCGCCGACGTCGTAGCGACGCGCCGATCCCGGCGCCACGTCGTCGACCCCGCACACGCGCACCTGGGTCGTCACGCCCGGCTCGGTCACGAGTGCCCCCGGTGCTCGATCTTGCGGATGACCGCCTCGCGCAGCGGCTCCACGAGCGAGCGCACCGGCAGCTTCGCGAGCACGTCCTCGAAGAAGCCCATGACGATGAGGCGATCGGCCTCCTCGGGCGGGATGCCGCGGGTCGCGAGGTAGTAGCGCTGGTCGTCGTCGATCGGCCCGACGGTGCTCGCGTGCGAGCACTTCACGTCGTTGGCCTCGATCTCGAGGTTGGGGATCGACTCCGCTCCCGCGCCCTTGCTCAGCACGAGGTTGCGGTTCGTCTGGTACGCCTCGGAGCGCTGGGCCTCGGGCCGCAGGTGCACGAGCCCGGAGTACACCGAGTGTGCCCCGTCCTCCACCGCGCCCTTGAACAGCAGGTTGCTCATCGTGTGCGGCGCCGCGTGGTCCTGGAGCGTGCGGAAGTCGAGCATCTGGTCGCCGTCGCCGAAGTACACGGCGAGGAGGTCGCTCTCGGCGCCCGCGCCGTCGAGCCGCGACTCGCTGCGCAAACGGGCGTAGTCGCCGCCGAGCGCGACCGCCGACGACCGGAGGACGGCGTCGCGACCGAGGTGGGCGCGCTGGAGCGCGACCTGCCACGTCTTCGGGCCGTGCTCCTGCACGGCCAGGTAGCGCACGTTCGCACCGTCGCCGAGCACGAGCTCGACCACGGCGTCGACGAGGTGCTCGCCCCCCACCGACGAGAACCGGTCGACCACCGCGACCTGGGAGCCCTCCCCCGCCACCACCAGGGTGTGGGGGAAGCTGGCCCGGCCCTCGCCCTGCGACCAGTGCAGGACCACGATCGGCTTGTCGATCACCACGCCCGCGGGCACCTGCACGAACGCACCACCGGCCAGGAAGGCGTCATGGAGCACGGTGAAGGCGTCGGGGGACGCGTCGCTGCACACGCCGAGCCACGGCTCGCCTTCGCCGGCCGCACACGTGGCGAGATCACACACGTGCACGCCCTTGGCCTCGAGCGCGGGGTCGATCTCGTGGTGCACCACGCGGCCGTTGCGCACCACCACCAGCCCGGACCGGTCACCGGCCTCGGCCGCGAGCAGCCCGCCGCCGGGGGCCGGCTCCACGCCCGGGACGCCGATCTCCTCGGCCGGGATCGGCGAGTAGCGCTCGGGGTCGAAGCGGTCGATCGCCGAGTAGCGCCAGATCTCCTCGGTGGAGCTCGGCCAGGTGAGGCCGGCCAGCTGCTCGGCGGCGGCGGCACGCCGGTCGGCCAGCCACTCGGGCCCACCGAGCGCGCGCGAAGCGTCGGTCGTGAACGTGTTCATCGGTTGGTCATCGTGGCGTGTCGTGTGGCGGTGGCGTCAGCCGACCGCGCCCTCCATGTTCAGCTCGATGAGGCGGGACAGCTCGACGGCGTACTCCATCGGCAGCGTCTTCGTGATGGGCTCGATGAACCCATTCACGATCATCGCCGTGGCCTGCTGCTCGTCGAGCCCGCGGCTCATCAGGTAGAAGAGCTGGTCGTCGCCGACCTTCGAGACCGTGGCCTCGTGGCCGACGCGCGCGTCCTGCTCCTCGATCTCCATGTACGGATAGGTGTCGGACCGGCTGTCCTCGTCGAGGATCAGCGCGTCGCAGCGCACGTGGCTCTTCACCCCGTACGCGCCGTCCTCCACCCGCACGAGACCGCGGTAGGTGGTGCGGCCGCCGTCCTTCGAGATCGACTTCGAGTCGATGATCGAGGTGGTCTCCGGTGCGGCGTGGGTCATCTTCGCCCCCGCGTCCTGGTGTTGACCCGCACCCGCGTAGGCGACCGAGAGCACCTCGCCGTGCGCCTTGGGGCCGGTCATCACCACGGCCGGGTACTTCATCGTGAGCTTCGAGCCGAGGTTGCCGTCGATCCACTCGACCGTGGCCTCGGTCTCCGCCCGCGCCCGCTTGGTGACGAGGTTGTAGACGTTGGGCGACCAGTTCTGGATCGTGGTGTAGCGGATGCGCGCACCCGGCTTCGCGATCAGCTCCACCACCGCGCTGTGCAGCGAGTCGGAGCTGTAGACCGGCGCCGAGCAGCCCTCCACGTAGTGCACCGACGCGCCCTCGTCGGCGATGATCAGCGTGCGCTCGAACTGCCCGGCGTTCTCCGCGTTGATGCGGAAGTACGCCTGGAGCGGCATGTCGACGTGCACGCCCGGCGGCACGTAGATGAAACTTCCCCCGCTCCACACGGCCGAGTTGAGCGCGGCGAACTTGTTGTCGCCAGGCGGGATCACCGTGCCGAGGTACTGCTTGACGATCTCCGGGTAGTCGCGCAGCGCGCTGTCCATGTCGGTGAACAGCACGCCCATCGCCGCGAGATCATCGCGGTTCTTGTGGTACACGACCTCGCTTTCGTACTGCGCGGTGACGCCGGCGAGGAACTTGCGCTCGGCCTCGGGGATGCCGAGCCGCTCGTAGGTGGTCTTCATCCCCTCGGGGAGCATGTCCCAGTCGGAGACCTGCTTGTCGATGGGCTTGATGTAATAGAAGATGTCGTCGAAGTCGATGTCGGGCATGTTCTTGGCGAACCACTCGAGCATCGGCTTCTTCTCGAACCGCTTCAGCGAGCTCAGCCGGAACTTCGTCATCCACTCCGGCTCGCTCTTGTGGTGCGAGATGTCCTTGACGACGTCCTCGTTGATGCCCTTCTTCGGCTTGTAGACGTACTGGTCCTGGGTGTCGGACCAACCGAGCTTGTACTTGCCGAGATCGATGCCACTGACGGCCATGAGGCACTCCGGACGTTCGAGGGAGGCGATTCGGGTCCCGGCGGCGGGGGTGCCGCGGGATTTCCCCTACGGCGATAGTAACAATTATCGGGGGGCCCGACAATCCGCGACGGAGAACGAAGATGAGCGACGCCTCGACGCTCGAGGCGCTGCTCACCTTCGCCCGGCGACGGTGAGCGACGCCTCAGGAGGGGGTCAGCGCAGGGAGGCCGAGCTCGCGGCGGGGCGCGTGGTGGTCGTGGTGGTCGTGGTGGTGCTCGGCGTGGGCGACGCCGTGCTGCCGGTGTTGAGCTGCTGCTGGGCCTGGGCGACGAGGTCCTGGGCCTGCTTCACCAGGTCCTGGTACTTCCCGAGGTCGCCCGACTTCAGGGCGGCGTCGGCGTCGTTGAACTTCTGCGCCGCCTGGGCGAGGAGGCTCTCGACCGTGCCCGGGGTGCTGGGCGTGGTCGGGGTCGTCGGCGTGGTGGGCGTGGTCGGGGTGGTGCCACCGGCCGTCGCCGGGAAGAGCACCCCGAGCGCGTCGTTCACCGTCGGGGCGAGCACCGGGTCGCGACCCTGCGCGAACACGGCGACGAACTGGTACACGGGGAACCGCGAGGAGCCCGCGTTCTCCACGTAGATCGGCTGCACGTAGATGATCGAGTTGCCGACCGGGATCAGCTGCACGCTCCCCCGGATCAGGCTCGAGCCCTGCTGGTCGAGGAGGGTGAAGCGAGACGCGATCGTCGCGTCCTGGTTGATCTTGAGCGCGGCCTGCACGGGCCCGTCGACGAGCTGGCCCTGCGGCATCACGAACGACTCGAGCTGCCCGTAGTTGCGCCGGTCGGCCTTCGCGGTGAGGAACGACACCAGGTTCAGCAGCCGGTTGTCCTGCGACACCGGTACGAACGACTGGATGATCAGGAAGCTCTCGCGGTCGTCGCCGGGAACCTTGATGTAGAGGTTGTAGGGGTCCTGGCGCTTCGAGGTGGCCCGGATCGACGGCGCTCGGTTGCTGTTGCCCTGCGTGTCGGGGTTCGTACCGCCGATCGCGGTCGTGCCCGTGATCGCCTCGTTGGGGTCGGGCGAGATGAGCCAGCGCTCCGAGCCCTGGAAGAACCGCCGCGGCTCCACCACGTGGTAGGTGGCGTACACGTCGGTCTGCATCCGGAAGAGGTCCTCCGGGTAGCGCAGGTGGTCCTTGAGCCCCTCGGGCATCTTCGAGAAGTCGCTGAACAGCCCGGGGAACGCCTTGCCCCAGGCCTGGATGATCGGGTCCGGGTGCTCCTTGGTGTCGATCACGTAGAACTTGACGGTGCCGTTGTACGCGTCGACCGTCGCCTTCACCGAGTTGCGCACGTAGTTGACGCGGCCGGTGATGCCGCCGATGCCCGAGAGGTACTGCGAGTAGGGGTACTTCGACGTGGCGGTGTACGCGTCGAAGACCCACTGCGTGCGCCCGTCGATCACGACCGGGTACGGGTCGGTGTCGAAGCGGAGGAACGGGGCGAGCTTGGAGACGCGGTCGCGGATCGACCGGTACATGATGATCTTCGACTCGGGCCGGATCTGGCCCGACACGAGCAGGTTCACGTCGTTGAAGCGGAGGGCGAACGCCGCCCGGCGCACGAAGCCCCCCAGCCCGACGCCGTCGTCGCCGCGGTAGCGCGTGAGCGAGTCGCGCACACCCTGGCGCGGGTAGTTGAACTCGGGCTGCTTCGCCCCGACGATCACGTACCCGCCCTGCTGCTCCCCGAAGTAGATCTGGGCCCCGCGCGCGCTGACGCCGACCCCCAGGTCCTCGACCGGGATGTTCTTCACGAAGAAGTTGGGGCCGCCCTGCGTGGTCTGGTTCATCGGCGACGCGATCACGCCGTAGCCGTGCGTGTACACGATCTTCTCGTTGATCCACGACTGCGACGGCAGCGACGTGCCGTCGACCTCACGCAACGACGCGGCCGTCTGCACGACCTCGCCGTCGATCAGGTACCGGTCGACGTCGACGTCGTCGACGTTGTAGTAGGTCTGGAGCTCCTGGACCTGGCCGTACACCGCCTCGAGCACGACGGGGTCCCACAGGCGCGCGTTGTCGATCGTGGTCTTGTTGGCCTGGACGACCGCGGGCGTGAGCTCCGTCGTGTAGTCGTAGTTGGTCGGCTGGATCGTCGAGAGGCCGTAGGCGTCACGCGTCGCCTCGATGTTGCGGGCGATGTACTTGCGCTCCTTGGCGAACTCGTTCGGGTTCACCCGGAACTGCTGGATCAGCGTGGGGTAGATGGTGCCGACCACGATCGACACGAAGCCCCACAGGCCGACGGCGATGATCGGCAGCACCCAGCCGCGCCGCCAGATGTTCCAGAGGAACAGCGCCGCGGCCACGACGGAGATGAAGATCAGGAGGTTGAGCGCGGGGAGCTCGGCCTTGACCTGGGTGTACCCGGCGCCGTCGACCGCGCCCTTGGTGGAGAAGTTCAGATCGAAGCGGGCGAAGTAGTACTCGGCCGTCTTCACCAGCGCCATCACCGCGAGGATCACCGAGAGGTGCGCCTTGACCTGGGGGCTGACCCGCTGGGTGGGGCTCTGGAACCGGATCCCGCCGTTGAGGTAGTACGCCACCGCGGTGACGAGCAGCACGATCACGAGCCCCGCGAACAGCCAGTCGATCATGAAGCGGATGAACGGCAGCTGGAAGACGTAGAAGCCGATGTCCTTGTGGAACTGCGGGTCGGTCTTGTTGAAGTCGACCCGGTTCGTGAAGAGGATCCACTCCTTCCACTGCGCCGAGACCCCGAGACCGGCGATCAGCGCGAAGAACACCGCGACGCCCGCCCGGATGCGGCCCGTGTAGCGCTCGGTCGCCTGGCGGTACCGCGTGACCATCTCGTCTTCGGGGGTCATCGGCCCGACCCGAAGACGCGGCGCGAGGCGGTCGGCGATGATCAGGTTCCCCAGCATGATCACGAAGAAGGTGATCGTGAACACCAGTGCGGGAACGATCTTGGCGACGAGCAGCCGGCCCCAGGTGTCCCCCTGCCCGAGGGAGTCGAACCACAAGAAGTCGGTGTAGAAGCCGGCGAGACCCCGCAGGCTGAACAGCAGGACGAGCAGGGCGATGACGACCGCGATCATCCATCCCCGGACGCGGAAGCGCCGGCGCTCGTACTGAGGAACGCGCATCGGCGGTCAGGCTAGTGGTCGGGCCGAAGGCCTCTGCGGTCGCCCCTCACGCCGGGGCGGGGACCACCAGGCACCGGCATCCGGGATGGGCCGGCGGGCACGACTGCCCGGTCGGGAACGGCCGGCCCTTGCACGTGGGCTCGAGCGCGTTGTCGTCCGCGTCGGGGCACTGCTCGATCTCGGCTGGCACCCACCGCAGCAGGGTGCCGTCGGGGGTTGCGTCGAACACCCCCCGGGCGAACGCCCACGCGGCGAGGTCGCCCAACGCGTCGTCGAGGTCCTGGCCCCGCCACTCCCGGTACCGCGCGCCCACCGCGCTCGCGATCGCCCGCTGGAGGTCGGGGAGGCTGTCGTAGGGACCCTCGCGGTCGGCCGCCTCGAGTGACGCCGCCACCCGTTCGCGCAGCGGCAGCACGAGGAGCACCACCAGCCGGGTGACGAGGTTGGGCGGCGCCGGACGCGTCCGACCGCCCCCGAGCACGCGGCCCGCGGCGTAGAGGTCGTCGACCGCCGGGCGGAACACGTCGGCCCACTGCGCGAGCTGCTCGTCCTCGGCGGGGAGCGCGGCCACGAGGTCGCCCTTGCCCTTCTGGCGGCGCGCGGTGTCGAGCAGCTCGTTCTGCTCGTCCTGCAGGAGCCGCTTCACCTTGGGCGCGAGGGCGCCCACCGCGGTGGCGACGGCGGCGTCACGGCGGCGACGCAGCGCGGCGTCGTCGAGGGTCGCCGACTCCGCGACGGAGAACACGGGCCAGTGCGGCTCGGGCTCCACCGGCTCGGGCTCGATGAGGTCGACCGCGACGACCGCGTACTCGGCCTCCTCGGCGAAGTCGGGGAGGGCGCCGGCCGACGCCGCCACCGCGACGACCTCGACCACGTCGACCTCCACCACCTCGACCGTGCCGTCCTCGGACACCGCGGCCTCGACCCTGACCTCCTCGACGACGACGGCCTCGGCGGCGGCGGCCTCCGCTTCGTCGTCGGGCGCGCCCGGCGCCACGACCTCGTCGCGGATCTTGGCGAACAGGTTCCCCAGCGGGTCGACGCTCATCCGCGGTTCCGGCTGCTCGTGCGGGGGCTCGTCACGCCGAGAATGCTATTGGGCGGCTCCGGCCGGGGCCGCGATGGACGCGCCCCCATTGGCGGCGAGCGCGGCCAGCGCGTCGTCGATCGTCCGCACTCCCACCACCTTCATGTCGCCGGCCCGGGCCTTGGCGTCCTTCACCTCGTCCTGGGGGACGATCATGAGCCGGGCGCCCACCCGCCGCGCCGTGACCGCCTTCTGGGCCACCCCGCCCACCGGGCCGACGGTCCCGTCCTCGTTGATCGTGCCGGTGACGGCGACGTCGCGGCCACCGGTGAGGTCCCCCGGGGTGAGGTCGTCGATGATGGCCAGCGAGAAGGCGAGACCGGCCGACGGCCCGCTCACCCGCGCGGTGTCGATCTGCACGCCGATCGGGATCCGGTGGCGACGGTCGGTCTGGGTCACGATGCCCGCGAACGCCGAGCCGTCGCGCTCACCGAGCTCGACGCGCACGTCACGGTGCTCGCCGTCGCGCAAGACGCCGAACACCGCGGTGTCGCCGGGCGCGTGAGCGACGATCAACGGGCGCACCTCGTCGGCCGACGCCACGGGCGTGCCGTCGAGGGACACGATCACGTCGCCGAGCTGGAGGCGGCCGTCGGACGGGCCGTCGCACTGGACGTCGAGGATCTGGACCCGGCCCGGCTCGTCGGGCACCTCGTACCCGAGCCGCCGCAGCGCCACCGTCTTGGCGACGTCCTGGGACTGGTCCATCTGGTCGACCGAGAGGCGCGCGCTCTCGGCGTAGCCGGCGCAGCCGATGACCTCCTGGCGCTTCTCGACCGAGGCGTTGTCGTCGAGCTTGGCGAACAGGTAGCGGTACAGGTTGGGGTCGCGGCTGCTGACCGCCACCGTGAGGAACAGCAGGTCGCCCTCGTGCTGGTAGGTGGTCGCACCGTCGACCCGGAGGACGCCGGCGTCGAGCGGGGTCGCGTCGCCCGGGGAGATGATCACGTACGGCACGTGGATGAACGCGGCCGCAGCCAGGGCCGCCAGCACGAGCAACGTGAGGATCCCCGCGATCCACGGCGCCCAGGTGTGCCGGCGCGGCGGCGGCCCGATCGTCACCGGGGTCGCGCCGGCGCCGGGCGGGGGGCCGACGGGAGCCAAGGGCCCTGGTGGGGCGGCGAGATCTTCGTGCATGGGGTGCCGGATCGCCTAGGTTCGGAGCCGGCACGCACACGCACCGGCCGAGGAGCATCCAGAGTGCCATGACCTGGTACCCGACCGACACGCAGGCCAAAGAGCCCCACATCGCGGTCAAGACGTACCGCAAGATCTCCGCCATCGTGCGGTGGGTCGTGCTGGTGGTCGTCGCCGGCTTCGCGATCGCCGCGCTCGTCGGCCTCGGCGTCTCCGCCCTCTTCACCGCGATCCAGAACGGCCAGTAGCCACCGCTCCCCTAGCGTGGCTGCGATGACCACCGGACACGCGGCGCACGTCGCCGCGCTCGGCCTCGGGGGCCCGCTCGCCGCCGATGCCCTCGCCGAGGTGCGCACGGCGGCCACCGACGCCGACCCGCGGGTCCGCGCTGCGGCCGTGGGCGCGCTCGTGCGCGCCGCGCCGGTCCGCATCGCCGCCCCCGCGTGGGCGGCCGCCGCCGTCGACGTCGACCCGGCCGTGCGCCGACGCGCGGCGGAGCTGGCGCCTGCACTCGCGGCGCGTCGCCGCGGTCCCGACCCCGCGGCCGAGCCGGTGCTCGTGCAGCTGCTCGCCGACCGCGACGTGACGGTGGTGGAAGCCGCCGCGTGGGCGCTGGGCGAGCGCGGGGCCGACGCGGCAGACGCGGCCGTCGACGCGCTGCGCGCCACGGCGACCGCGCACGCCGACGCCCTCGCGCGCGAAGCCGCC
>JBAZYX010000008.1:0-53491 GCA_041659105.1 Acidimicrobiia bacterium
CGCCGCCTTCGGCCGCCTGCTTGATGGACAACGAGATCCGGCGCCGGTCGAGGTCGATGTCGATGATCTTGACCCAGAGCTCCTCGCCCGGCGTCACCACCTGCTCGGGAGCCTCGACGTGCTGCGCGGCCATCTCCGAGATGTGGACGAGACCCTCGATGCCGTCGCCCACCTGGACGAACGCCCCGAACGGGACGAGCTTCGTGACCCGGCCGTACACCAGCTGGTCGACCTCGTGGCCGTCGGCGAACTCCTGCCACGGGTCCTGCTGGGTGGCCTTCAGGGAGAGGGAGATGCGCTCGCGGGTGAGGTCGACGTCGAGCACCTGCACGGTGACCTCGTCACCCACCTGCACGACCTGGCTCGGGTGCTCCACGTGCTTCCAGGACAGCTCCGACACGTGGACGAGGCCGTCCATGCCGCCGAGGTCCACGAAGGCACCGAAGTTCACCACAGAGCTCACCACACCCGACCGGATCTCGCCCGGCTTGAGGTTGGTGAGGAACTCGTCGCGCTGCTCGCGCTGGGTCTCCTCGAGGTAGGCCCGGCGGCTCAGCACCACGTTGTTGCGGTTGCGGTCGAGCTCGATGATCTTGCACTCGAGGGTGCGGCCCACGAACGGGGCGAGGTCCCGGACACGGCGCAGGTCGACGAGGGAGGCGGGCAGGAAGCCCCGCAGGCCGATGTCGAGGATCAGGCCGCCCTTGACGACCTCGATGACGGGGCCGGAGACGACCTCCTCCTTCTCCTTGAGCTCCTCGATGGTGCCCCAGGCGCGCTCGTACTGGGCCCGCTTCTTGGAGAGGACCAGCCGGCCGTCCTTGTCCTCCTTGGTGAGGACCAGGGCCTCGATCTCGTCCTCGAGCGACACCACCTCGTGGGGGTCGACGTCGTTGCGGATCGAGAGCTCACGCGAGGGGATGACGCCCTCGGACTTGTAGCCGATGTCCAGGAGGACCTCGTCGTTGTCGATCTTGACGACGATGCCCTTGACGATGTCACCGTCGTCGAACTCGACGATGGTGGCGTCGACCGCGTCGGAGAAGGACTGACCCCCGAGGTCGTCGAGCACGACGAGCGCTTCGTCGATCTGCTCGAGCTCTTGTTCGAGGGTGATGACCTCGGTCGGCTCGGCGCCGTCCGTCTGGTCCGGGGTCTGCTCGGGGACGGCCGCCTCGGCGACCATCTCGTCCTGCTCCGACAACTGAACTCCTTGAAATACGGTCGTCCCTGCGCTCACCGGCTGGGTGCCGGTCAATCCGCGCCGCCGACCGGGCGCCCGGAGGGGGTGTCCGACTCGACTCACGGCTCGCACACGCGAGGGACGCAGCCCCCGGCGGGGACCGCCGAGACAGGCTAGTCCGTTCTCAGGGGCGCCGTCCCACCAGCAGCAGCTCGGGGTCGTCGAGGTTCGGGACGGTGCGGCGGTACGCGCCGGGGGTCACTCCGTGGATGCCCTCCACGACCACCCCGTTGAGCGCGGCGAGGAGCGCGAGCTCCCGTGCGGTGAAGCACGTCGTCCACAGATCGAAGGGCCGCTCCTCCCCCTGCTCGTTGCGGACGGTCGCGGTCTCGTGGAGGACGCCGGTCGCGGGATCGAACGTCTCGCCGGCCTCCAGGTGCCGGATCGCGAAGGGCGCGTGGAACGCCGACACCGCGAGCCCACCCCCCGGCCGGACGGCCCGGACGATCCGGCCGAACACGGCGACCTCGTCCCGCCCGCCCAGCAGGCCGAACCCTCCCTGGCAGAGGCAGAGGGCGGCGTCGAACTCGTCGACGAACGCGAGGTCCCGCACGTCGAGCACCGCGAACCGGGCCGGCAACGCCTCGGCCGCCGCGGCCGCCGCGGCCAGTCCCACGAAGTCGGGGGACACGTCGACTCCCACCACCTCGATGCCCCGGCGGGCCAGGGCGAGGCTGTGGCGGCCCGGGCCGCACCCCACGTCGAGCACCCGCTGCCCGGGCTCGAGCCCGAGCGCGCCGACCACGAAGTCGACCTCCTGCTCGGTCCCCTTGGTGAATGCCATCACCCGGCCGGTGTCCGGTGCCCAGTAGGCACGCCCGAGGTGCTCCGCGATCGGGTTGAACCAGGGACCCGACGGGACCGGGGGCATCTCGCTCACTCGACGAGGTTACGCAGCCCGAGCAGATCGGCCGCGCCGGCCGCCCCGGTGCACGAGGGCGTCCGCCGCGAACGCGACCAAGCCCCCGAAAGATACGACGCTCCGGGGGCTCTATCGAGCCGTCCTGACTTCCCTTGTGGTTCCTCGCCTCTTCAAGCTGCTGGCTCCCTTCTCTCGCGTCACCCAGTAGAACAACGCCGGGCCCTCCACGAGTCCCGCCTGTGGCCGGAATCACCCCGGCGGCGGGCAGTCACTGGTCGACGAACGGTTCCACGACCGTGACACCCGCGCGCGCTTCGGGAACTTGGTCCCTTCTGGGCGTGCCACCTCGGAGTGCATGCTCGCCGTATGGGTCACACACACGCATATCGACACGCATCCCGACCGGTCGGCCGCCTAGCCGCCGCACTCGTCACCGTCGTCTTGGCTCTCGGCGCGGTCGCCGGCCCGGCGGTCGCCTCGAGCGCGGCCGCGTGGTCCAAGGCGTACTGCAATGCACGCGAGGCGTTCGACGCCGCGTACTCGACGGCCACGAGTTCGCTGCGCCAGATCGACCTCGAGGACACGGTTGCGTACACCGGGGTGGTCAGACAGGGCCTCACGGACACCCAGACTGCTTCGGCCGCCGCGATCACGGCGCTGAAGAAGGCCGGCAGTCCCAAGGTCAAGAAGGGCGCCACGGTCCAGAAGGAGGCCGTGGCGGCGTTCGAGGAAGCGAACCGGGTCGCGACCGAAGGCCTCGCCGCACTCCAGCGCGGCGACGTCTCCGGCGTCGTCACCGCCGCCAGCGCCCTCACGGGCGCCCGCACGGCGCCGACCGAGTTCCACGGGGGCGTCCTTCAGGACGCGGTGGCGAAGGACAAGAAGCTCGGCAAGGCCGTCGCCAAGGCCTGCGCCTGACGCGCCGACGCCGGAGGGCTCACTTCGCCTGGGCCCAGTTGGGGCCGAAGCCCACGTCGACGGCCAGCGGCACCCGCAGCTCGCACACCGACTCCATCGTCGCCCGTATGAGCGGCTCGGCCGCCGCACGCTCGTCGAGCGGGACCTCGAAGACGAGCTCGTCGTGCACCGTGAGCAACATGCGGGTTTGCAGGCCGGCGGCGTCGAGGGCGCGATCGACGTCGATCATCGCGAGCTTGAAGATGTCGGCCGCGCTGCCTTGCACCGGCGCGTTCTGCGCCATGCGCTCCCCCATCTGGCGGATCCGGAAGTTGTCGGACGCGAGCTCGGTGATGAGGCGGCGCCGGCCGAAGATGGTGGTCGTGTACCCGCGCTGCTTCGCCTCCACGATCGTGCCCTGCATGAACTCCTTCACCTTGGGGAACCCGGCGAAGTAGCTGTCGAGGATCTCGCGGGCGTCCTCGGTGGGGATGTCGAGGCGGGTGCCGAGCCCGTAGGCCTCCATCCCGTACGCGAGCCCGTAGTTCACGACCTTGGCGAACCGACGCTGCGCGGCGTCGACGTCGGACTCCGCCACGCCGAACACCTTCGACGCGGTGACGGTGTGGATGTCGACTCCGCGGTCGAACGCGTCGATCAAGCCAGGGTCCTCGGCGAGGTGCGCGAGCACGCGCAGCTCGATCTGCGAGTAGTCGGCCGTGAGGATCCCCCAGCCGTCGTCGGCCACGAACACGCGGCGGAACTCGCGCCCGTCGGCGGTGCGCACGGGCACGTTCTGGAGGTTGGGGTTCTCCGACGAGATGCGGCCGGTCGTGGTGTCGGTCTGCTTGAAGGTGGCGCGCACGCGGCCGTCGGCGTCGATCAGGGGAGGCAGCGCGTCGGCGTAGGTGCCCCGCAGCTTCTCGACCTCGCGGTAGCGGAGCAGGTCGGCCACGATCGGGTGGTCGTCCATCATCTTCTGGAGCGAGTCGGCGTCGGTCGACGGGCCGGTCTTCGTCTTCTTCACCGGGGTGAGGCCGAGCTCGTCGAACAGGATCGTGCGCAGCTGGGGGGTGGAGTTGACGTTGAACTCCTTGCCCGCGTGGGCGTGGATGCGCCGGACGAGGTCGTCGCACTCGGTGGCCAGCTGAGCCCGCATCTCGTCGAGGAAGACCCGATCGACCCGGATCCCGGCCTGCTCCATCTTCGCCAGCACCCGCACCAACGGCCGCTCGAATCGCTCGTAGAGGTCGGTGAGCTCGCGGGCCTCGAGCGCCTCCCCGAGCGCGTCGGCGAGCGGGAGCAGCGCAGCGGCCCGGCGGCCGGTGTCCTCGATGGCGCCTTCGCCCCCGAAGTCGAGCGTGCCGGCCTCGGCGTCGGGCGACTTCACCTCGAGCGACAGGTACCGCAGCGTGAGGTCCTCGAGGACGTACTTCCCCTCGGCGGGGTCGAGCAGATAGGCCATCACCGCGACGTCGCGGTCGAGCGTGCGCACGTCGAGGCGCAGCCCGCGCATCCAGTCCTTGGTGCGGTAGCCGACGAGGGGCGGGCCGCCGTCGGCGACGAGCGCGGCGAAGGCTGCGCGCACCGCCGTGTCGGCGAGCACCTCGGCCGGGAGGTACGACACGGATCCCGCGCGGTCGGCCACGGCGATGCCGTCGACGTCGCTGCGCCCGGCCACGCCCACCCACCGGGCATCGACGGCGAACTCGCCGCCGCCCGAGCGCAGGGCGCCGAGCCGGGCCACCGCGGCCTTCGGGTCACGCAGCTGCACCACGTCCACCTCGAGTGTCTCCGACGCCGACTCGTCGGGCGCAGCGACGCCCCCGACGGCTTCCATCAGCCGCGGGAACAGGGTCCGGAACTCCAGCTGGTCGAACAGCTTGCGCACCTGCTCGCGGTCGAACGCACCCTGACGGAGGTCGTCGGCCTCGACGCCGACGTCGCAGTCGCGCCGCAGGATCGACATCTCGCGGTTGAGGAGCACGCGCTCGGCCATCGCGCCGAGGTTCTCACGCTGCTTGGGCGGCAGCTCGTCGAGGTGGGCGAGGATCTCCTCGACCGTGCCGTAGGTGTTGACGAGCTTCGCGGCCGTCTTCTCGCCGATGCCGGGCACGCCGGGGAGGTTGTCGCTGTTGTCGCCGCGCAACGCCGCGTAGTTCGGGTACTGCGCGGGCGTGACACCCGTGCGTTCGAGGATGCCCGCCTCGTCGTACAGCGCGTAGTCGGAGACGCCGCGCTTGTTGTAGAGGACCTTGATGTGCGGGTCCTCCACGAGCTGGTACGAGTCGCGGTCGCCGGTGACGACGACGACGTCGGTGCCGGTCGCGGCCGAACGCGTCGCCAACGTCGCGATCACGTCGTCGGCCTCGACGCCCTCGGCGACGAGCACCGGGATCCGGATGGTGTCGAGCACCTCGCGGATGAGCGGCAGCTGGTGGCTGAACAGCTCTGGCGTCGCCTTGCGACCGGCCTTGTACTCGGCGTCCATCGCGTCGCGGAACGTGGGGGTCTTCGAGTCGAACACCACGGCGATCTCGTCGGGCTGCTCGTCGGCCAGCACCTTCACGAGCATCGACGTGAACCCGTACACCGCGTTGGTGACCGTGCCGTCGCGCGTACTCAGGTCGGTGGGGAGGGCGTAGAACGCCCGGTACGCGAGCGAGTGCCCGTCGAGCAGCAGCAGCTTCGGCATCGCCGCTGATCGTACGCCCGCCGTACGACGCTCAGCCCGGGGCCGACCGGGGCACCGGGACCAGCTCGCCGTCGAGCACGCGCTGGGCGATGACCCCGACGTTGCTGCGGCCGTTCATCGCTGCGGTCTGGATGAACCGCCAGGCCGACTGCTCGTCGAGCCCGTGCGCGTCCATCAGCCGGCCCTTGGCCCGGTCGACCAGCTTGCGGGCCTCGAGCCGCGCCTCCAGGTCGCCGACGGTGCGCTCGAGTGCCACCATCTCCGCGTGCCGCGCGAGCGCCACCTCGATGGCGGGAACGAGGTCCTTCTCCTGGAACGGCTTGACCAGGTAGGCCAGCGCGCCGGCGTCGCGGGCCTCGTCCACCAGCTCCCGCTGCGAGAACGCGGTGAGCACGAGGATCGCCGCCAGCCGCTCGGCGCCGATGACCCGCGCCGCGGTGAGGCCGTCCATCCCGGGCATCTTCACGTCGAGGATCACGAGATCGGGCGCGAGCGAGCGGACGAGCGCAACGGCTTCGTCGCCGCGGCCCGCCTCGCCGACCACGTCGTAGCCCTGGGCCTCGAGGATCTCGCGCAGGTCGAGGCGGATGATCGCCTCGTCTTCTGCGATCACCACCCGCGGGCGGGCACGGTCGGGGGCCATCGTCGCTCGCGGGTCTACGGAGCCGACAGCTCGGCCGCCATGCGGTCGAGCAGCTCGTCCTGCTCCCGCCGGAGTCGCCCGATCTGCAGGATGAGCGAGTCGCGGTAGCGGGTCATCGTGTCGGCCTGCTGCCGGGCGTCACGCGCCTCGGCGTCGGCCAGGGGCGTCTCCGACATGAGCGCGCGCAGCCGGGACTCCTCGGCCTCGCCGTCGAGGAACGACACCTGCTCGTTGGTCACGGCGAGCTCCGCGCTGAGGCGCTTCAGCCGCTCGCTCACGTCCACGAGGCGACGCTGCAGGATTGTGCGCGTCATGATCGACGATCCTACGGGACCGCCTCCCCGGTAGCCTGCTGCCTCCGGCCCGGGTGGTGGAATGGCAGACACGGCGGACTCAAAATCCGCTGCTCGAAAGGGCGTGAGGGTTCGAGTCCCTCCCCGGGCACCGCACCGTCAGTCGTGGACCTCCACCCGCACGGTGCCCGTCGCGTCGCCATAGGAGAATGGCGCCGTCGACGTTCCCGGCTTGGGCGCACCGGCGCGCACGCCCACCTCGACGGGCCCGAAGTCGATGTACTTCAGCGCCTCCTCCGCGATCTCGAACTCGTCGTGGAGGCACTGGCTGGGGACGCTGCCGCCGAGGCTGACCTCGGTCACGGCGATCCTCACCGTCGCGGCATCCGCGGCCACCGGGCCCGCCAGACCCAGAGCCATGTCGCCCGTCCCCGAGATCGGCACCCGGGTGCTGCCGATTCCGCAGTTGCCGACGACGTCGACGCTTCCGTCGGCGGTGCCGGCGAGGAACCCCTTGAGCCCCCGGTCCTTCGGCACCCCGATCTCCCCCCCGGCGCGGATCTCCCACCGGTCGCCGTCGGTCCGGGTGAACTCGATGACGACGAGGACGGGACTCGACGAGCGGAGCTTCTCGGTCGTGGCCAGTCGCGGGTCCAGGCCGCCGACGAGGTCCACGATGCCGCCGGCGAGCTGGTCGAGCGCATCGGCGGCCTCCTTCGTCTCCTCGGACTCCAGCACGCCGTCGGGTCGGACGGTCTTGCCGTCGCCGTCGACGATCTTCACTCCCGTCCAGGCGCCGAACTCGCCCTCGAGCAAGATCCCGTCGCTCATGAAGCCGTCGAGGATGATCTGCTCGGGTGAGTAGCCGTCCACCATCAGCGCCGTCGCGATCAGCGCGACGAACGCATCGTCGCCAACGTCGAAGCGCTTCGTGCGCTCCGCCAGATCGACGAGCTTGTCGATCCGCTTCGTCGTCTTGGCGACGCCCCGTTCGATCTTGGACGTGTTGGTGGCGTCGATCACGTTCGATGGTGGCCGGAACGGCTTGACCGGAGCGCCGTCCTCGGTGATCGTGCCGTCTGCTCGGAGGCCGCCGTCGAAGCTCGCCTCCACCATCTGCACCGGCTCGTACCCGCGGTCGTAGCCCTGCAGCACCGCCGTGGTCGCGTCGCCGCCCAGCGACCGCTCCATCGCAACGGCGAGCTGCGCCGCGAGCGAGCCCGTCGGCGCGGACTCGTCCTCCGACCCCGCGAATGCCGCGTCCGTCGGCACCGCGGCAACCACCAAGCAGGCGAACACCCCGAACCCCCGCTTCACGCGTCCCCCCCGCGCCATTGGACGAGCCTGATCCTCCGGACATCCCGCGTCAAGGGCTCCTCCGGCGCACCGGTACCCTGGAGTGGTGACGACATTGGGGGTTGACACCACCGTGTTGATCGTGGGCGGAGCCGTCGTGCTCGCCGCGGTGGTGTTCCTCGCCATCGTCCTCGCACCCTGGAAGAGCGTGCGCAGCGAGGCGCCGCTCGACACCGACATCGAGACGCGCCTGCTCCTCGGGGAGGACCCGGCCCAGGTCGCGGCCGATGCCGACGCCGCCGAATCCCAGCATCCGGGGGTGCACGTCCTCGACCCCGATGGGGCCGACGACGAGGACGCCGACCTCGACGACCTGCGCGACGTCGACTGATCCCGCGTCCGGCCTCGCGGCTCAGCCCGCGAGCGCGAAGAAGATGCGGGCCTCGCAGGCGACCTGTTCGTCGACGGTGGCCCGCCCGCTCCCCCACCCGCCGCGGGCGCTGAGCCGCTCGAGCGTGACGCTCAGCACCAGCTCGTCGCCCGGACGCACGAGGCGCCGCCAGCGCACCTTCTCCACGCCGCCGAACAACGGCAGCTTGTCCTGGTAGCGCTCGTCGGACAGCACGCCGATCGCGCCCGCCTGCGCGAGCGCCTCCAGCTGGATGACGCCGGGGAAGACCGGATTGCCCGGGAAGTGCCCTGTGAGGAACGCCTCCTCGCCGGTCACGCGATAGCGCGCCACGACGGTCCCACCCGGGTCGAGCTCGTCGACGGCATCGACGAATCGGAACGGCGGACGATGCGGCAACAACGCGACCAGGGCATCGGAATCGGGAAGCGGCATCGCCGAACGGTAGTCCGCGCACGCGTCTGCGTCGGCCGTCTGGTTACCGGCCGGTAATGCGCCGAGAAGTTACTTGTTGGTAGATGTTCGCATTCGTGTAACCCACCGCGACGCCCCGTGGTCACACTCGAATCGGAACGGCGGAGGTGGCGTGAGCATCGCGATCGTGTTCCCCGGACAGGGAACGCAGCAGCCCGGCATGGGAGCGCCTTGGCGCGACCATCCCGCGTGGCGCGTGATCGACGATGCGGAAGCCGCGTTCGGTGAGCCCCTCGCCCATCTCGTGCTCGACGCCGGAACCGAGGAGCTCGCCCGCACCCGGGAGGCACAGCTCGCGGTGCTGCTCACCTCGCTCGTCGCGTGGGAAGCGGTGCGCGAGCGGATCGGCACTCCGGTGTCGTTCGCCGGTCACTCGCTCGGCCAGGTCACCGCGCTCATCGCCGCGGGAGTCCTCCCCCTCGACGCGGGAGTGCGCTTCGCGGCGCGACGGGCCGAGCTCACGCAGGCGGCGGCCGACGCGAACCCCGGTCGCATGGCCGCGCTGCTCGGCGCGACGGTCGAGCAGGCCGAGGACGCATGCACCGCGGCTCCCACCGCCTGCTGGGTCGCGAACGACAACGCGCCCGGCCAAGTGGTCATCGCCGGCACCCCCGACGGCGTCGACGCCGGATCGGCCCGGGCCAAGGAGCTCGGCGTGAAACGCGCCACCCCGCTGAACGTGGGCGGCGCGTTCCACACCCCGCTCATGGACTCCGCGGCCGAGGGGCTGGCGGTCGAGCTCGCCGACGTGCGGTTCGGCACCCCCGATGCCCCCGTGATCTCGAACCACGACGGTCGCCCCTACGACGACGGCGACGGCTGGCGGGGCCGGCTCCCCGAGCACGTGCGCGTACCGGTCCGCTGGCGCATCTCGATGGAGACGATGGCCGCCCTCGGCGCCACCTCGCTGCTCGAGGTCGGGCACGGCTCGATGATCGCCGGCCTGGCCAAGCGCACCATTCCCGAGGTGCCCGTCCACAACATCGCCACCCCCGAAGACCTCGACTCACTCGCGGAGGCTCGCTGAGATGAAGCTGGAACGTAGGAACACCCCGACCTGCGCCGGAACTTCCGAGTGGAAGCGACCGTAGTCATGGAAGCCCTGATCGACCACGGAGAGGGCCTGCTCGTCCCGGAGCGCATGATCGTCGCGCCCGGGGTGGGAACGTTCCGTCCCGTCGACCTGGGTGAGGGGTCGCACGTCACGCGCGGGCAAACTGTCGGCATGCTCGAGGGACCAGGGACGTCCACGCCGGTCGAGAGCCCGTTCGCGGGTCGGCTCGTCGGCATGCTCGCCCACCCCGGTGAGCGCATTCGCGAGGGGCAGCCGATCGCCTGGCTCCGCGTCTGAGATGGGCGACCGCGAGCAGGCCGTTTCGGCGAGAAGCAGCGAATCGGGGCCCGAGCGGCCCGGCCGCGAAGCGGCAGAGAGCGGGATGGCCTGATGCGGGCCTGCATCGCCGGATGGGGCGGCGCGGTCCCCGAAGGCCGGGTCACCAATGCCGACCTCGAAGCGCGCGTCGAGACCACCGACGAGTGGATCCTCGATCGAACCGGCATCCGCGAACGACGCGTCGCCGGTGACGGCGAGACGACCGCGAGTCTGGCAACCGCCGCCGGAGCCGCCGCGATCAAGAGTGCGGGACTGCTCCCCGACGCCATCGATCTGCTCATCGTCGCCACCGCGACACCCGAGCAGCCGATTCCCCACACCGGCGCCTTCGTGAGCGACGGGCTGGGCCTGCACTGCGGCTCGTTCGACATGAACGTCGGGTGCGCGGGGTTCATCTATGGGCTCGTGACCGGGGCCGCACTCCTGCAGGCCGGCAACCTCGGCCATGTCCTCGTGATCGGGGCCGAGACGCTCTCGCGCATCATCGACCCGCACGACCGCGGCACCTGCATCCTCTTCGGCGACGGTGCCGCCGCGGTCGTCCTGGCGCCCACGACCGACGACGGGCCCGGCATCCTCGGCTGGGACACCGGCTGCGACGGGTCGGCCACCGGCCTCCTCGAGATCCCCGCCGGAGGGAGTCGTCTCCCGGCCACGCCCGACACCATCGACGCGGGCCTCCAGTACCTCAAGATGCAGGGTCCGGAGGTGTTCCGGCGGGCGGTGCGGACGGTCGTGGAGTCGGCCAACCTGGCGCTCGACCGCGCCGGCGTCACCGTGGCCGACATCGACTGGTTCATCCCCCACCAGGCCAACCTGCGCATCATCGAAGCATCGGCGAGCCGCCTCGGACTCACCCGCGACCAGACCATCGTGAACATCGACCGGTACGGGAACACCTCGGCGGCGTCGATCCCGCTCGCCATGAGCGAAGCGGCCGACGCCGGCCGGTTCCGCGACGGCGACCTGATCCTGATGAGCGGGTTCGGGGCGGGGATGGCGTGGGGCTCCGCGGTCGTGCGCTGGGGGCGGGCATGAGCGAGCACCCGACGTCCTCGGGCGTCCGGCAGGCTGCGAGCGTGGCCCGAGCGGCCCGGCGACGCAGTCGCCAAGAGCGGGAGTCATGAGCGAGCACCCGACGTCCTCGGGCGTCCGGCAGGCTGCGAGCGTGGCCCGAGCGGCCCGGCGACGCAGTCGCCAAGAGCGGGAGTCATGAGCGAGCACCCGACGTCCTCGGGCGTCCGTACCGCGTTCGTCACCGGCGCGTCGCGCGGCATCGGCCGCGCCATCGCCGTGGAGCTCGGCCGGGCCGGCCACCGGGTGGGTGTCGGCTTCTCCAGCGACGCCGAGGCCGCGGCCGAGACCGTCGCCCAGGTCGAGGCGGCCGGCGGCACCGCGATCGCCGTGCTCGTCGACGTCTGCGACACCGACTCCGTCGACGCCGCGTTCTCCGCGCTGGAGGAGGCAACGGGCCCGGTGGAGATCCTGGTCAACAACGCCGGCATCACGCGCGACGGGCTCCTGGCCCGGATGAGCGACGACCAGTGGTCCGCGGTGGTCGACACGAACCTCGGTGGCGCCTTCCACGCGATCCGGCGGGCCACCCCGAAGATGATGCGGGCCCGCTACGGACGCATCGTCAACATCTCCTCGGTGAGCGGCCACATCGGCGCTCCCGGACAGGCCAACTACTCGGCGGCCAAGGCCGGCCTGCTGGGGCTGTCCCGGGCCGTGGCCCGCGAGCTGGCCTCCCGCAACGTCACCTGTAACGTCGTGGCCCCCGGGCCTATCGTGACCGCCATGACCGACGCCATGCCCGACGAATGGCGTGCGGCCATGGAGGCAACCGTGCCGCTCGGCCGACTCGGGACCCCCGAGGACGTCGCGGCCGTGGTCGCCTTCTTGTGCTCCGATGCCGCGGGGTACGTCACGGGAGCCCTCGTTCCCGTCGACGGCGGTCTCGGCATGGGACACTGACCGTTCTCGCAACACCCGCACAGTCCGAAACCCCACCGGAATACCACAAGGAGCCGATTGATGGAGCGGGACGAAGTACTCGCCGCCCTGAGCGAGGTCGCCGTCGAGGTGCTGAGCGTCGAGGCGGACGCCGTCACGGAGCAGGCCCGGTTCAAGGAAGACCTGGACGCCGATAGCCTGGACCTGGTCGAGCTCGTCATGGGCCTCGAGGAGCGCTTCGACATCTCGGTGCCCGAAGAGGACCTGGAGAACGTCGCCACGGTCGGCCAGGCGGTCGACCTGGTCCTGGCGAAGGTCGCCGCCAAGGCCTGAGGGCCAACACCACGCAAGAGTCGGAGCAGCGGAGCAATGAGCGAGGAACTCGTCGATCACAGGGGGCGACCCCGGATCGCCGTCACCGGGATGGGCATCAAGTGCCCGGCCGGGACCGACGTCGACACGGTCTGGTCGACCATGCGCGCCGGGAAGTCGATGGCCGCGCCCATCGACCTCTTCGACGCGTCCCCCCTCGACGTGCGGTTCGCGTGCCAAGTCCGCGACTTCGACCCGGTCGACTACTTCGGTCCGAAAGAGGTCCGACGCCAGGACCGCGTCACCCACCTCGGGTTCGCGGCCGCGGCCGACGCCATCGAGAACGCCGGCGAGCTCAACGCCGACCCCGAGCGGTGCGCCGTGGTGGCCGCGACCGGAGTCGGCGGGCTGACCACCCTCGAGGAGAACTGCCACGTCTTCTACGAGCGGGGCCCGTCGCGAGTGAGCCCGTTCTTCGTGCCGATGATGATGCCGAACGCCACGGCGGGCGTGATCTCCATGCGCTACGGCTTCACCGGCCCGGCGTTCTGCGTGTCCACCGCATGCGCCGCGGGCACGAACGCGATCGGGGAAGGCGTCCGCCTCCTGCGCGACAGCTCCGCCGACGTGGTCATCGCGGGCGGCACCGAGGCGTTCACTGCCGTCACCGTCGCCGCGTTCGCCCGCATGGGTGCGCTCAGCAAGCGCAACGACGACCCCACCGCCGCGTCGCGTCCGTTCGACATCGACCGCGACGGGTTCGTCATCGCCGAGGGCGCGGCGTTCCTGGTCCTCGAATCGATGGAGCGGGCGCTCGCCCGCGGCGCCACCATCCACGGCGAGGTCGCCGGGTACGGGCGCAACTCCGACGCGTACCACATCACCGCACCCTCCCCCGGTGGCGCCGGGGCGGCGCGCTGCATGCAGCTCGCGCTCGAAGACGCCGGGATCGGCCCCGCCGACATCGGCCACATCAACGCGCACGGCACGTCCACCCCGCTCAACGACGCCGCCGAGGCCGAGGCGATCCGCAAGGTGTTCGGCGACTCGGCACCGCCCGTCACCGCGCCGAAGGGCGTCCTCGGGCACATGATCGGCGGCGCCGGCGCGGCGGAGGCCGTGATCTCGCTGATGGTGCTGCGCGACGGAGTCCTCCCGCCGACGGCCAACACGACGACGATCGGCGAGGACATCGGGCTCGACGTCGTGCACGGCGCGGAGCGGCCGATCAACGCGAAGCCCGCCATCTCGAACTCCTTCGGGTTCGGCGGTCACAACGCGTCGCTCGTGCTGCGCCGCGTGGGGTGAGCTCGGACTCGACTCCGCTCGCGGGTCACCGCAGCGCAACTGCCACTGCCCGCCTGGTCGACGCGCCCGACGGGCGCATGGTCAGCACGTTCCGCATCGAGGGCGGCAAGCACCGCGGCGCGATCGGACCGCCCGAGGGCCAGGTCATGGAGCGGGCGATCCGTCACGCGATCGACTTCGGCATCCCCGTGGTGGGGGTGATCGCGTCCTCGGGCGCCGACGTCGAGGAAGGGATCCCCTCGCTGCACGCCTGGGGCCGGGTCGCCAAGGCCCTCGCCGACGCCTCCGGCGTGGTCCCCACCCTCCTGGCGGTGGTCGGCCCGTGCGTGAGCGGGCCCGCCCTCCTGCTCGGCCTCGCCGACATCACGGTGATGACCGAATCGGCGTTCGCGTACGTGAGCGGCCCCGACACCGTGCGCTCGTTCACCGGCATCGACATCGACCACCAAGCGCTCGGCGGCGCGGGTGCCCACGACCGGCGAAGCGGCGTGTCCTCGGCGATCGTCGCCGACGAGGACGCCGCGGTGGAGGTGCTCTGGACGCTCCTCGAGTACCTGCCCGCCAACCACCTCGAGGACCCACCCCGGTGGGCCAACGACGACCCCGTCGATCGCGCGTGCACCCGCGCCGCCGCGACCGTTCCCGCGCGGGCCACCGCGTCCTACGACGTGCGGGTGGTCATCGACGACGTCCTCGACGCCGACTCGCGCTTCGAGCTGCGGGCCAACCACGCGCCGAACCTCGTCACCGCGCTCGGGCGGCTCGACGGGCAGACCGTGGGCGTGATCGCGAACCAGCCCCAACAGCGCGCCGGCACGCTCGACATCGAGGCGTCGGAGAAGGCCGCGCGGTTCGTGCAGTGGTGCGACTGCTTCAACATCCCGCTGGTCACGTTCGTCGACACACCGGGATTCGAACCGGGCAAGGACCTCGAGTGGCGCGGGATGATCCGCCACGGCGCGGAGCTCGTGTACGCCTACTCGAACGCGTCGGTGCCCCGGCTGTGCGTGGTGCTGCGGAAGGCCTACGGCGGCGCGTACATCGTCATGGACTCGAAGGGGATCGGCAACGACTGGTGCGGCGCCTGGCCCACCGCCGAGATCGCGGTGATGGGCGCGCCCGGCGCGGTGCAGATCCTGCACGGTCGCACGCTGCGCGCGATCGAGGACGACGACGACCGGCTCCGGGAGCAGCTCACCCTCGAGTCCGAGTACGAGACGCGGTTCTCCAACCCGTACGTGGCCGCCGAGCGGGGCTACGTCGACGACGTGATCGCGGCCGACGACACCCGGCGGGTGCTCACCACGACGCTGGGGCGCTTCTCCACCAAGCGCGAGGAGCGTCGATTCCGCAAGCACGGCAACTCTCCCTTGTAGGCCGCCGAGCCCGCCGAGGCCGGTTGTAGGCTCCCCCACCGTTCCCAGGAGGCCCCATGCTGCTCGAAGGCAAGCGCGTGCTCGTCACCGGCGTGCTCAACAACGATTCCATCGCGTTCTCGATCGCGCGCTGTGCGCAGGAGCAGGGAGCCGAGGTCGTCCTCAGCTCGTTCGGGCGCATCATGAGCCTGACCCAACGCTCCGCCCGCCGCCTCCCCACCGAGCCCGAGGTCGTGCAGCTCGACGTCACCGACACCGACGACCTCGCCGCACTCGCCGGCCGCGTCGGCGGGAAGCTCGACGGCGTGGTCCACGCGATCGGGTTCGCCCCGGAGTCGTGCCTCGGAGGCGGGTTCCTCGACGCGCCGTGGGAGGACGTCGCCATCGCGCTCCAGGTCTCCGCGTACTCCTTGAAGTCGCTCGCGGTCGCGGCGCTGCCCCTCATGGGCGAGGGCGGGTCGATCGTCGGCCTCGACTTCGACAACACGAAGGCCTGGCCGGTCTACGACTGGATGGGCGTGGCCAAGTCGGCGTTCGAGTCGACCGCCCGGTACCTCGCCCGCGACCTCGGACCCAAGGGCATCCGGGTCAACCTCGTGGCCGCGGGCCCGTTGCGCACCGTCGCGGCGAAGTCCATCCCCGGCTTCGAGCTGTTCGAGGAGCCGTGGAGCACGCGGGCGCCCCTGGGCTGGGACCTGAAGGACCCCGAGCCGGTGGCTCGCACCACGGTCGCCCTGTTGAGCGACTTCTTCCCTGCCACCACCGCCGAGATCGTCCACGTCGACGGCGGGTACCACGCCATCGGCGCGTAGCGGCGCTCAGGCCGGGGGCTGCGACGTCGCCGCGACGATCTGCTCGAGGATCGACTGGTCGGGCAGCTGCGGGGCGTCGAGCGTGGGCAGCTCGCGGATCCGGGCGAAGGCCCGCTCGATGGAGTTCCCTTCGAGCACCGGGGAGTGGCACGAGGCGATCGTGGTGATGTCGAGCGACTGGCTGCGATCGACAGAGCGGCCGAACTTGTCGGCGTCGACCATCGTGAGCCACGGGCTCACGGCCCCCATGGCGAACACCCACATCAGCTCCAGCCAGAACCCCTCGTCGAGGTCGGCGACGCCCATGTGCGGGTCGGGCAACGGCGTCGCGAACGTGTCGACGGCCCAGTAGACCTTCGTCGTCGGGTCGTAGAGGCCCCGGGTGGTGGGCGAGTCGAACACCGGGGGCCGCACCGCGTGGAGGGTGCGGTCGCCGACGTCGAGTGATTCGCCGTCCATCACCCACCGGCACCGGTCGAGCGGGAAGTCGAAGCAGTTGGTGTGCCGCTCGACGAGGGCCCAGTTGACCACGAGGGTCGCGTTCGGGCAGGCGGTCATGACCTCGTCGAGGTTGCCGCTGTGGTCGACGTCGTCGTGCGAGAGGAAGACCCAGCGCACGTCCTCGGGCTCGACCAGGGAGAACACGTCCTCCATCCACTGCGTGCGGTTCGCGGGCGTGCCGGTGTCGACGATCACCGGCTCGGCACCCCGGATCACCATCGAGTTGATGTACACGAAGAGCGGCTGGCCGAGCGCGGGCTGCACCTGGTGGATGACGAAGGTGTCGGTCGCGATCTCCGTCGGTGGGACGGAGATGCTGGGGGCGAGCGGAGCAAAGGTCACGGCGGGTCCTCCCATCGTCTCGGCGGCGGTCGCCCGAGAAGAGCGAGGGATGTCTACCACCGCGCCGGACGCGACGAGCGCCCGACCCAGAGGGTCGGGCGCTCGCGCAGAGCCGTTCGAGTGGAGCTGCTAGCCGAGCTCGGTGCCCCAGATGGAGACCATGGCCACCATCTCACCGGGGAAGCCCCCGAGGTCCTGGGTCATCGCCAGACCCCGCTCGATGGTCTTGATGGTCCGCTCCGGAGGCGCCTCCCGCCGCAGCTGGAGGTAACACTCGAAGATCTTGCGCAGACCCGACGCGCCCACCGGGTGGCCGAAGCTCTTGAGGCCGCCGTCGGGGTTGATCGGGAAGTCGCCGTCGAGGTCGAAGGTGCCCGCGAGCACCTCCTTCCATGCGGTGCCCCGCTCGCAGAGCTGGAGCTCCTCCATGATGAGCAGCTCGGCGGGCGTGAAGCAGTCGTGCACCTCGGACATCGCGATCTGCGCGCGCGGGTTGGTGATGCTGGCCTGCGAGTAGGCGTCGGCCGCGGCCGCGCCGATCTCCTCGAAGTAGGTGTAGTCGTAGTCGGGGTCGGCGTTGCCCGAGGCGTTGCCGGCGATGAGCGACATCGCCTTCACGAACACCGGCTTGTCGGTGTACTTGTATGCGTCCTCCGCCCGGACGACGATCGCGGCAGTCGCGCCGTCGGCCACACCCGAGCAGTCGAACACCCGCAGCGTGCCCGCCATGAGCGGCGAGTTGCAGATGGTCTCGGTGGTGACTTCCTTCTTGAACTGCGCACGTGAGTTCCGGGCGCCGTTGAAGTGGTTCTTCCAGGAGATGTGCGCGAGCACCTCCCGCATCGTGGCGTCGTCGACGCCATACTTCTTGCCGTACGCCGGCACGCACATCGCGTACATCGCGGCGGCGGTGAGGGCGCGCTCGGTGCCGTCGGTTGGGGACCGGCTCGCACCCACCAGACCCTGGTAGCCGCTGTCCTTGACCTTCTCGACGCCGATGGCCATGGCCATGTCGTACGCTCCGGACGCCACCGCGTACGCCGCACCGCGGAGCGCCTCGCCCCCCGTCGCGCACATGTTCTGGACGTGCGTCACCGGCTTGTTGTGGAGGTGCAGCGGCTTCGACGCGACGAGACCGGAGCTACCGGACATGGCCGTGCCGACCCAGTACGCGTCGACGTCGTCCTTGCCGATGCCGGCGACGTCGAGCGCCTCCGTGCTGGCGTCGATCAGCAGGTCGTCGGCGCCCTTGTCCCAGTGCTCGCCGAACGGCGTGCAGCCCATCCCGATGATGGCGACCTTGTCCTTGATCCCGTGCGAACCCACCTGGTCTCCCTTTCCTCGACCCGTCGCCACCGACGGTGAGCGACGCCTCGTGCGTCGAAGCGTTGCTCACCGTCGCCGGGCGACGGTGAGCAACGCATCATCGGACTGGACGTGCCTTCCAGAAGTAGTTGTGGATGCCCTCGGCGGTGAACAGCCTACGGAACGTGAGCTCCACCCGGTCGCCGATCTGGAGAGCGTCGGCGTCGAGGTCACACAGCTCCACCGGGAGCCGGCCGCCGCCGTCGAAGTCGACCACGGCGAAGGTGATCGGAGGGCTCGGCGAGTAGGCGATCCGGTCGATGGTGAAGATCGCGATCGTGCCCTCGACCTCGCTCATGGGCGCGGCGTCCATGTCGTCGAAGGCGTCGCCCTCGCGGGAGATCCGGGCCGGCGGCAGGTGCAGCGCACCGGACGAGCGGTCCTTCGAGCCCACGAACGCGTACTTGTACTCGCGGCTGCGGGCGCTCACCGAGGCCGAGATGCGGCTCGGCGCCGGGCGACGCGGGCCCTCGACCGCGAGGGTGCCCCGCCATGCGAGGAACTTGCCGTAGCCGATCGGCTGACCCCACTCGGCCTGCGCGGCGACCGTGCGGACCGGAGTCCAGGACTTGATCGCCTCGGTCGTCCGGAACACCATCAGGTCGGCGCCGTCGGCGAGCGACAGCACCGCGACGACCTGTCCCGGCTCGGCCCGCTCGAGCACGTCGGTGAGCAGGAGCCCCACCTGGGCCGCACCGGCGTTGCCGACGGTTGCGGTGCGGTCGTCGACCACCGCTCCCTTCGCCTCGCCGAGCCGACCGACCATCGCCCGCACGGCCCGGGCGTGCAGCCCGCTGACGATCAGGTGGTCGACCTCGGCAGCGCCCACGCCGGCGGCGTCGAGCCCGCGCTTCCACGCGTTCTCGCCGAGCGGGAGGTACTGGCCCTCGCCGAAGCGCTCCTCCCAGTTGCCCGACTGGGAGTCGCCGGGCGTCCGCCAGCGGTCGATGAACTCCTCGGTGACCGACGCGCCGCCCAGGTACTCGGCGATCACCGGGCCGTGGCTGTCGTCGCCCACGATGATCGCGGCGGCGCCGTCTCCCCCGTTGGCCTCGTCGCCGCTGCCGGGCTGGCCGGTGCGGATGTCGGAGGTGACCACCAGCACGCTGCCGCCGCCGCCGAGCGCGGTCTTCAGCGCCCCCACCGCCGAACGGGCCGCGGCCCCGAAGTCGAGCGCCACGTCGGCCTCCAGCCGCAGCGCGGCGTGGATGGTGGTGGCGTTCGTCTTGTCGATGTAGGCCGGGTCGACCGTGGCGAACCACAGCGCATCGGGCTGGAAGCCCGGGGGCGCGTTCTTCAACGCCACGCGACCCGCCTCCACCCCCATGGTGGTGGTGTCCTCGTCGTACGAGGCGACGGTCCGCGTGCCGCGGCCACCCCCCGAACCCAGGAACTTGGAGATGTCTGACCGGTCGAGCCGGCGGTAGGGCAAGTAGCCCCCGGAAGCAATGATCCCACGCATGGTTCGGGAGTGTAACTGACGCCTCCGTCATACGAAGGTGCCGGGCCCGTGGCATGCTCGGACCTCGCACCGGACACCCGACCGCCGAGGAACGAGACGAACCACGCAGCGACGACCGTGCCTCGGGGCGGCGCCGGACAACGACGAGACGAGGGAGTGCGACAGATGAGGTTGGGAGACATCGCGAACGCCGAGGCCCAGAAGTACGGCAAGCCGCTCGACGGCATCCGGGTCCTGGCCATCGAGCAGATGCAGGCCCTTCCCTACGCCACCCAGATGCTGGCCCGCTTCGGGGCCGACGTGGTGAAGGTCGAGGCCCCCGGCGACGGGGAGTCCGGCCGCGGCTCGCAGCCCGCGATGACCACCCCCGACGGCAAGCGCTCCGGTGCGACCTTCCTGCGCAACAACCTCGACAAGCGCAGCATCACGGTGAACCTCAAGCACCCGAAGGGCAAGGAGCTGATCCTGGCCCTCGCGCCCCTCTACGACGTGGTGGCCGAGAACTTCAAGGGCGGCACCATGAAGCGCCTCGGGCTCGACTACGAGGCCGTCGCCGCGGTGGCTCCGCGCACCATCTACCTGTCGGTATCGGGGTTCGGGAACATGGCGCCGTCGCCGTACGACGGCTGGGGCGCGTACGCGCCGATCGTCGAGGCGATGTCGGGCATCTACGACTACAAGTGGGGTGACCAGCCGCCGGTGGCGGCGCCCGTCGGTGCCCTCGGCGACATCTCGAGCGCGATCTTCGGCGTCATCGGGGTGATGGCCGCGCTGATCCACCGGGACCGTACCGGCGAGGGGCAGTACGTCGACGTCGCGATGTTCGACTCGATGGTCGCCATGACCGACCTCGTCACGAACTTCTGGTCGATGGGGATGCGCGAAGGCGGCCGCGGCGGCGCGCTCATCATGGACGGCTTCCGCGCGAACAACGGCTACTTCGTGCTCCAGGTGGCCCGCGAGCACCAGTTCGAGCGGCTGGCCAAGGTCATCGGCCAGGAGGGCTGGCTCACCGACCCGCGGTTCGCGACCCGTCAGGGCTGGGCCGACCACCTCGAGGACACCATCCGCCCGGCGATCGAGGGCTGGGCCGCCGACAAGACCAAGCTCGAGGCCGCCACGGTGCTGAACTCCAACGGGCTCGTCGCGGGCCCGTCGTTCACCGCGCCCGAGGTGATCGCCGACCCGCACGTGAAGTCGCACAACATGCTGGTGGAGATGCCGCGTGTCGACGACGTTCCCGAGCCCGTGCTCATCCCCGGCAACCCGGTGAAGATGTCGAAGGTGTCGGAGGGCCCCGAGACCCGGGTCCCGTGGGTGGGCGAGCACACCGACGGGGTGCTCGCCGCCGACCTCGGCCTGAGCGAGGCCGAGGTCGCGGCGCTGCGAGACGAGGGCGTCGTCGGCTGACCCCCTCGCCCGCGCGGACCAGGCCGGATGAGGCAGACTGCCGCCCACGCCGATGAAGGGGGCACCGATGGACCGTCACGGGTGGATCGACGAGCGGCTGGCCGAGGTGCCGCTGTTCGCCGACCTCGACAAGAAGCACCTCCAGAAGATCTCGAGCCTGGTCACCCAGATCGAGGTCAAGGCGGGGAAGGCCCTCACCCGTGAGGGCGAGCACGGCAACGAGTTCATCATCATCCTCGAGGGCGAGGCCGAGGTGAAGGTCGGCGACACGGTGGTGGCCACCCGGGGTCCGGGCGACTACTTCGGCGAGATCGCCCTCATCTCGAACCAGCCCCGGACCGCGACGGTCACGGCCACCACCCCGATGAAGATCGAAGTGATCGGGCGGCGCGAGTTCCAGACGATGCTGCACGACAACCCCGGCATCGCCACCGAGCTGCTCGGCATCGCCGCGGACCGCATCGCGGAGAACAACGAGCAGCACTGAGCCCGGACCCCCGCGACCCGGGGAGACCATGAGCACCCCGCCCGGCCTGCCGACCGGCACGGTCACCTTCCTCTTCACCGACCTCGAGGGCTCCACCCGGTTGTGGGAGGAGTTCCCCGACACCATGGGGGACGCCCTCGCGCGCCACGACGAGATCCTGCGCGAGGCGGTGCACCACCACCGGGGAGCGATCGTCAAGACCACCGGCGACGGCGTGCACGCGGCGTTCACCAGCGCGCGTGACGGCATCGACGCCGCGCTCGACGCGCAGCTGGTCCTCCAGGGCACCGAGTGGGGCGCGCCCGGGCCGCTGCTGGTCCGGATGGGCGCCAACACCGGCGAGGCCGAGCTACGCGACGGCGACTACTACGGCCAGTCGGTGAACCGTGCGGCCCGCATCATGGCGGCGGCCCACGGCGGCCAGGTGCTGGTGTCGCAGACCACCGCGCAGCTCCTGGAGGACTCGCTGCCCCCGGCGGTCACGCTCGTCGACCTCGGCGAGCACCGCCTGCGCGACCTCGCCCGGCCCGAGCACGTCTTCCAGGTCCAGCACCCCGGGCTGCCCGACGAGTTCGCCCCGCTGCGCTCGCTCGACTCGTACCCGACGAACCTCCCGGCCCAGCGCACCAGCTTCATCGGCCGCGACGACGACGTCGACGCGGTGTGCACCGAGCTGCGCGACCACCGGGTCCTGACGATCACCGGTGTCGGCGGCGTAGGCAAGAGCCGGCTCGCCGTCCAGGTCGCGGCGACGGTGCTCCCCCGCTTCCCCGACGGCGCGTGGCTGTGCGAGCTCGCGTCGGTCACCGACGACGGCGCGGTCGCCGACGTGATCGCCGATGCGGTCGGGGTCCCGACCGGGTCGGGCCCCGCCCGGGAGGCCCTGCCGTGGTTCCTGCGCAACCGCCAGGCGCTGCTCGTCATCGACAACTGCGAGCACCTCCTCGCGCCGGTGACGGAGCTCGTGGACGACATCCTCGCCCGCTGCCCGCAGGTGGTGGTCCTCGCCACCAGCCGCGAGGCCCTCGGCGTGCCCGGCGAGCAGACCTACACGCTGGGTACGTTGCTCCCTCCGGTCGGGTCCGACGCGAAGGCGGTCGCGGCGTCGTCGGCGGGCCGCCTCTTCCTGGAGCGGGCCCAAGCCGCCCGGCACGACTTCGTGCTCGACGCGGAGAACGCCGAGGCGGTGGCGCAGCTGTGCACCCGGCTCGACGGCATCCCCCTCGCGATCGAGCTCGCCGCCGCCCGGGTGCGCAGCCTGACCCCGGCCCAGATCCTCGACCGCCTCGACGAGCGCTTCCGCCTGCTCACCGGGGGCACCAAGGTGCGGGGCCGGCACCAGACCCTGCGCGGGGCGCTGGCGTGGTCGACCGACCTCCTCGACCCCGACGAGCGCGCCGCGTTCGCAGGCCTGTCGGTGTTCGTGGCCCCGTTCGACCTCGCGGCGGCCGACGCGGTGATCGGCGACGATGCGTGGGAGCACCTCGACGCACTCGTCGAGAAGTCGTTGATGCTGGCCGAGGAGGCCGCGGGCGAGATGCGGTACCGCATGCTCGAGACCGTCCGTGAGTTCGCGGCCGAGCTCCTCGTCGACCAGGGCGACGTCAACGACGCCCGCACCCATCACGCGCACTACTTCGCGAACCTCGCGTACACACTCGGCCAGGTGGGGTCGTACCGGAGCGCCAGCACCGTCCGCCGGGAGGTGCGCAACATCGCCGCCGCACTCGGCTGGCTCGTCGCCGCGGGCGACGCCGAGCGGGCGCTGCGGCTCTCCACGGCGTTCGAGAGCATCTACCTCTTCGGTGAGACCGGCGGCATCGGCCGCCTCATCGACCGGGCCCTCGCGATCCCCGGAGCGTACGAGCACCCGCTCGCACCTCGGGCGATGGCCGCCGCGGCCAACCGGTCGATCTCGCGCGGGGAGAACCCGCACACGGCGTACACCCAGGCGACCTCTTCGCTCGACCTCGCCCGCGAGCTCGGTGTCGACGTCGGCGCTGCGCACCACCTCAACGTCGCGGCCACCGACATGCGGTCGGGCCATCTCGACGAGGCGCGCCAGAACGTGTGGGCGGCAATCGAGCGCAGCGGTGGCGACCCGCTCCAGGAGACCCGCGCGTTCGTCGTGCTCTGCGCGGTGGAGCGCTGGCGGGGAGACCTCGACGCCGCGCGAGCCGCGGCCGAGGCCGCGGAGCGCGCGGCCCGGACCGCCGCCCAGCCGTTCGACCTCGCGTACGCGCTCCTGATGCAGGGGTACGTCCACGAGGACGACGACCCGGAGGGTGTGCTGCCGATCTACGACGAGGCGATCCGCATCGGCTTGGCCCGGCTCCCGGGCGGCCGGTCGGTCGCGTGCTATGCGCTCGCGAACGCGGGACGGGTCCGAGGCCGCCTCGGCGACTTCGCCGGGATGGCTGCCGACCTCGAGCAGGCCCTCGCACTCGTCGCCGCGAACGGCTCGCCCGAGGAGTACGGGACGGTCCTCGCGACCACGGGGATGAGCCTGCTCATCGTCGGCCGCAGCGCCGACGCCGCCACGATCTTCTCCGCCGCGATCCAGATCTTCCAGATCGAGAACCTCGCCATGAGAATCGGCGTGGGACCCGACGAGATGCAGGAACGGCTCACCGCCGAGATCGGCGAAGACGCGCTCCGAGCTGCATGGGCGCAGGGCACCGCGATGTCCGACCGCGAGGCGTGTGACTTCGCCCTCGCCGCGCTCGCGCGGGTCATCGCGGAGACCGACCCCGACGCCGGCACCGCCGCGGGATGAGCGGCGCTCCGCTCGCGTTCGTCCTCCACGCCACCCGCGTCTCCGTACGGGGAGCGGACACCATCGACCCGTTCGTACCCGGCCCCGGGATCGACCTCGTCGTCGAGCGCCGGGCCGACACGCGCGCGATCGGCACGGTCGGCGTGCGGGTCGAGCCCGACGAGGACACCCTCGAAGTGAGCGTCGCGCTGGACGTCGAGGCGCGCGGCCAGGGCTACGGGACCGAGGCCCTCGGCCTCGTGGTCGAGCACGCGCTGGTCGAGCGCGGTTTCGTGCGCGTCGTCGCGTTCGCCCGGTCCGACGACGAGCGCACCCAGCACCTGCTCGAGCGCGTGGGCCTCCGGTACGTTGCCCTCGACGGCGACGACCTCCTCTACCTCTGCCGCGCCGACGCTCGCTCGCCTCGGGACGCGGCCTCCTAAGCGGCTTCGGGTCCGGCTCGGGCTCGGGTGGCGGCGAGGTCGGCGAGCTGGGGGAGGTCGTCGCGGTGGATGAGGGAGAGTCCGGCGGGGTTGTTGGGGTTGCCCAGCAGCAGCAGCGGCCCTTGGGGGGCGAGCTGGGGGTGGTGGACCGTGCAGACGGTGGCGAGGTTCCACTTCTCGTCGGTGCCGCCCCAGGAGGAGGGCCAGCAGTGGTGGACCTCGAGTCCGACGCGACGATCACAGCCCGGCCAGCGGCACTTCCCGTCGCGCTGCTTGACCACCCGCTTGGTCTTCTCCGACAACACGGACTCGACCCGACCGACCACGACGGGTGCACCGGTGTGGTCGACGAGCACGGGTTCGATCTTCGCTTCGGCACGCAACGCTTCGACCATCGCGTCGGGCAACGGGATCCCCGCCACCGTCGCCGGCCCCTCGGGTGGGACCAGCACCGTGAAATGCGGTGCGGGACCGGACTGGGCCTGGACGTGCGCATAGTTCCGGCACAGGTCCACGAGCGCGTCAGCCCCACGGTTCTCGCGGGTCTCCCACGCCTGACCCTTCGCGGGGCGCAACTTCTCGATCATCTCATCGAACACCGACTCGAACAGGGCCCCATCCACATCCGCCAACGAGAACCGGCCATCGAGCATCCCCGAATCCTGGTTCCGCCAGTAGCGCAACTCCCGCGCCGCCCGACGCGCGGCCGCATCCTCCATGGTCGGCTTCCGCTGCGCGCGGACCCTCGTGGCGAGGTCCTGGGGGGACCACGACGAACCCTCCTCGGCCCACCGTTCGTCCGACGCCGGATCGTCGGGATCGACCAGCCGGGTCACCTGATCGAGCTGCTCCTCCGACAGGTCTCCCTTCGCCGCCGCGTTCGCGACGTTGGGCTGGCGTTCGAGGTTCCGGGCCGTCGCCCGCTTACGACGCACATCCCGCACCGACACCCCATCCGCCTGCGCAAACGAGTCATCGACCCGACCCCGCTCATCGAGCACCCGCAACACCGCCAGCTCCTCCACATGCAAACGACGCTGCTCACGCACCAGCCACTCCCGCCGAGCCTCGAGCCACCCCGTCGTATGGCACCGCAACTCGACCAGCAGCCCCGAGAAGTCGAACCGGTGTTCGCCCATACCCCCATCATCAACCAGCGGTATGACACTTATCCGGTCCTCACCGAAGAAATCCGGCGACATCTGCCTCGCACACCCGAGCGTGTCCAAATGTCCCCCGACGACAATGCCGGTCGGCGGGCATGGGCTCCGAGTGGCGTTGGCCCACCATCGCTCGAGTTCTGCCGCAAGGCCGCGCCCGTCCCCATTCGGAGTCATCCCGAAGCGCTCGCGCATCTCGGTCAGGAGCCAATCGCCGATCTCGGTGTCGCTGACATCAGCGCTCAGTTGGCGCATGAGGGGGCCTATGAGGCAGTCGTATTCGTCCTGCGCTTCGAGAGCATCCGCAACGCCGATCGGGTCCCACGCCATCAGCCGCGACCGGAGCTGAGGCACGAGCGTCCGAGAGAGTGTCGGCACGCGGCCAGCAGATCCCTCGCTCCTCCAAGCCTGCGTGTTAAGCCTGCCTTGTCAGCATCCGAACAGGGAGGACAGCAATGCTCGCAATCAGCGTGATGGGCGCGACACCGAGGGCAATCTTCTACATCGTTGCCGTGGCGTTGTTCATTGCCGCGGGCGTCGGGTTCAAGCCGGCTGGTGACCGCGTACATCTGGTGGGACTCGGCCTCGCCGCAGCGTTCTTCCCGATCATGTGGGACGCGCTCTCCGCCATGTGAGCTGCGGATCCAGACACTCAACCAACCCGGCGTTCGAGATTGTCCCTAGAGCGACCGCCGTGCACCGTCTCCGATCGGCACCTTTGGGAACAGCGCTACGCGTCGCTCCCTAGTCGCCTCCGGCGGGATGTTGCAGGTCATCCGTCTCGACGGTCATGTCGCCGTACGTGGGCTTGCCGGCGGTCTCGTAGCTGAGATGGAGCGTGCCGTTGGCGTAGGTGACGGATTCGGTCAGCCGCAGCGCGGTCGGTACGGCCCCGTCGGCGAACACCTGCTTGCCACTGCCGAGGACCAGCGGGTACAGCCACAGGTTCAATCGGTCGGCCAGGCCGAAACGCAGGAGTGACTGCACGAGGTCAAGGCTGCCAATGACATGGACCTCGTCGTGGCGCTCCTTGACGGCGGAGATGCTCTCGGCGAAGTCGCCCGTGACGAGCGTCGAGCCCTGCCATGTGAGCGGGCCGGTCAGCGTGCGGCTGGCGACGTACTTGCGCACACGATTGAGCAGGCCGGCGAACGGGTTCTCCTGGGGAGCGCTCGGCCAGTAGGCAGCGAAGATCTCATACGTCTTCCGGCCGAGGAGCAGGGCGTCCATGCTCCTCGCTTGCTCGAACAAGACGCTGCCGGACTCCTCGTCCAGCAGCGGCGCTTGCCAGCCGCCGTGCACAAAGCCGCCGTCTCGATCTTCGTCGGGCGCTCCAGGGGCCTGTGCCACCCCGTCCAGCGTCATGAACTCGGTCACGATGAGCTTGCCCATGTTGCCCCCCCCTTGCCGGTTGGCGATGCGTCGCCGTGTGGACGCTGCCGTCCGTCGGAAGTCATCGCAAGCCCGCGGAAGGGGGCCGCTGGGGACGCGCATTCTGGCGCGGCCGACGCGCAGAGGACGGAGCGCCGAACAGCAGATAAGGCGCGGCTTCGGCCTGCGGCTGGGTCGGTCAGCCCGCGTTGGAGGATCGTGCGCCGTTGCGTGGGCGCGTGCCGCTCGCGTCTTGCTTCGTTCCCACGATGCAGCGCGCCACGCCCGGAATCCGGACCTCGCCGTCCTTCTCGAACGCGCCCACCTTCGCAATGGCGGTTGCTCGGATCCGCTCCCGCGCCGGTTCGTCGACCTGCTGAAGCGCCGCAACGGCGAGCGAGACGTGCTCGCTGATCATCTCCCAATATTGCGCGGGCGATCGCGTCACGAGTTCGACGTCGACGTCCCACTCGGCAACGTCGTGCAGCCCCGCGGTCTCGTACAGGGCACTGACATGTCCCGGGACAGCGCACCGGAACATGTTCGGTCCGTCCGGGTCGGGCGGCGCCAGCACCGCCTCGGTCGCGATTGCCTGCATGGCGATCGTCGTCCACGGGTTCTCCTCGGGCTTGACCCATACCGACGAGCAGAGACGTCCGCCTGGCTTGAGCACGCGCGCGAACTCGGCCGTCGCCTTGCCCACGTCGGGGAAGAACATGTACCCGAAGCGCACGGAGACGCTGTCGAATGTGGCGTCGTCGAACGGCAGATCATCGGCGCTGCACACCTTCGTCTCGACATTGGCGATCCCTTGCGCCCTGGCTCGTCGGGCGGCTATGTCCAGCATCTCCGCGACGAGGTCGGTCAGCACGACGCGTCCCTTCGGCGACAGTCTCGCGATGCTCAGACCCGGCTCACCCGTGCCAGAGGCAATGTCGAGATGCTGATGATCTTCAGCGATGTCGAGACGCTCGATCATCGCTGCGCCGACCGGGCCCAGCTGCTCCATGATGACCGAGTCCCACTTTTCCCAGCCCGCAGACAGCGCGGCCCACGTCGCGCGCTGAACGTCTCGGATCTCATCGGCGCTCGGCATCGGCCCTCCCGCTATCAGTGCATCCACCGAACACGAACGCACTCCTTGGTGGGAATGCACAATGCCCGCTCTGGAGTGATCCCGCCACGGCACCGCAGCGTGCTGTCGCCGGAGGTCCGGCGACCCCGCCTCAGCCCTTCAGGGCTTCCATCGCCTTGGGGACTGTGTCTTTCGGGGAGACCTTGTAGAAGACGCCGGTGAGCTTGCCGGCCGCGTCGATGACGAACGCCGAGCGCACGATGCCCATGTACTTCCGGCCGTACATCGACTTCTCCGCCCACACGCCGTACTTCTCGGCGACGGTGTGGTCCTCGTCGGCGAGCAGGGGGAACCCGAAGCCGTACTTGTCGTCGAACTTCTTCTGCTTCGCGGGTGTGTCAGGGCTGATGCCGAGCACCACGGCCTTCAGCTTGTCGAGTTCCGGCATCGCGTCGCGCAGGTTGCACGACTGCTGCGTGCAACCGGGCGTGTCGGCCTTCGGGTAGAAGTACACGACGACCGGCTTGCCCGCGAAGTCCGACAGCTTCACCAAGTTGCCGTTCTGATCGGTGAGCGTGAACGCGGGTGCCTTCTTGCCGACGGCGAGCTCGGCCATGGGGGTGCATCCTCCTGCGCAGGGGTGGCGAGTGGTCCTAGCATGCCCTACGTGCGGCGACGCCTCGAAACGGCCCTCGCCGCCGCGCCGGCGCACGTGGCCGCGATCGCGGCCGTCGAGCTTCCCGCCGCCGAATCCGTGGGCGCGACGGGCCTGCTCCTCACCCACGCGATCGAACCCGGGACCGAGCCGGGAACCACCCGCCTCGCCATCGAGGCGTCGTCCGACCAACGGATCCCCTACTTCGGCTGGTTCGTCGACCTGCTGCGTCGCGTCGACGCCCGCCGGGAGCTCCGTTACGCCGCGGCCCGGGTCACCGCCGCCGTCGACGACGCGCCCCCGCCCGAGCCCCCGGGTCGCACCATGCTGCTGCCGCCGGTCGCCTTCACCGGCGACCAGATGGCCCGCCTCGCCGCCATCTCCGTGGTGGCCGCGGCCGCCAGCTTCTGCGGCGCGCTGTTCACCCAGAACGGCGACGCAGTCACCGAGACCTTCTCGCGGTCCGACTCCGACCTCGGGTGGGCCCTCGCCATCTCGAGGATCGGTGTGCTGGTGTCCCTCGTGGCCGCGAGCCTGTCCGACCGGTTCGGGCGGCGCCGCACGCTCCTCACCTGCGTGATCGGCGCCGCCGTCGCGAACGCGGTCACCGCGTTCGCACCGTCGTTCGCCGTGTTCACCGTCGCGCAGCTGTTCACCCGGGCGTTCGTGAACGCGGTGCTGGTGATCGCCGGGCTCGCCGCGGTGGAGGACGCGCCCGAAGGCGCCCGCGCGTTCGCGCTGTCGATGTTCGGGCTCGCGTTCGGCCTCGGGTTCTCGTTCTCCGTGATCTTGTTGCCCCTCGCCGACCTCGGCGACAACGGGTGGCGCATCGCGTTCGCGGTGAGCGCACTCGTGGTGCTCGTGATCCCGACGCTGCGGGTCCACCTCCAGGAGACGAAGCGCTACGAACGGATCGAGTCGCGCGACGTCGAACGCGGCCGAATACGCGAGGTCTTCGACCGCAAGTACGGATCACGCTTCCTCCTGCTCGGCCTGGCCGGCTTCCTCACCAACCTGTTCAGCGCGCCGTCGTCGCAGCTCACGAACCGGTACCTCCGCCGCGAGCACGGCTTCCTGAACTCCGAGATCGCCCTGTTCCGCACGGTGACGGCCGGCATCCCCGGGATCCTCGGTGTGGTGCTCGGCGGTCGGTTGGCAGAGAGCCGGGGCCGGCGGCCCGTGACGATCGCTGGGCTGGTGATCGCGTCGGCCTTCCAGATGAGCTTCTTCCTCACCGGCGGCTGGCTCCTCTGGATCTCGCCGATGGTCGCGATCGTGGCCGCGCTCGCGGGCGGGCTCGCACTCGGCGCGCTCGACACCGAGCTGTTCCCCACCGAGGTGCGCGGCACCTCGAACGGGTTCCTCCTGGTGTGTGGCGTGGCCGGCTCCGCCGTCGGGCTCGTGCTCGCCACCAGCCTCGAGAGCGCGGTGGGCGGGCTCGGTCCCGCGATCGCCCTGTGCGGCGTGGCACCGTTGATCGCGGCGTTCCTCGTCGTGCCGCGCCTCCCCGAGACCGCCGACCGCCGACTCGACGACATCAGCCCCTCCGAGCAATGAGGTGACCCCATGACCACCGACCCCCTCGAGGGCTTCACGGAGTCCACGTTCACCGCCGACGGCACGTCCCGCCCGGTGTACGCGGCGGGCGCCGGCCCGGCCGTGGTCGTCATCCACGAGATGCCGGGGATCACCCCGCCGGTCGCGGCGTTCGCGCGGAGGGTCGTGGACGCGGGCTTCCACGTGCGCATGCCGTCGCTGTTCGGCGAGCCCGGCCGCCCGGCGACCGGGGGCTACGTGCTCCAGTCGATCTCCCGGGGATGCGTGGCCAAGGAGTTCGCCACCTTCGCCCTCGACACGACCAGCCCGGCGATCGCCTGGCTGCGGGCCCTCGCCGCCGACGCGCACGAGGCCTGCGGCGGGCCCGGCGTGGGTGCGGTTGGCATGTGCTTCACGGGCGGGTTCGCGCTCGGGATGATGGTCGACGACCGCATGCTGGCGCCCGTGCTCAGCCAGCCGTCGCTCCCGTTCCCGGTGTCACCGGCCCGACGGCGCGCCCTCGGCATCAGCAACGCCGACGTCGCCCGCGTGCAGCAGCGCGCCGCCCAGGGCGCGTGCGCGATGGGGCTGCGGTTCACGAAGGACCCCGCGGTGCCCCCCGAGCGGTTCGACACCCTGCGGCGCGTGCTCGGCGACCGGTTCATCGCCGTGGAGATCGACTCGTCGAAGGGGAACGCATACGACATCCCGCGCGCCGCGCACTCGGTGCTCACCGAGCACTTCGTCGACGAGCCCGGTCATCCCACCCGCGACGCGCTCGATCAGGTGCTCGCGTTCTTCACCGACCAGCTCCGCCCGTGACTACGTGCACTTGATGATGATGCCGATGACGCTCTCGATGCCCCCACCATTCGTGTCCCACGCGTCGCCGGAGCCACCGTTCGGGTCGATCGTCACCGACGAGGTGCCCAGGCCGCTGAAGGTCGTCCCGCCGCTCGTGCCGTCGGAGCGGCGGGACCGGCAGCGATCGGCTTCACCCCCGTTGGTCTCGATCGTCGCGGACGCCGCGACGATCGTGCAGTCGTAGCCCGACTTGACGCTCACGGTCACCGCCGACCCGCCGCCGTTGGACACGTCGGGGGTCGGGAGGTTGAGCACCACCAGCTCCGAAGCGCTCGCCGCCGTGGGGCTGCACGAGGGTGAGCCCGTCGGTGGAGCGCAGGTCGGCCCGGTCCCCGACGGCTGGCTCCCGGACCACGCCTGCCACGTCCCGGAACCCACCCGGCTGTACAAGACGTAACAGCCCGTCGGGACCGACACGGCGCCAGCCGGCGACGCGAGGCTGTCGAGCACGACGGGAGCGGCCCACACCGCGCCGCCCACGATCGCGGCTCGCTTGATGAGCCGACGACGGCCGATCCCGCCCGCTTGCGGGTTGTCCGGTCTCGCGTCTTCGTGCTCCATGGCGCGTGCCCTCCGCCATCGCCCGCCGAGACGGTAGTGGTGGGACAGCTTCGGAACGCGGTTCAACCGCCGAATCGGCGAGCTTCTTCGGCGCCCGGCGCGTATCTCACGCGGGGAGGTCGGCCGAGCACTGCACGCGGCCGTCGACGTCGACGAGGGCGAGCTGCGCGGCCTGGCCACCGAGGGAGGCGCTCCCCGACCACGCTCCGCGGCTTCCCGCGACGGTGACCGTTCCGAGGATCCGGCGGCCACCACCCGCGGGGTCGAGCGCCACGCGGTACTCGCCGTCGGGCAGTGCGTAGTCGACCACGAGCGACAGCGTCGACATCGAACCGTCGGGGACGACGTCGACCTGGCCCACCCGGAGTCCGCCCCCACCGACCATCGCCACGGTGGTCGCAGCCGGGGCGGCAACCGTCGGGTCGGACCGCGACTGGTCGATCACCCGCACAGTCACGACACTCAGGATCGCGGCCGCCGCGGCCACCGCGGCGACGAGCTTCACCGTACGCCAGCGTCGGCGTCGCTCCGACCCTGTGATCTTCTCCATCACCCGCCGCTCGAATCCGACCGGCGGCTCGGCCTCGGGTGCGAGCAGCACGATCGCGTCGGCGGTCTCGGCCAGCTCGGTGACGGCGGTTCGGCACGCCGGGCACCGGTCGAGGTGCTGGACCACCTCGGAGCGCGTGTCGCCGTCGAGCACGCCGAGCGCGAACTCGGGCGCGACCTCGCGCGCCTCGCCGCAGTCGAGCGGCTTCAACGCCACCACCCGGCCCGGACGGTCATTCCTGCTCCTCGCGCACGAGCATCCCGCGCAAGCGGATGAGCGCGGTGCGGATGCGCGTCTTCGCGGTTCCGAGCGGGATGCCCTCGATCTCGGCGATCTCGCGCGCCGTGTAGCCGTACAGCCCCGCCAGCATCACCGCGTGCCGTTGCTCGTCGGAGAGGCGCTGCAGGGCCGCGTGCAGCCGCCGCGCGTCGTCGGCCACCACGCTGCGGTCGGCGGGGTCGGCCGTCCAGTCGCGCTCGTCGAACGCGGCCAGGGTCTCCGGGGCCATCGCGACCGGACGCCGCACCCGCACGAGGTCGATCGCCGCGTTGCGGGCGATCGTCAGGAGCCAGGTGGCAACGCTCCCCCGCCGGGCGTCGTACGCCGCGGCGTGCCGCCAGGCCCGGAGGAACGCCTCCTGCGCCGCGTCCTCGGCGGCCCGGGGCTCGCCCACGATCGTCAGCGCCAGGCCGTAGACCCGACGCTGGAAACGCTCGACGAACGCCGTGGCGGCGTCGGCATCGCCGGCGGCCATGCCGGCCAGGAGCGCTTCGTCGGAGACGGTCCACACGGAGGTATACGGCGGCAGGGTCGGAAGGGATTGCCGCTCGTGGAACACGACGGTACCGCGCAATCCCTCCGGGCCCAGCGCCCGTGGTGCCGGATCGGGATCAGGCCCGGCGGAGGCCGTGGCCGAAGAAGCCACCCCGGGGCCGCGCGTGGGCGTGGTAGTGGTCCGGGATGTTGCGCATGTTGTCGTCGACGTAGTGCTCGTAGGTGAAGTGCACCTCGACCACGTCGGCGAGTCGGGCATGCATGTGGGTCAGCTCGTCGGCCGGCGGCTCGGTGCCGTGACCGCGCCACACCACCATCGGCACCGCGCAGATCTCGCACTCCGCGATCCAGCAGACGTCGTCCTCGTGGAACCATGGTGTGATGCGCGCGGCCTCGCAGAGGTCGCAGCTGTCGTCGAAGGGGTAACCGTTCGTCACACCGCCTCCTGCGGTTGCTCGCTCGCGGCGTCGAGCGCAACGCGAAACGACGAGACCAGCGCGTGCGCGCCCTCGGGCCCCTCGCCCGCCAGCAGGCGGGCGACGAGGGCACTGCCCACCACCACACCGTCGGCCACGTCGGTGGCCTCGACGGCCTGCTCGGGCGTCGAGATGCCCACACCGAGGAGCACGGGCAGATCGGTGGCCGCCTTGGCCCGGCGCGCGACCTCGGTGGCGTGGGACGCGAGCGAGGTCCGCTCGCCGGTGACGCCCATGAGCGAAACGCCGTAGAGGAACCCGCGCGAGCGTGCGCAGATCGCCGACAGGCGGGCGTCGGTGGTGTTGGGTGCGGCGAGCATCACCGTCTCGACGCCCGCGGCGTCGGCCGCGGCCGCCCACTCCTCGAACTCCCCGAGCGGGAGGTCGGGCAGGATCGCGGCGTCGATGCCCACTTCGCGCAGCGCCTCGGCGAAGCGCACGCAGCCGGCGTGGAACACGAGGTTGCAGTAGGTCATCACCGCGAGCGGGATGCCGACGTCCAACGAGCGGGCCTCGTCCAGGATCGACGTGGGGGTGGCCCCACCCTCGAGCGCACGTTGGGACGCGGCCTGGATCGTGGGACCGTCCATCACCGGGTCGGAGAACGGGAAGCCGATCTCGATGGCGTCGGCACCGGCGTCGGCGACGGCGCGCACGACGTCGGTCCACTCCGGCCCGAACCCGCCGGTGACGTACGGGACGAGGAGCCGGACCCCCGCCTCGCGGCGGGCTCGCAGATGCGACTCGAGGTTCACGCGTCGCGCAGCCGCAGGATCTCGGCGACCTGGGCGGCGTCCTTGTCGCCCCGGCCCGACAGCGTGACCAGCACGGTGGAGCCCGCCGGGATCTCGGCGCCCGCGGCCCGGGCGAGCCAGCCGATGGCGTGGGCAGGCTCGAGCGCGGGGACGATGCCCTCGGTCTCCGACAGCAGCTGGAACCCGGCGAGGGCGACATCGTCCTCGGCCGACACGTACTCGGCCCGGCCGATCGCGGCGAGGGCCGCGTGCTCGGGACCCACGCCCGGGTAGTCGAGCCCGGCGCTGATCGAGTGGGCCTCGAGGATCTGGCCGGCTTCGTCTTGGAGGAACAGCGACCGGGCGCCGTGCAGGATGCCGGGCACCCCGCGGGCGACCGCCGCGCCGTGCTTGCCGGTCTCGAGCCCCAGCCCCCCGGCCTCCACGCCGATGAGGCGGCTCTCGGTGTCGACGAAGCCCGCGAAGGTGCCGATCGCGTTCGACCCGCCGCCGACGCACGCGACCACGTAGTCGGGATCGTCGCCGAGGATCGACCGGCACTGCGCGCGGGCCTCGTCGCCCACCACGCGCTGGAACTCGCGGACGATCCACGGGTACGGGTGGGGTCCCACCACCGAGCCGATGCAGTAGTGCGTGGACTCCACCGACGCCACCCAGTCGCGCAGCGCGTCGTTGACGGCATCCTTGAGGGTGCGGCTGCCCGACTGCACCGGCACCACCTCGGCCCCGAGGAGCTGCATGCGCCACACGTTGAGTGCCTGGCGCTCGACGTCGACGGAACCCATGAACACGGTGCAGTCGAGACCGAAGAGCGCGGACGCGGTTGCGGTGGCCACGCCGTGCTGGCCCGCGCCCGTCTCGGCGATGACGCGCTTCTTGCCCATGCGGCGGGTGAGCAGCGCCTGGCCGAGGACGTTGTTGATCTTGTGCGAGCCGGTGTGGGTGAGGTCCTCGCGCTTGAGCAGGACCCGGACCCCGAGTCGCTCGGAGAGGTTGTGGCACTCGGTGACCGGGGTGGGGCGGCCCGCGTACGACGTGAGCAGCTCGGCGAACTCGGCCCGGAACTCCTCCGACACCCAGGCGGCCCGGAACTCGGCTTCGAGCTCCTCGAGCGCGGGGATCAGCGTCTCGGGCACGAACTGGCCACCGAAGTTCTCGAACCGACCACGGACGGTCGGCTCGGGCCCCGGCGCGCCGAGCTCGACCGGCCGGCCGCGCGCGGGGGTCGTCACCTCGGTCATCGGGCCATCACATCATCTGCGGTCGTCGTGCGCCCAGTCGTAGGGCGCGAGCTCGGGGTCGGACGATTCCGGCGGGACCCACCCGTCGGCCTCGACCTCCTCGCCCACGGCGCGTGCGGTCTCGATGAAGTTGCGAACCTTGCGCGGGTCCTTGTGCCCCGAGCCCACGAAGGTCTCGACCCCGCTGTTGACGTCGACGCCCCAGGGCCGGACCCGGCGGATCGCCTCGGCGACGTTGTTGGGGTCGAGCCCGCCCGCGAGCATGATCCGCACGCCGCCGGGCGCACCCTCGGCCAGGGTCCAGTCGAACACCCGCCCGGAGCCGGGCGTGGGCGAGTCGACCAGGATGGCGTCGGCCGGGCTGTTGGCCGCCGACGACAGCGCCGGGTCGCCCGCCGGGAAGGCCTGGATCAGGAACTTCACCTGGGGTCGGATCATCCGGGCCTCCGACATCGGCTCCCGACCGTGGAGCTGGGCGCCGGTGAGCCCGATCTTGTTGACGACCTCGATCACGCGCTCGGGGCGCTCGTCGCGGAACACGCCGATCGTCATCGTGCCGTCGGGGAGGCGCTTGACGATGTCGCGCACGAGGCCAGGCGACACCTGGCGGGGACTGCCGGGCGCGAACACGAAGCCGATCGCATCGGCCCCCATCGCCACGGCGAGGAGCGCGTCCTCCTCCGTGGTGATGCCGCAGATCTTCACGAACACGACATCGACGGTACCGGCTCGGGTCGCGCGCCCCCGCGCATTACGCTGCCGCCGTGCATCGGCGGTTCACGTGGGTGGGCGGGTACGTCGGCATCAGCCTCGTCGCCGCGGCCGGGTTCGGCCGGCCCGATCGCCCGGTGCTGCTCGTGTGGCTGCTCGGCCTGATCTGGCTGCTCGGGTGGCGCAACGAGCAGCCGGTGCTGCGGACCCTCTTCGACTGGCTCCCGCTGCTGGTGATCCTGGCCGCCTATGACCTCGTCCGGGCCAACGCCGCCTCGCTCATCCCCCGGGCCCACCTCGAGCCGATGATCCGCTTCGACGAGCTCATCGGCCGCGGCACCGCGCCGACGGTGCGACTCCAGGATGCGCTCCTCGACGTCGAGGACCCGCACTGGTACGACTACGTGTGCCTGCTCGTCTACGCGAGCCACTTCTTCGCCGCGATCGTGGTGGGGGCGATCGTGTACTTCCGGGCCCGCACGCGGTTCGTCCGCTATGCCTACACGTTTCTCGTGTGCAGCCTCGCCGGCTTCACGACCTACGTGATCTACCCGGCCATCCCGCCCTGGCTCGCCAGCAAGCGGGGGGCGCTGCCGCCCACGGTCCGCGCGCCCGACGTGCTGTGGAGCCACATCGGGATCGACTTCCTGGCCAAGGTGTTCTCGGGCAACCCGAAGTACTCCAACCCGGTGGGCGCGCTCCCGAGTGAGCACGCGGCCTACCCGCTGCTGTTCCTGCTGGTCTTCTGGGCCGCGGCCAGCCCCCGCTGGCGCGTCGTGCTGGTGGGCTACGTGGCCGCGATGGCATTCGTGCTCGTGTACTTCGCCGAGCACTACGTGTTCGACGAGCTGGTGGGGTGGGTCTACGCCGGGGTCGCGTTCGTCGTCGTCGGCCGTATCCTCGGCGCGAGAGCGAACCGCACGGTTCCGGAGTCGGCCGACGGCGCGGCACCGGAGCCCACCGTCGACGCGACGGTGGCGGAGGAGGTGCGGGAATGAACGAGCCGGCGGTGCGCTACGAGTGCGACGGGCACGTCGTCACCATCACCTACAACCGACCGCACAAGCTCAACGCGATCAACGGCGAGCTGCGCCAGGACCTGAACGCGGCGTGGGAGCGCTTCCGCGACGACGAGGACGCGTGGGTCGCGATCGTGACCGGCGCGGGGCGCGCGTTCTGCGTCGGCGCCGACCTGCACGACGGCGCGGGGGCGGCCGGCGCTTGGCCCGGATCGTTCTGGGAGATCCCGACGGTCAACTCGTTCGAGTCGGGCATGGAGATCTGGAAGCCCACGATCGCCGCGGTCAACGGGTACTGCCTCGGCTACGGGCTCACCCTCGTGAGCGCGTGCGACTTCGTCATCGCCGCGGCCGACGCACAGTTCGGCATGCCCGAGGTGCGGCTCGGCTCCCCCACGATCGTCGGCGCGATGCGCCTGCCGCGCCGCGTCGGCATGCAGCCCGCGCTCGAGCTGCTGCTCACGGGCGACCGAATCGATGCCGCCCGCGCGAAGGAGATCGGGCTCGCCGGCTGGGTGGTGCCGCCCGACGAGCTGCTCGCCGAGGCTCGCCGACTCGCCGATCGCCTGTGCCAGGGCGCGCCGCTCGCGGTGCGGGCGGTCAAGGAGATGGCGTACCGGGGCCAGACGCTGCCCTGGGTGGACGCGCTGCGGATGGGCGAGGCGATGCGGCGCGTGGTCCTCGCCACCGACGACGCCGCCGAGGGCATGGCCGCGGCGCGCGACGGGAGGACTCCGGAATGGAAGGGACGATGACACGCCGCCGGGGCCCGGCCGCGGCACTGGCGCTGGCGCTGGCGCTGGCGCTGATCGTCGCCGCGGGGTTGGGCCTGGCCGCGTGCGGCGGCGGCGACTCCGTGAAGTCCGGGGGCAGCGGGGGCAGCGGGGGCAACGGCAACGGCGGGACCGAGCAGACCGGAGGCGACGCCGCGGCCCGTGCGTACGTGGGGCTGACGAAGAGCGACGCGATCGCGAAGGCCGAGGCCGACGGGCGGAAGTGGCGCATCACCCGCGAGGACGGCACCGAGTACGCCGTCACCTTCGACTACGACCCGGAGCGCCTCAACTTCGAGATCGACAAGGGCACGGTCACCATGGCCACCTTTGGCTGACCCGCCGACGTTCATCCACGCTTCGTTCGTCGATGCGTTGCTCACCGTCGCTGAGCGACGGTGAGCAACGCATCATGGGGATGAGGCGTGGATGAACGTCGAAATGGGGCGTTACGCGTCGACGAGGCGGCCGTTGTGGTAGTCGTCGTAGGCGGCGAGGTCGAGGAAGCCGTGGCCGCTGTAGTTGAAGAGGATCACCCGCTCCTCACCCAGCTCCTTGGCCGCGAGCGCCTCGTCGATCGCGGCCCGGATCGCGTGGCCGGTCTCGGGCGCGGGCAGCTTCCCCTCGGCGTTGGCGAACTGCACGGCCGCCTCGAACGTCTTCCCCTGTGGGTAGGCGACGGCCTCCATCCGGCCGCACTTCACGAGCGCGGAGATGACGGGCGAGTCGCCGTGGTAGCGCAGCCCGCCCGCGTGGATCGACGGCGGGACGAAGTCGTGGCCGAGCGTGTACATCGGCATGAGCGGGGTCATCCCCGCGGTGTCGCCGAAGTCGTACTCGAAGCGCCCTTCGGTGAGCGTCGGGCACGACGACGGCTCCACGCCGACGAGGCGCACCTCGGGGTCCTGCATGTACGGCAGCGCGATCCCGCCCAGGTTCGATCCCCCGCCGCACGAGCCGATCACGACGTCGGGCTTGCGCTCCCCGGCCAGGGCCAGCTGCTCCTGGGCCTCGAGCCCGATGATCGTCTGGTGCAGCAGGACGTGGTTCAGCACCGAGCCCAGCGCGTAGTGCGTGTCGTCGCGCCCCACGGCGTCGCGCACCGCATCGCTGATGGCCATGCCCAGCGACCCCGGGCTGGCGGGGTCGTCGACCGGCGACGAGACGACCTCGCTCCCCCAGGTCTCCATCATCATCCGGCGGTACGGCTTCTGCTCGTACGACGCGCGCACCATGTACACCTTGCAGTCGATGTCGTACTGCGTGCAGGCGAAGCTCAGCGCGGTGCCCCATTGCCCGGCGCCGGTCTCGGTGGTGAGCCGGGTGATCCCTTCCGCCTTGTTGTAGAACGCCTGCGGCACCGCGGTGTTGGGCTTGTGCGATCCCGCGGGTGACACCGACTCGTCCTTGAAGTAGATGCGCGCGGGTGTGCCCAGCGCCTTCTCGAGCCGCTCGGCGCGCACCAGCGGTGTGGGCCGCCACAGCCGCAGGATGTCGATCACCTCGCCGGGGATGTCGATCCAGAGGTCGCCCGAGACCTCCTGCATGATCAGGGCCATCGGGAACAGCGGGGCGAGGTCGGCGGGGCCGACCGGCTCGCGCGTCACCGGGTGCAGCGGCGGCTGCATCGGCTCGGGCATCACCGGCAACGCGTTGAACCACGCCGTGGGCATCTTGTCGACGGGAAGATGGAAGCGCATGGGTTCCCCCTTCAGTGAGCGCGGGGCCGGGTCGGCACGGCGCGGAATGCTTGCACCAATCGGGTGGGATCCTCGGAACGGACGAGCGCTTCGCCCACCAGCACGGCGTCGAAGCCGGCTTCGGCCATCCGGCGGGCATCGTCGAGCGAGCGGATCGCGCTCTCGGCCACGGCGACCACGTCGGCGGGGATGCGATCGATCATCCGCTCCCCGGTCGAGAGGTCCTCGGCGAACGACGCGAGGTTGCGGGCGTTGACGCCCACGAGGTGTGGGCCGATCGCCAGGGCGCGGTCGAGCTCGTCGTCGTCGTGCACCTCGACCAGCACCGTCAGCCCCCGCCCCACCGCGTGGGAGTGGAGGTCGGCGAGATCCGTGTCGTCGAGCGCGGCCACGATCAGCAGGACGGCGTCCGCGCCCATGGCGCGCGCCTCGTCGATCTGGAGCGTGTCGATGGTGAAGTCCTTGCGCAGGACGGGCAGGCCGACTGCGGCGCGGGCGGCGAGGAGGTCGGCAGCGCTTCCACCGAAGTAGGGACCGTCGGTGAGGACGGAGAGGCAGGACGCGCCGCCGGCGGCGTACGCCGTCGCGGTGATCGCGGGGTCGAGGTCGGGCGCGAGATCGCCCTTGGACGGCGAGCGGCGCTTGATCTCCGCGATCACGCCGAGGGTGCCGTTCCGGAGCGCACCGAGGAAGTCCCGGGCGGGCGGCGCGTCCGCCGCGGCGGCCGCGAGCTCGGCCCGGCGCGGTTCGAGCGCGGCGACCTCACCCCGCTTCGACTCGACGATCTCCACGAGGACGCTCACGATTGCACCACGGTCCGGCAGCCTATTGGCGCACCCCCGGACGGGCGGATCGTGCCACCATGCGGCATGGCCACCAAGGCCGGGGAGGCCCGGATCGCCCGTCGCCGGCTGACCGTCGGGCTGATGATCACCGTCGCGGTGCTCGCGTTCGAGGCTCTGGCCGTGGCCACGATCGGCCCTCGCGTCGCCCACGACCTCGGCGGCGACGACCTCTACGGCTGGCTGTTCAGCGCGTTCATGCTCGCCAACCTGGTGGGCATCGTCATCTCGGGGCACGCGTCCGACCGGCGCGGGCCCGCCCCGGTGTACGTGGTCGGCCTCGTCTGCTTCGGCGCGGGACTGCTCCTCGGCGGCCTCGCGCCCACGATGCTCGTGCTCGTGGCCGCCCGTGCCGTGCAAGGCCTCGGCGGCGGCGCCCTGTACAACGCGGCCTACGTCGCGATCGGCCAGGCGTTCACCGAGACGGAGCGCCCGAAGCAGTTCGCGCTGCTCTCGACCGCCTGGGTGGTGCCCGGTCTGGTGGCGCCCGCGCTCGGCGGCGCGATGGCCGAGCTGTTCGGGTGGCGGTCGGTGTTCATCGGGATGATCCTGCTCGTGCCCGTGGCGGCCCTGCTCGCGCTGCCACCGATGCGCGCGCTCGGCGCGGGCCGCCCCGACGACGCCACGCCGCCGGTCGCGGCCGCGCTCCTCCTCGCGGCCGGCGCCGCGCTCCTCCTCGCCGGGCTCGGCGCGGCCACCGTGCTGATCACCGTCCCTCTCGCCGTCGTGGGGATCGCGCTCGGGATCACGCAGTTCCGCAAGCTCACGCCCCTGGGCACGCTGCGGGCCCGCCGGGGACTCCCGGCCGCGGTGGCGTTCCGGGGCCTGAGCACGTTCTCGTTCTTCGGCGCGGACGCGTTCCTCGCGTTCGCGCTCGCGCGCCTTCGCCATCTCGACCCGATCCAGGTCGGTCTCGTGATCACCCCGTCGACGCTCACCTGGGCCGCGGGCTCTTGGGTGCAGGCCCGCGCCGCCGGGCGTCGGAGCCGGCGCTCGCTCGCGACCGCGGGCGGCGTGCTCATCGCCGTCGCCATCGCGCTCGGCTCGGTGGTGGTGATCGAGGATGCGCCGCTCGCGATAATCGTGCTCGCCTGGACCATCGGCGGGCTCGGCATGGGACTGTCGTACTCGCCCACGTCGATGGTCGCGCTCAGCGAGGCCGAGCCGGGTCGCCAAGGCGCCGCGACCTCGGCCGTGCAGCTGACCGACGTGCTCGGCGCGGCCCTCGGCACCGGGATCGCGGGCGCCATCGTCGCGGGCGCGACGTCGCTGGACCTGAGCCGCCGCCACGCGCTCGCGGTGGTGTTCGCGCTGATGACCGCGGTCGCGCTCGTGGGGATCGCGGCCGCGCTCCGCTTCCCGCCCGATCCGCCCGAGCTCCGGGCCGGTCACGGCGCGAGCCCCGCCCGCCCGTCCCGCGTGAAGCCCACCAGCTGGGACGGCTTCTGGGATGTCTACGACCGGGGCGACTGGGAACCCGAGACCCGCGCGGTGCTCGCACGGTTCCTCGGCCCGGAGTCGCTGTTCGTGGACATCGGCGCGTGGATCGGGCCCGTCACGCTGTGGGCGTGCGAGATGGGGGCGCGGGTCGTCGCGGTCGAACCCGACCCCGTCGCCTACGCGGCCCTCGAGACGAACACGCGCGATCAGCCGGTCACCATCGTGCGGAGCGCCGTGGCTGCCGCCGCCGGGACGCGCCTTCTCGCTCCCGGTCTCGCGTACGGCGACTCGGCGTCGCGACTCGCGACCACGGGCATCGAAGTGCCGACCATCACTCCCGAAGCGCTCCTCGACGGGTTGCGACCCACCCTCGTGAAGATCGACATCGAGGGCGGCGAGGTCGAAGTGCTCCCACTCCTGCTCCCGCTCCTCGACTGTCCGATCCTCGTGTCGTGGCACGACCCGTGGTTCGACGTTCCGCTCGACGAGCGACGCGCGTGGTTCACAGGGTGGACCACCACCCCCGTGCGCGGCGACGGGTGGACGGACTTCGCGGTGCTCCTGGCCGAGCCGCGACGATCTCACCTCTCGCGATGATCGTCTTCCCCGACGAGTTCCTGTGGGGCACCGCGACCGCCGCGCACCAGGTCGAGGGCAACAGCTGGAACAACGACTGGTGGGCGTGGGAGCACGCGGCGGACACCGCGTGCGAAGAACCCTCGGGCGACGCGTGCGACCACCTCTGGCGCTACCCACAGGACCTCGACCTCGTGCAGGCGCTGGGCTTCGGCGCCTACCGCTTCTCCATCGAGTGGTCGCGGATCGAGCCCGAGGACGGCGAGTTCTCCACTGCCGCGCTCGACCACTACGAACGCGTCATCGACGCGTGCCACGAGCGCGGCATGCAGGCCGTCGTCACGTTCCACCACTTCACCACCCCGCGCTGGGCCGCGGACGACGGCGGCTGGACGAACCCCGCGATCGTCGACCGCTTCACGCGCTTCGCCGAGGTCGCGGCGAACCGGCTCGGACCCGCGATCGACATGGCCTGCACGTTCAACGAGCCCAACATCGTCGGGCTCATGGGCTACCTGTGGGGGCTGTTCCCGCCCGGGACTGCGAACGACCTCGACGGCTACGCCCGCGCGAGCGAGCACCTCGTCGCCGCGCACCGGGCCACCGTGCCGGTGCTGCGCGCCGCGGGCGACTTCCCGGTCGGGCTCACCGTCTCCATGAGCGACTGGTCGGCGGAGCCGGGCTCGGAGGACCAGATCGACGTGTGGCGCGGGTCGCACGAGGACGTGTTCCTGAACGCGACCGAGGGCGACGACTTCGTCGGCGTGCAGGCCTACTCGCGCACCCGCGTCGGGCCCGCCGGCGTGGTCGGGCCCGAGCCCGGGGTCGCGGTGCTCCCGATGGGCTACGAGTACTGGCCAACCGCGGCCGAGGCGTCGATCCGCCACGCCGTCGAGGTGACGGGGCTGCCCGCGTACGTCACCGAGAACGGCATCGGCACCGACGACGACGCGCAGCGCATCGCGTACCTGCGCGACAGCCTCGCCGGCGTGGCCCGCACCATCGACGACGGGCTCGACGTGCGCGGCTTCTTCCACTGGTCGCTGCTCGACAACTTCGAGTGGGCCTTCGGCTACCGGATGAAGTTCGGCATCGTCGCCGTCGACCGCGCCACCCAGGAGCGCACGGTGAAGCCCAGCGGCGAGTGGTTGGCCCGGGTGATCCGCACCGGCCGGCTCGACTGACCGGCACCGGATCAGCCCTCGCGCTGCTGCGCGGCGAAGATCGGCCGGTACGGGCCGATCGGCGGCATGAGGCACGGACGCGGGTCGTGACGCGACCAGCGCGCCGCCTCCCCGCGCACGATCACCTCGCCGTGCGGCGACGGCTTCACCAGGTCGGTCAGCGAGATCGCGTCCGCGGCGGCGAAGGTCATCAGGAGCAACGGGCGGGGGCGGTCGGAACGGTTCACCGACGAGCCGTGCACCGTGCGGCAGTGGTGCACGGTGACCGACCCGGCCGGCCCGAGGGGGAACACCGCCCGCTCGACCCCCGCGCGGCGGACGTCGTCGTCACGCAGCGCGCCCACCCACGCGCCGTCGTCGGCGTAGAGGTCGTACAGCTCGCCGTTGTGGCTGCCCAGGACGAACCCCACCTCGCCCATGCCGGGCTCGACGTCCTCGAGGTACACGCCCACGGTCAGGAGGTCGTAGTTGGTGTGTGGCCAGAACTGGATGTCCTGGTGCCACTTCACCTCTTCCCCACCGCGCGCGGCCTTGAAGTTGAGCTTCGAGTGGTGGAACTTCACGTTCGGTCCGAGGAGGTCTTCCACCAGGTCGGTGACGACGGAGTCGGACGCGAGCCGCCAGTAGGTCTCGTGGATGTCCGTGGGCGCGCTGAGGCGGCGCAGGCGCGGGTCGTCCGCGGTGTGGTCGGGCTCGAGGTCGAACAGCGGGGTGGACGCCGTGAGCGCACGGCTCTGCTCGACGAACTCGGCGGTGACGGCCCGGAGCCGGTCGATCCAGGCGCCGTCGACGAGCGCGGGGACTGCGAGCCATCCCTCGCGCGTGAACTGCTCGGTCTGCCGTTCGTCGAGCGCTCGCACCTCAGCCGTTCCCCCACGAGGCCATGCGGGCACCGTAGTGGAGGGGCCGATCCGCCCGCAGCACAACAGTTCCCTCACACTCCCCGAACCGCCCGCGCACGTCCGTCGCCTAGAACTGGCGTGTCGCATGCGGCGGGGCCGGGTCCGCCGCGAGACAGAATGGGAACCGCATGACCGAGCGGGGCACGATCGTCGTGGTCGACGACGAGGCCAACATCGCCGAGCTCGTCGCGCTCTATCTCGACCGCGAGGGGTACCGGGTGGTGAAGGCCGCCACCGGGACCGAAGGGCTGGAGGCGTTCCACCAGCACCGTCCCCGCCTCGTGGTGCTCGACGTGGGGCTCCCCGACCTCGACGGGCTCGAGGTGTGCAAGCGCATCCGGGCACAGTCGCAGACGCCCGTCATCTTCCTCACCGCGCGCGACGGCGAGATCGACCGCATCCTCGGCCTCGAGCTCGGGGGCGACGACTACCTGACCAAGCCCTTCTCCCCCGCCGAGCTCGTCGCCCGGGTCAAGGCGGTGCTGCGCCGCACCGACGGCGCGCCCACGCCCGAGGTGGTCCAGGCCGGCGACGTCACCGTCGACGCCGGCCGGCGCGAGGTGCGCATCGGCGACCGCGTGGTGGAGCTCACGACGAAGGAGTTCGACCTGTTGCGCTTCCTCGCGGAGCGACCGGGTCTCGCGCTGTCACGTCAGCAGATCCTCGACGGCGTGTGGGGCTACGACTGGTACGGCGACCCTCGGACTGTCGACGTGCACATCGCGCAGGTGCGCAAGAAGGTCGGCGACGCGGTCGAGATCCGCACGGTGCGGGGCATCGGCTATCGGCTCGAGTCGGGCGGAACGAGCCGCACGTCGTGAGCCGGCCGACCCGCCGCCTCCGCACCCGGCTGCTGGTGGCGATGGTGGCGATCGCGTTCGGGGTGCTCGTGATCGCCGCACTCGGCGCGGCCGCACTCGCGCGTGAGACCGCCTCCGACTCCGCGGTCAAGGACCTCCAGAAGCGCGCGCCGGAGCTCGCCACGCTGGTGGAGACCCTGGGCGAGCAGGTCCGCAGCCAGCCGGTGACTGCAGCCGCCGCGCGCCGGCTCCAGACCACCCTGGTGGACCTGCTCGCGGCGTCGGGCACGTCGACGTTCACGATCAACGAGGACGGCACCGTCACTCGGGGTGCGGCCGGGCTCCTCGGTCGGCCTACCGCCACCGAGCCCACCACGCTCCTCGACCTTCCCGAGGACCTGAAGCTGCGCGACCTCGACCTGGTGGCCCTGATCGCCGGTGAGCAGCAGTCGGGGGTCGACGGAAGTCGCGCCTACGTCGCCGTCCCGCTCGACGCGGTCAACGGCCAGACCCCGGTGGTCGTGGTGACCCAGCAGGTCGAGCGACGCCCGCTCGGGCGGGCCGGCACGTTCCTGCTGGTGACCGGTGGCCTCGCGCTCGCCGCGGCGGCGCTCGTGAGCGCGTACCTCGCGCGGCGCATGACGCGCCCGCTCGCGGCGATGGAGGAAGCCTCCAACCAGATCGCGAACGGCGACCTGAGCGCGCGCGTCGACACGACCGGGTTGCGCGACGACGAGCTCGCCGGGCTCACGCGGAGCTTCAACGCGATGGCCGACGAGCTCGAGACCGCGCGGGGCCACGAGCGCGCGTTCTTGCTCTCGGTGTCGCACGACCTCCGCACGCCGCTCACGTCGATCCGGGGGTACGCCGAGGCAATCGGCGACGGCACGGTCGACGGGTCCGAGGATCGGATCCGCGCCGCCCATGTCATCGAGACCGAGGCCCGCCGGCTCGAGCGGCTCGTCGCCGACCTGCTCGACCTGGCCCGCCTCGACACCCACGAGTTCTCGCTCACGCCCCGCCCGATCGACGCGCGCGACGTGGTCGTCACGACGGTGGCCGGGTTCCAGCCCGCGGCCCGTGAGTACGGCATCGCGCTGCGGACCGGGAGCGGCGCGGATGCGACCGGTCTCCCCGGAGGCGCCGACCCGATCCCCGCCGACGCCGACCCCGAGCGCCTGGCCCAGATCGTCGCCAACCTCGTCGAGAACGCGTTGAAGTACGCCCGCGCGGAGGTGACGGTGGACGTGCGCCGGGTCGCGGCCGGGATCGAGGTACACGTGGGCGACGACGGGCCGGGGATCCCGGCCGACGAGCGCGAGCGGGTGTTCGACCGCCTCCACACCGCCCGTCCCGTCGCCGGACGGTCCGTCGGGACCGGCATCGGGCTCGCGATCGTCAACGAGCTCGCGCACGCCATGGGGGGCTCGGCCCGCTGCGAGGCGCTCGACGGCGCCGGCGTCCGGTTCGTCGTCACCGTCGCCGGCTGACCCGACGTCCAGCAGCGCCTCGACGGTCGAAGCGCTACTCGCCGTCGCCTAGCGACGGTGAGCGACGCCTCTCGATGACGGTGGCGGGGGTGGTGGTGCCGGCGGAGCGGATCACCACGTCGGCCGGAGGCTCCACCTCGCGGCGCACCATCGCGAGCGCGACGGCGCGGTCCTCGCCGGGCACGGCCACGGCGCTGGTCACGTGGCCGACCGACTTGTCGCCGACGAGCACCTCGGCCCCGTGGGGCGGCACGGCACCACCGGGGATGGCGAGGCGGCGCAGGAAGCGGTTGACGTGGCCGCGGGAGTCGATGCGGCACACCAGCTCCTGGCCGATGAAGCAGCCCTTGGTGAACGAGACGGCGTCGACCTCCAGGAACGCCTCCTGGGGGATCGTCGCGTCGTCGACGTCGACCCCGAGCTTGGGCAGGCCGGCCTCGATGCGCAGCACCTCGAGCTGCTCGGGCGTGCCAACGCGCAGCCCCGAATCCCGAACCCAGCCGCGCACGAACGCTTCCGAGCCGAGCACGTCGCATCCCGGCGCGGCGCCCCACACCGTGGGCGCGACCACGAGTGCGCCCGCGACGCCCACCGCGGTTGTGACGCCGACGACCGACGCCATCGCGGTGTCGGCCGTCCGGTCCTCGATCTCGACCTTCACCCGGATCTTGTAGCGGGTCAGGCCCTCGGCCAGGCGCGCCGCGTACGCGGGGTCGGTGTCGAGGAGCCACTCCTGCTCACCCCGCCGCGTCGCCCGGAACGCGACCTCGAGCTTGCCCTGGGGCTGGAGCAGCAGTGCCGGCACCGTCTGCCCCACCCCGACCGGGTCGAGGTCCTGCGAGACGATCGCCTGGAGGAACGACGTGGCGTCGGGACCGTGCACGACCACGAGCCCCCAGGGGGTGTGCTCGAACACGGCGGGGAGATCGGTCACGCGATCGACTCCAGGTCACGGGCGGCGGCCAGTGCCGTGAGCAACGCCTTGGCCTTGTTGGCGCATTCCAGGTCCTCGTCAGCCGCGACGGAGTCGGCCACTATCCCGGCCCCCGCCTGCACGCTCGCCTTGCCGCCGTGCCACACCATCGTGCGGATCGCGATCGCGGTGTCGAGGTTGCCGGAGAAGTCGACGTAGCCGACCACACCCGCGTAGGGCCCGCGCTTGGTCGGCTCGAGCTCGTCGATGATCTCCATCGCCCGCACCTTCGGCGCACCGCTGACCGTGCCCGCGGGGAACGTGGCCCGGAGCACGTCGATCGCGTTGCGGCCCTCGGCGAGGTCGCCCGAGACCTGGCTGGTGAGGTGCATCACGTGGGAGTAGCGCTCCAGCGACATCAGCTCGTCGACGCGCTCGGTGCCGAACTCCACCACGCGACCGACGTCGTTGCGGGCGAGGTCCACCAGCATCACGTGCTCGGCGCGCTCCTTCGGGTTCTCACTCAGCTCGGCCGCGAGACGGCGGTCGTGCTCCTCGGTCTGGCCCCGGAACCGCGTGCCCGCGATCGGGCGGCTGATCACGCGGCCACCGAGCACCTGCACCATCGGCTCGGGCGACGAGCCCACCAGCGTGACCTCGGGCTGGCGCAGGAAGTACATGTACGGCGACGGGTTGACCTGGCGCAGCACGCGGTAGACGTCGAAGGGGTCGACCGACTCCTCGACATCGAAGCGCTGGGCGAGGACCACCTGGAAGATGTCGCCGGCGAGGATGTGCTCGCGCGCCTCCTCCACCGCGTCCTGGTAGCGGCGCCCGCCCATCGTGGACGTGACGTCGGGCAGCCGCAGGTCGGCGAGGACCGGCGGCGCGGAGGGCACGTACGGCAGCGGCCGCGCCAGCTCGGCCACGCGGGCCTCGAGCCGGGCCACCGCTTCGTCGAACTTGGGGCCGGGATCGCCGCCGTCGACGAGGAAGACGTTCTCGATGAGCGACAGGCGCTGACGGAAGTGGTCGAACGCGGTGACGTGGCCGGTGACGGACAACGCGGCGTCCGGCAGACCGGCGTCGTCGCGGGGGACATCGGGGAGCCGCTCGATCTCGCGGACGACGTCGTAGCCGAGATAGCCGACGATGCCACCGTGGAACGGGGGGAGGTCGTCGATCTGGGGGGCGCGGTACTGGGCGAGCAGCGCCTCGAGCGCGGCGAGCGCGCCCTGGTCCGACGGGATCCCGGGCGGGACATCGCCGTCGAACTCGACCTGACGGCCTCGCACCACGAGGCGCAGCGCGGGGTCGCGCCCGAGGAACGTGAACCGGCCCCAGCGCTCCCCGTGCTCGACCGACTCGAGCAGGAACCCCGGCGCGTCGTCGATGCCCGCGCCCACGAGCTTCACGAACGCCGAGACGGGCGTCTCGATGTCGGCCAGCACCTCGGTCCACACCGGAACGACGGTGTACTCGCGGGCGAGCTCGAGGAACTCGGCCCGCGTCGGCCGGACTGCAGCGCCGCTCACGCCGGCGGCCGGTCAGACTCGGCTCTGACGGGTCGTTCGCGACGGCCCTGGATGCCAGAACTCCTCACCGGCGCCTTCGCTCACTTCCGCCCGGGCGTGGCCCCGGACCCGAAGCCCCGGAAGAAGCAGGACCGCTCGCCGGTGTGGCACGCGCCCCGGCCCTCCTGCTCGACCACGAAGAGGAGCGTGTCGCCGTCGCAGTCGTAGTAGGCCTCGCGCACCCACTGGCAGTCGCCCGATGTGTCGCCCTTGCGCCACAGCTCCTGGCGGCTGCGGCTCCAGTACACCATCCGGCCCTCGGCGAGCGTCGCGCGCAGCGCGTCCTCGTTCATCCAGGCCAGCATGAGCACGGCACCGGTGCCGGCCTCCTGCGCGATCGCGGGAACGAGGCCGTCGGCATTCCACGCGATCGCCTCGATCTCGGCGTCGGTGGCGGTGATCGGAGTGGCCGGGGTCGTCATCGGGGAGCGAGCGTACCCGGCGCCCGTCTCGACCTTCCGGGCATTTCGCGTGCCAGAATCCGCCCTTCCATGCCGCATCCCGACCTCCCGTCCGCCCCCGTCCCGCCGTCGGCCCCCCGTCGCCCCACCGTGCTGAGCCAGCACGGCGACGTGCGGACCGACGACTGGTACTGGCTGCGCGAGCGCGACGACCCCGCGGTGCGCAGCTACCTCGAAGCGGAGAACGCGTACACCGAGGCCGCCCTCGCCCACCTCGCACCACTGCGCGAGCAGGTGTTCGAGGAGATCCGCGGCCGGATCCGCGAGACCGACGCGTCGGCCCCGGTCCGCAAGGGCTCCCACGAGTACTTCAGCCGGACGCGGGAAGGTCTCCAGTACCCCGTGCACTGCCGGCGCGCCGCGGGAACGCCGGGCCTCCCCGACCCCGACGCGGTGGCGGGCACGCCGACCGGCGAGCACGTGCTCCTCGACGAGAACCTGCTGGCGGGCGACTCGGGCTACTTCGCGCTCGGCGCGCTCTCCCCGACTCCCGACCAGACCCTCCTCGCCTACTCGACCGACTTCACCGGCGGCGAGCGGTACACGCTGCGCGTCCGCGAGATCGAGACCGGCGTCGACCTGGCCGACGAGGTCCCCGACACGTACTACGGCGTCGCGTGGGCGAACGACGGCACCACCGTCTTCTACACGCGGCCCGACGACGCGATGCGGCCGTGGCAGGTCTGGCGGCACCGCCTCGGTACCGCCGTCGCCGACGACGTGCTCGTGTTCCAGGACGACGACGAGCGCTTCTACGTGTCGGTCGAGCGGACCCGCAGCGGGCGCTACCTGATCGTCACCACCGCGTCGAAGCTCACCACCGAGGTGTGGTTCGTCGACGCCGACACGCCCGACGCCGCGCTGAACATCGTCGAACCGCGCCGCGACGGCGTCGAATACCACGTCGAGCACCACCACTCCGCCCGTGACGGCGACCGGTTCTTCGTGCTCACCAACGACGGCGCCGAGAACTTCCGGCTCGCCGTCGCACCCGTCGCCGACCCCGGTCGGGCGCACTGGACCGAGCTGGTTCCCAACCGCGACGACACGCGTCTCGACGACGTCGACGCGTTCTCGGGCCACCTCGTGCTGTCGGAGCGTGCCGACGCGCTCGAGCGGCTCCGGGTGATCGACCTCGCCGCGGGCGACGACCACGTGATCGCCATGCCCGACGAGGTGTACTCGGTCGGCCTGGGCGCGAACCTGGAGTTCGACGTCGAGGTCGTCCGCCTCGAGTACACGTCCCTCGTGTCCCCACCGTCCAGCTTCGACTACGGCCTCGGCGACCGTTCCATGACGCTCGTCCGTGAGCAGCCGGTGAAGGACTACGACCGAACCGCGTTCGAGTCGCACCGCGCGTGGGCCACCGCGGGCGACGGCACGCGCATCCCGATCTCGATCGTGCACCGGCGCGGGCTCGCACGCGACGGCTCGTCGCCGCTCATGCTGTACGGCTACGGCGCGTACGAGATCTCGATCGACCCGACGTTCTCGGTGGCCCGGCTCAGCCTGCTCGAGCGCGACGTCGTGTTCGCGATCGCGCACGTGCGCGGGGGTGGCGAGGGCGGCCGCCGCTGGTACGACGACGGCAAGATCCTGCACAAGCGCAACTCGTTCACCGACTTCGTGACCTGCGCGGAGTTTCTCGTCGCCGAGGGCTACACGAGCCCCGACCGCCTCGCCGCGCGCGGCGGCAGCGCCGGCGGGCTGCTCATGGGTGCGGTGGCGAACCTCGCTCCCGCCGACTTCCGCGCGATCGTGGCCGAGGTGCCGTTCGTCGACTGCCTGACCACGATCCTCGACCCGGCCCTCCCGCTCACCGTCACCGAGTGGGAGGAGTGGGGCAACCCGATCGAGGATCGCGCCGTCTACGACTACATGAAGAGCTACTCGCCGTACGACAACGTCGAGGCGACCGACTATCCCGCGATGCTCGTGACCGCGGGGCTGCACGACCCCCGCGTGCAGTACTGGGAGCCGGCGAAGTGGGTCGCGCGCCTGCGGGCCACCCGGACCGATGCCCGGCTCCTCGTGCTCCGCACGGAGATGGACTCCGGGCACTCGGGTCCGTCGGGGCGCTACGACGCCTGGCGCGACGAAGCGTTCGTGCTCGCGTTCGTGATCGACCAGATCGGCCCCACCGCCGCGTGAGCGTCGAGGCGATCCGGTTCGCCAGCGCCGACGGCACGGGCCTCGAGGGCGAGGTCGCCGTGGCCGCCGACGCCTGGGCCGCAGCGGTGCTGTGCCACCCCCATCCGCAGTACGGCGGTTCGATGCGGGCCGGTCTGATCGGCGACCTGTTCCGCACGCTCCCCGAGCAGGGGGTCACCACGCTGCGGTTCAACTTCCGCTGGGTCGAGGGCAGCGACGGCGCGTGGGACGAGGGTCGGGCCGAACGGGCCGACGCCGCCGCCGCGGTCGACACCCTCGCCGCGGCCGTGCCCGCGTCGCTCCCGCTCCTGCTCGCGGGATGGTCGTTCGGCGGCGACATGGCGCTGTCGACGCACCACCCGCGGGTCGCCGGCTGGTGCGTGATCGCGCCTCCGCTCCACTCCGCGCACGCCCTCGACGTGATCGGCGCCGACCCCCGCCCCAAGCACGTGATCCTCGGCGAGCGCGACGACGTCGTGTCGGCCGACCGCGTCGCGGACGTGACGAGCACGTGGCGGGCGACCACGCTCGAGGTGATCCCCGGCGCGAGCCACTTCTTCGTCGGCCGCAGCGCCGAGGTGGACGTCGCGGTGTTCAAGTTCTGCGCCGCGATCTGCCGATAGAGACACCGCGGGGGACCTGGGAGGCCACGGCAGGGACACGGGGAGTCCGGGTGGCGATCATGGATCTGGTCGGGGCGGCCGCGGAGCCACTGCCGACCACGACGACCACCGCGGCTCCCGTGGTCACGACGACCGCGCCGCCGCCGACGACCGCCACGAGCGCGCCGCCGGCCCCGTCGACCACCACCACGACCACTGCACCCGCGGCCGGGTCCGACTCGGTCTCGGACGCCGGCTTCTCGATCGACCCCGCGCTGCGCGACAGCCTGGCTCACCTGTTCCGACGCGCCGGCTTCGGCGCGTCGGCCGCGCGCCTCGATGCCGCCGCCACGGCGGGGTACGCCGCCACCGTCGAGACCCTCCTCGTTCCGGTCGACGCCGCCGCCGACGCGATCGCGCCGCCGCCGATGACCGTGCCGCCCGACACGATCCCGTCGGGCACCGACGAGCGCGTCCCGCTCGTGGTGTGGTGGCTTCAGCGGATGGTCGCGGCGGACACGAACCCGCTGGCGGAGAAGCTCCCGTGGTTCTGGCACGGCCACCTCACGAGCGACTTCTCGGAGGCCGGCTACCCGTACCT